>CAMLGD010000229.1 GCA_946479405.1 uncultured Vogesella sp.
CATTCACGTTGACCTGATTGATGCCCGGCAAGTTGATTTCCACCGGATCTTCCGCGGTGGAAATATTGCTGTCTGGCTTGTTGAGAATATTCAGGCAGGTATACAGCGACACCGTCTTGCCGCTACCGGTTGGCCCTGTCACCAGCACCATACCGTAGGGTCGGGCAATCGCCCGCAACAGCAGCTCTTTTTGTTCCGGCTCAAAGCCCAACTGCTCAATGTCCAGTGACGCGGCAGAAGAATCGAGAATACGCATCACGATCTTCTCGCCGTAAAGCGTAGGCAGCGTGCTTACCCGGAAGTCCACCGCCTTGTGCTTGGACAGTACCAGCTTCAAGCGACCATCCTGCGGTACTCGGCGTTCAGAGATGTCCATCTTGGACACCACTTTGATGCGAGAGGCCAGCTTTTCTTTGATCGCCAATGGCGGCTGAGCCACTTCCTTCAGCACGCCGTCTACACGATAGCGGATACGATAAAACTTTTCATACGGTTCAAAGTGAATATCCGACGCCCCGCCATTGATCGCATCCACCATCAGCTTGTTAACGAACCGGACCACGGGGGCATCATCAACATCGGGCAAGCCATCACTTGTTGGCTCGGCATCCGGATCGGCGATTTCCAGTTCACCAAACTCTTCGGCCGCCAGGCTGTTGATGACGGCCATTGAATTCTCAGCCAGGCGGCCAACCAGCGCCCCCAACTTGTCATCCTCAACCACAACACACTCAACCGTCAGCCCGGTCTTAAAGGTAATCGCATGCAGCACACTGCTCTGTGTCGGATCGGAAATGGCGATATACAGGCGGTTGCCACGGCGAAACAGCGGCAACAAACGGTTGGTCGCGATGAATTCCTGATCCAGCAGGCCGCGCGGCATAGTATCGCTACTATGTCTACTCAGGTCATACAAAGGCAGACCAAAAGTAGTCGAGGCAAATAAGGCCACCTCTTGCGCCGACATTTTCTTGCTTTGCACCAGCTGTTCAACGAATGAGATACCGCCACTCTGCGCCAGCTTAATGATGGACTCCGCATCACTGGCCAGCAGTAACTCGTTCTGAACCAACGCTCGACTCAAGCCGGAAATGGCCACACTTTCCATACGCCCCCCTGGCACTTGCATGAATTGCATCCCGCTATCCGTTATAGCGGCATATTAACCGCTAACTCAGCTTTGGTAATGCCCTTCCAACTTTCATCAGCAATAAAAAAAGGCTGCCAAGGCAGCCTTTTTCAAACCAGAACAACCAAATTAGAACTTGGTGCCCAGGTAGATGGTAGCTTCACGAATGTCAGCCTTGGTATCGCTGTCATAGTTAACTTTAACCAGTTCTACACCAGTGCGGGTACGCTTGGACAGTGCGTATTCAACACCAACGGCGAAGGCTTTGTGGCCGTCGTTTACACGATCACCATCTTCCTTAGCATCGCCTTCTTTCCAGAAGCCAACTTTCGGAGTGAAGTTGCCAAAGGCGTACGAAGCTGCCAGGCCCCAACCATTACGCTTGGTATCACCGTCAACGGCATCTTCAGACTTGCCACGAGCATAGCCGGCCATCAGAGTCAGATCGCTCAGGGTTACGGAACCGTTCAGCTCATGCAGAGTCTTTTGCAGCTTGTCGCCGCCGTTGGCGTCGGTCTTGATACGACGACCATCGTAGGACACGGTAAAGCCGTCGCCTTCGTAAGCCAGGCTCACAGCTTGGCTGTGCATTTTGTTAGCTTCATCAGTAGTGGTGGCACCGAAGGAATGCTGAACAGTGGCAGTGAAGCCGCCGAAGGACGGAGTCTTGTAGGATACGGTGTTGTTAATACGATCGCCCTGGTCGTAGAGATCGGACTTCCAAGTAGCGGAGTCGTTCTCGAAGATCGCCATCGCGCCGGAAGTCGGCATTTGGTAGATGTTACCCATGGTCAGACGACCGAAGCCACCTTCCAGACCAACGAAGGAATCACGACCAGCAAAAGTGTTGCCATCGCCAGTGTCAGCCAAGTTGATACGGGAAGCGATCTGCCAGATAGCTTTCAGACCGTTACCCAGATCATCGGAGCCGGCGAACTTGATTTCGCCACTGGTACGGTCTTCAGTATTCAGAGAACCTTTGCCAGACTCTTTGGTGTTTACGATGCCAACAGCCAGGTTACCGGAGATAGTAACGTCAGCCATTGCAGCTGCCGGCAGGGCAGCCAGGGTAGCCAGAACGATCAGCTTTTTCATGTGTGTTCCTTTCAGAGATCACGAATCTTGCCCGTGGGTTTATCCGAAACCTTGGCTCCGGTAGGGCTGTCCAGACCACCGGTATTCCGGCGGTATCTGAGGCGGACTATAAACGTGACGTTGCGAAAAAACAAATCCCGTACTCATAGCCACTTCAACATCCGCACACAAAAAAACAGCAACACCATGAATTAATTGAGTTTTCTCAAAAAAATACAATTGTTGCCACTAGACAACAATGCTCATAACACCTAAAAAAGCGTTGCTTTCTAACGACACTCCGAGCCTCCCACAATGAAATCAGCCAGCCTGATGTGGTTTCGACGCGACTTGCGCGCCTGCGACAATGCGGCCTTTTCACAGGCTTTGCGGCAACACGAAACCACTCACTGCGTTTTTGTTTTCGATACCAACATCCTGCACCATCTCCCTCATGACGACAGGCGAGTAGCATTCATCCATGCAGCACTACTGGAGCTGAACACCACACTGCGCGAGCAAGGCGGCAGTCTGCGCGTATTGCAGGGCGACCCGGTCCAATTGATTCCACAGTTGGCCGTAGAACTGTGCTGCGACGCGGTGTACTGCAACCGGGATTACGAACCTTACGCCCAAGAGCGTGATGCGAAAGTTGCCGCACAGCTACAGCATCAGGGGTGTGAACTACGCAGCCTTAAAGATCAGGTAATTTTCGAGCAGGACGAAATACTAACCAAGCAGGACAAGCCGTATACCGTCTTTACACCCTATATGCGGGCATGGCGCCAGCTGTTCACTCCGGCGCTGGCTCAAGCGCTACCGACGCCAACGGCCGGTGCCCTGGCCCCAGCCTCCAAGGCACAAGAGCTTCCCTCGCTTGCGACACTGGGTTTTGCAGCAGCCTTGCAACCGCAGTTGCGACTGCAAACCGGCCGCTCAGGCGGGGAAGCACTACTACAGGACTTCGCCCGTCGCATCAGGCACTACAAAGTCATGCGCGATTATCCCGCGGTAAAAGGTGTGTCCTATCTGTCCGCTCATCTGCGCTTTGGCACCGTTTCGATACGAGAAGCCGTCCGGCTGGCGATCAGTGAAGAGGGCGAGGGAGCGGAAAGCTGGTTGAACGAGCTGATCTGGCGCGAATTCTATCAACAGCTGTTATGGCACTTTCCTGCCGTTGCCGTGCAGAGCTTCAAAGCCGAGTACCGGCAACTGGTATTCCCCGGTCAGGACAGCTGGTTCGATGCCTGGTGCCAGGGCAATACCGGCTACCCCATCGTGGATGCCGCCATGCGCCAGCTTAATCAAAGTGGCTTCATGCACAACCGACTGCGCATGGTCACGGCCAGTTTTCTGGTAAAGGACCTCCTGATTGACTGGCGCCGTGGCGAAGCTTATTTCGCGGCAAAGCTACTGGACTTTGACCTTGCGGCCAACAATGGTGGCTGGCAATGGGCTGCCTCTACCGGCTGCGATGCGCAGCCCTACTTCCGTATTTTCAACCCGGTGAGCCAGTCCGAGAAATTCGACCCGGAAGGCAAGTTCATCCGGCGCTATGTGCCGGAGTTGGCCGCACTGGACAACAAGTCCATTCATGCCCCGTGGCAGGCCAAGTTGCTCCCCAGTGGCTTTCAGTTGGGTCGTGACTACCCGGAACCCATCGTGGAGCACGCCACTCAGCGTGAATTGGCTCTGGCGCTGTTCGGCAAAAAATAAAAAGGCCCAACAGTGTCGGGCCTTTTTTTGGGTTCGGTTGCTTACGGCTTCTTCGCTGGCGGGGTTGCCGGAGCCGCCTTGGCAGCCCCCGTAGGCGCCGCTTTTGCCGGCGCCGCCGGTGGTACGGCACCGCCGCCAACCACCAGCTCCGTTTTCAGTTTCTCCAGTGTTTTCGGACCGATGCCCGGCACTTTTTCCAGATCGGCATAGGTTTTGAATGGGCCATTCTTGGTGCGGAAATCCACAATGGCCTTGGCCTTGACCGGGCCGATCCCGTTAAGCGCCTCCAGCTGCTGCGCCGTGGCGGTATTAGCGTTCACTGCGGCCCAGGCCGACAGCGTTACAAACAGCACACACAATGCGGCAAATAGCTTTTTCATGGCCAACCCTCCCGTCTTTATGACAAAAAATGGAGACACCACTATGACAAAACACTACAACTTATGCAAAAAGAATTGCAGTACTACTTTGCTACCGATATAGCCAAATAACAACAAGGCAAAACCGGCCAGCGTCCAGCGAATCGCAATACGGCCACGCCAGCCATGTAACTTACGGCCCAGCAACAGCCCGCCAAACACCAGCCAGGACAAGAAAGCGAATACCACCTTATGACTCAACGGCACAGCGCGGCCAAACACCTCTTCCGCGAAGAACACGCCACTGACCAGGCTGCAGGTCAGTAACACGAAACCGGTACCCAAGGTTTGAAACATCAGGTTTTCCAGCACCAGCAATGGCGGCATGCGTCGTGCCAAGGCAAAACGCCGGTCGTGCAATGCCCGCTCCTGTAGCAGCATCAGCACCGCCAGCAATGCGCCGATGGCAAACAGGCTGTACGCCAGCAGCGACACCAGCAGATGCAGTAGGAACGCCGGGTTATTGATCTCATATAAGGTATGCGGAATCGGCAACACCTCGGCCATCAGCACCCCGATAGCGGCCAACGGCACCAGGAAGACCTGCAGACCATCCATGCGCGCGAAGTAGCTGCCGGTCCAGAAAATCAGCAGCATGATCCAGG
>CAMLGD010000230.1 GCA_946479405.1 uncultured Vogesella sp.
AAGTTCCTCGGCGGCCACGCCGACGCCATGGGCGGCATCGTCTGCGGCAGCCAGGCGCTGACCGAGCGCATCCGCCATTACCGCGAAATCCACGGCGCCTGCCTGGACCCGATGAGCGCGTTCCTGATCCTGCGCGGCATCAAGACCCTGGCGCTGCGCATGCGCCAGCACAACGACAACGCGCTGGCACTGGCGCAATGGCTGCAGCAGCAGCCGGCGGTGCGGCAGGTGAACTACCCCGGCCTGCCGGATCACCCGCAGCACGCCATCGCCCGCGCGCAGATGCAGGGTTTCGGCGGCGTGCTCAGCTTCGAGCTGACCGGCGGCGATGCCGCGGTGCGCCGGCTGCTGTCGCGCTGCCAGCTATTGATCCGCGCCGCCACCCTGGGCACGGTGGACACCCTGCTGGGCGTACCCAGCACCACCAGCCACGTGGAATGCAGCGAGGCGGAACGCATCGCGCTGGGCATTCCCGCCGGGCTGGTGCGCTGCTCGGTGGGCATCGAGGACATCCGCGACATCATCGCCGACCTGCAGCAGGCGCTGGCCGAGTGATCCCTACACTGCAACACGTTGGCCGCACGCCTTGCGGCCAACCTTTCACGCCATGAGCTGGTACCTGTACCTGCTGGAATGCCGCGGCGGCAGCCTGTACACCGGCATCAGCAACAATGTGGAAAAGCGCTACGCCGCCCATGTCGCCGGCAAGGGCGCGCGCTACACCCGCAGCTTTCCGCCCGAGCGCATCGCGCTGGTGCTGGAATTTGCCGACAAGGGGGCAGCGCTGCGCGCCGAGCTGGCGGTAAAGGCGATGAGCGCGGCGCAGAAACGGGCGTGGCTGGCGGCGCAAGCCATTAGCCCAGCTAATCAGCCCGCGCAGTAATGCTGGCTTGTCGCCGCCAGCGCGCGCGCTCACACTGCCAGCCATGTTCTGACCGGAAAGCGCCATGTTCCCTCTCGATACCCTGCCCGCCGTCCTGCGCCAGGCGCAGCCACTGCTGTGGCACAACCCTTCCCTGCAACCTGCCGCCGCTGCGCTGGCCGCCAGCCGCTACTGCCGCGCCGACATCGAGGCAGCCATTGCCCGCTGGCAACGCTTTGCCCCGCTGCTGGCGCGGCTGTTTCCGGACAGCGTCGCTGCCGATGGCCGCATCGACTCGCCATTGCTGGCGCAAACCGACGCCGACGGCCACGCCTTGTGGGTGAAGGCTGACCACGCGCTGCCGATTACCGCCTGCATCAAGGCGCGCGGCGGCGTGTATGAAGTGCTGTGCCATGCCGAAGAACTGGCGCAGGCCGCCGGTCTACTGCCGCCCGGCAGCAGCTACACCGTGCTGGCCGAGTCGCCGGCACGGGTGCTGTTCGCGCAGCACCGCATCCTGGTGGGCAGCACCGGCAACCTGGGCTACAGCGTCGGCGTGATGGCACGCGCGCTGGGCCTGCAGGTGGAGGTGCATATGTCGCACGACGCCAAGGAATGGAAAAAGCAGCGGTTGCGCGCGCTGGGCGCCAGCGTGGTGGAGCACCAGGGCGACTACGCACTGGCGGTGGCCGCCGCGCGCGACATTGCTGCCGCCGACCCGCAAGCCTATTTCATCGACGACGAAAGCTCGCTGCTGCTGTTCTTCGGCTACGCCGCAGCAGCGTGGGACCTGGCGCCGCAGCTGGCCGCTGCCGGCCTGCGGCCAACCCCGGCACAGCCGCTGCGCGTATACCTGCCCTGCGGCGTGGGTGGCGCGCCCGGTGGCGTGGCCTTCGGCCTGAAGTGCCTGTTCGGCGACGCGGTGCAATGCGTGCTGGTGGAACCGGTGGCCTCGCCCTGCTTCCTGCTGCGTCTCGCCAGTGGCGACGACGCGCTATCGGTATACGACATCGGCCTCGACAACCACACCGTGGCCGATGGCCTGGCGGTGCCGCGCGCCTCGGCCACCGTGGCCGGTATCGTGCAGCAGCTGATCGACGCGGTGATTACCGTGAGCGACGCCAGCCTGCTGGCGGAAGTGCGCCACCAGTGGCAGCAGCACGGCCTGCGGCTGGAGCCGTCCGCCGCCGCCGGCTTCGTGGCGCATGCGCAGGCCAGCGGGCAGTGGCCGGGCAGTGTCATTCCGGTGGTGTGGACCACCGGCGGCAATGGCCTGCCGGACGAAGTGTTTTTGCCGCTGCTGGCGGAGTGATTTCACAAACGCTCAATAGCAAAAAAGGTTGGCCGCAAGCCGGTAACGGCTTGCGGCCAACCTTGTTTTGTCCTTCTCCCCGGTCAAGGCCGGGGCGGGTAAGCGCGGCGCCGACCTGCATGCAAGGCTCAGTACCAGGTAAATGCCCTAGCCAAGTGCGCTACTGTACCGGTTTAGATTTTTTTTAAATCTTCCCGCATATGAGTCAGCAGTCTCTTTGAAGAATTTTTGATTTCATCACTCATCAAAGTAGCTTTCTGTCTAAAGCACTCTGCTTTTTCAAAATCTTCCTGCAAAATTATTTGCGTGAATTCCCGCATAAAGCTCACTGACTCATCCATTGATTTATTAATCAAACTCTCCAAGAATTAAAATTCTTGCACCATTTCATCAGTAGCAGTCAACTTAAGCCTATTGGACTCAGCCTGAATTTTAATATAATCCTCTGCAATATCATTTGTTATCGCAGAAATTTTAGAAGAGAACCAAGAAATTACTTCATTTTCTCTTTGCTTATCACCCGCTATTGCAGCAGACAAATAATCAGATAGATATTCATCAAAAATTGGCTTCATACGTCCCGGCAAGTCCGACTGGCTCTTCTTGCCAAATGCGTCAAGACTCGACACGTAGGTTTCATACTGACCTGCCTTCAGTTCAAAAACCCTTAAACGTCTATCAGAATCTAATTTCAGCGAATTTTTTAAACCCTCCAGTTCACGATCATGCCGCTGTTTGTTAAAATATAAAAATAACCCCCAAAAAATATTGACAATAGAAAATGCCCACACATAAAAATTTGGGTTTTCCTGTATTATTTCATACAATATTTCCACAAAAATATCCTTTCAAAAATCAATCAATGTCAATATTTAAAAAAACAATATCAGCAACAGCTAAATAGAACATATATATGGCCAGTACACATGCCCCCTTCAATCACATGAATCAACCAACCTTCTGCATCACGCGGCGTCTGCTTTCTCAATAAAATCCTGATTCGGCCATTCAGCATATTTCATCATATCACCTGCACAATAGCAAAAGAGCAAGCCACTTGGCTTGCCCTTGCTTATCTCATTGCGGCCAACCTTGGCCACACACTCACATCCTCCTTGCGCAGCGGCCCTGCACTCCACAATCACTGCTGCTGCATCTCGCCGCACAGCCAGTCCGCCAGCGTCTGCGCCGCCGCGCTACCGCTTACCGGGTACAGCGCGTAGTAGCCCAAGAGCAGCGGCGGCTGTTCGTCCAGCCGGCACAGGCTGCCATCCTGTAGGTAGCGCGCCACCAGCAGCTGGCGGCCCAGCGCCACGCCGTCACCGGCCTGCGCGCTGCGGTAGGCCAGCTGCGCCTGGTTGAAGTGGCGCTCGCCAGCGCCGCTACCGTACGGGCGGCCATATGCGGCCAACCATGGCGCCCATTCGCTGCCGGCCGGCGACGGGCTGCTCCATGGTGCGTCGTCGTGCAGCAGGGCGCCCTCGGCGCCGCTGGCGATCAGGCCTGGCGCCGCCACCGGGAAGCCATACTCAGGCAACACGAAGGCAGCATCCTGCGGTGCCTGCGGCAGGTAGCGCAGCGCCAGATCGATACCTGCCTGACGCATGGCGGTCTGGCTGTAGGGCTGGTTGTCGGCCAGCAGATCGACGCTGATTTCCGGATGCAGGCGGGCAAAGCTGCCCAGCCGCGGTAGCAGCCATTCCAGCGCCAGTGAGGGCGGCGCCGCCAGGCGCACGCTGCTTGGAGCGGCCTCCGCCTGCAAGGCGGCTAACGCCGCAGCCACGGTGTCGAAGCCGTTGGCACAGGCCGCGTACAGGCGCTGGCCAGCGGGGGTGAGCTGCAGTCTGCGGCCACCGCGCTGCAGCAGGCTCAGCTGCAGGCGGGATTCCAGCCGCTGCACGCGCTGGCTCACCGCGCCCTGGGTAACCGCCAGCTGCTCGGCGGCGCGGCGAAAACCGCCGCTCTCCGCCACGGCGTGAAAGAACCACAGGTCGGCCAGCAGGCTGGCATCCAGGCGGCGTGCCATTGTCGCGACCTCAGTAGGCGAAGCGCTCGCGCAGTTCTTCCAGGTTCAGCTCGCGCAGGATCGCCTCCTGGCGCTCGCGGGCGGCTTTTTTACCGTTGCCGGTTTTTTTGGCGATGATCAGTTCGTTCTTCATCGAGTGCTCCCAGCCCACCAGCTCGGTAACGGTGACCTGGTAGCCGCGCGCCTCCAGCTGCAGGCAGCGCAATACGTTGGTGAGCTGGCTGCCGAATTCGCGGGTGTGGATCGGGTGGCGCCATAGCTCGGACAGCGGCGTCTTGCCGAAGGTCTCGTTCTTCTTCTGCCGCAGCACCGATGCCACTTCGGCCTGGCAGCACGGCACCAGCACGATGTACTTGGCGTCCTTGGCCAGTGCGAAGCGGATGGCGTCGTCGGTGGCGGTGTTGCAGGCGTGCAGCGCGGTGATGATATCCACTTGCGGCGGCAGCGCGTCGGAGGTGATCGACTGCTCGACGGTGAGGTTGAGGAAGCTCATGCCCTCGAAACCTAGTCGCTGGGCGAGATCCACCGACTTGTCCACCAGGTCCTGCCGCGTTTCCACACCGTAGACGTGGGCGGACGGTTTGTCCTTAAGGAACAGGTCGTAGAGGATGAAGCCGAGGTAGGACTTGCCGGCGCCGTGGTCGGCCAGGGTGAGGCTGCCTTTTTCCGCCAGCACGTCGGCCATCAGCGGCTCGATGAACTGGTACAGGTGATAGACCTGCTTGAG
>CAMLGD010000231.1 GCA_946479405.1 uncultured Vogesella sp.
GCCATCACCGCCACGCCGTGGCGGATGGCGGCTTCGTCCACGCCGGCGTAGCCCAGCACGAAGCCATGCTGCTGCGGTGCGGCCAGGTAGTGGCGGCTGAGTGGCCGCAGCCACACCTGCTGCCGCGCGGCGGCGGCGGAGAGCGCATCCTCGTCGCAGCCCGGCGGCAGCGAGGCCACCAGGTGCAGGCCGGCCTCGCCCGGCGACAGCGCCAGGTGCTCGGCGCCACTGGCGGCCAGCGCGCTGCGCAGGCAGTGCTGGCGTTCGCGGTACAGCTCGCGCATGCGCCGCACGTGGCGGGCGAACAAGCCGCTGCTGAAGAACTCGGCCAGCGCCGCCTGCACCGGTAGCGCGCCCTCGCGGTACAGCCGCGCATTGCAGCCGCGGAACGGGTCGATCAGAGCATCCGGCACCACCAGGTAGCCCACACGCAGGCCGGGGTACATCACCTTGGCCAGGGTGCCGACGTAGATCACCCGCTCGTCCTGCGCCAGGCCCTGCAGCGCCGGCTGCGGCTGGCTCACGTAGCGGAATTCGCTGTCGTAGTCGTCCTCGATGATCCAGGCGCCGTGCTGCTGCGCGGCGGCCAGCAGCGCCAGGCGGCGCGGCAGGCTCATCACCACGCCGCTGGGGTACTGGTGCGAAGGCGTGGTGTAGATCAGCCGGGGCGGGCGCGGGTCGGCCACCAGCGCCGGGTTCAGGCCGTCGTGATCCACCGGCGCCGGCACCAGTTGCAGCGCGGCGCCGCGCATGGCGGCATGGGCGCCGACATAGCCTGGCTCTTCCACCCAGGCCACGTCGCCGGGGTCGGCCAGCAGCCGTGCGGCCAACTCCAGCGCCTGCTGCGCGCCCTGGGTGACGATGATCTGCTCCGGCCGGCAGCGCACGCCGCGCGACAGCTGCAGGTAGTCGGCCAGTGCCTCGCGCAGCGCCGGAAGGCCGCCGTCGGCGCGGTAGCCCAGCTCTTCCGCCGTGGCGCGGCGTTGCTGCCGCGACAGCAGCTGCTGCCAGGCATGGTGCGGAAACAGGCGGATCTCCGGCACACCGGGGGCGAAGGCGCCGAACAGTCCCACCGGCAGGCCGCTGGTGGCGAACAGCGCATGGCCGCGCTGTGACAGCCCCAAAGGTTGGCCGCGCGCCGTAGTGGGTAGCTCGGCGGCGGCAGGGGCAAACAGGCGGGTGACGTAGCTGCCGCTGCCGGCGCGGGTGGCGATATAGCCTTCCGCCTGCAGCTGCTCGTAGGCATCCAGCACCGTGTTGCGCCCCAGCCCCAGGCTACGCGCCAGGTCGCGGCTGGCCGGCAGGCGGCTGTCGCCGGCCAGGCGGCCGCTGCCTATCCATTGCCGCAACAGGCGTGCCAGCTGGCGTGACAGCCCTTCCTTGCTGTCGCGCTGCAAGGCGGCGTGTAGCGCATCGCTGGTCCATAGTTCCTGTTGGCGGCTATCCGGCAAAGTGGTTCCCTTTCATGTAATCGATCTGGCCCTGTTATGGGGCCGCTCTTGTTTTTACCATCAATGCCATCGTGATGTCTCGCCAAGGAGAACCAGACATGGATCAGCTTGCCTTTTACCGCGCCAAACTGGCGTACGAGATCGACAGTTGGGATGTGGCGGAGCGGCAGAAGCAGGGTGCGGCGCTGCTGCTGGTGGATGGCCGCTCGCCGGCGGCCTATGCCGCTGAAACCCTGCCCGGCGCCATCAACCTGCCGCATCGCGGCATCACGGCAGAAAGCACAGCGCAGCTGCCGCGCGATGTGCTGCTGGTGACCTTTTGCGACGGCATCGGCTGCAATGCCTCCACCAAGACCGCGCTGAAGCTGGCCGAGCTGGGCTTTAGCGTGAAAGAGCTGCAGGGCGGGCTGGACTGGTGGAAGCGCGATGGCTACCCCACCGTAGCTGGCGGTGCCAGCTGCGATATCAACACGGCGGCCGATTGCGGCTGCGGAGGCTGAACATGAGCATGCAATACGATGCATACAACCGCCCGCTGGGCGTCACGGTGGATAACTGGCAGGGCGCCACCCCGCCGCAGCGCATCACCCTGCAGGGGCGCTACTGTCGGCTGGAGCCGTTCAGCCAGGCGCAGCATGGTGCCGGGCTGCGCGCGGCGCTGGAGCTGGACACGGACGGCCGCGACTGGGCCTACCTGATGCCGCGTCCGCAAAGCGATGCCGACTGGGACAACTGGTTCGGCATGATGGAAGACAGCCGCGACCCGCTGTTCTTCGCCATTGTCGATCAGGCCAGCGGCCAGGCGGTGGGCAGCTGCAGCTACCTGCGCATCGACCCGGCGGGCGGGGTGATCGAAATCGGCTGGTTGCGTTACTCACCGCTGCTGCAACGGAGCGTGGCCGCTACCGAGGCGATGTACCTGCTGATGCGGCAGGCGTTCGACTGGGGCTACCGTCGCTACGAGTGGAAGTGCAATGCGCTGAATACGCCATCGATGCGTGCCGCGCCGCGGCTGGGCTTTACCTTCGAGGGCATCTTCCGTCAGGCGCGGGTGAACTGGGGGCTGAACCGCGACACCGCCTGGTTCAGCCTGCTGGACAGCGAGTGGCCGGCCAACCGCGCCGCCATGGAGGCGTGGCTGGATGCGGCCAACTTCGACGCCGAAGGCAAGCAGCGCCGCAGCCTGGACGAGTGCCGCCGTAGCTTGGCGGCGCAGACGCAGCAGGACGGTGTACGGCTGGCCACGCTGGCCGACCTGCCACAGCTGGCGGTGCTGTTCGATGGCTACCGCCAGTTCTATGGCCGCCACGACGATGCCGCTACCTCGCATGATTTCATCCGCCAGCGCCTGGTGCAGGGCGATTCCACCATTCTGGTGTACGAACAGGCGGGCGAGCTGCTGGGCTTCACCCAGCTGTACCCGCTGTACACCTCGGTGGCGGCGGCGCCGGCCTGCCTGCTCAACGACCTGTTCGTGGTGCCGACGGCGCGGCGTGGCGGGGTTGGCCGCAAGCTGCTGGCCGCCGCCGGCGAGCTGGCACTGGCGCGCGGTCTGGCACGGCTGGAGCTGGCCACCGCGCATGACAACCTGACGGCGCAGGCACTGTACGAGAGCATGGGCTGGCAGCGCGAAACCCAGTTCTATCGCTACCGGCTGCCGCTGGCTGTGCGATAAGCGCACACCATACGGCGGCGTCGGAGTAAAATGTCCGGTTTTACAAGGCAGTATCGACGCCCGCCGTATGAAATCACATCCCCGCAATGCCCGTATCAAGGGCGACCCGTTTGTTCCCAGCCGTTTTGTCTTCGGTGATGCCGTGGAGGAACAGGGGCTGGAGCCGTACGAGTATGTGATCCATACCGAAGCCCCGACTTTTGTCTGCCGCCTGGTGGGCATGGATCAGACGCCGTTCGACGGCCGCGACAAGGAAGGTTTTTCCAGCGCGGTGCTGTACGACGAGCGCGACAACCTGACCCACTACGTCACCAATACCGGCTTCCGCCTGTTCGATTTCAATTTCTGGGGCGATATTCCCACCGCCGCCGAGCTGCACAAGGTCTGCGACGAGGCGATGCAGGTATATCTGCGACTGCAGAAAGCCTATGCCGAGCGCGAAGTGGCACCGAAGGAGCGCGATTTCCGCGTAGTGCCGACCGAGCCGCTGCCGCCGGCGGAACGTCAGCGCCGCATCCGCGAACTGGCCGACACCGCGGCCGAGGCCCCGGCCAACCCGTTGAAGAAAATGCAGCTGCCGGCGCTGATCCAGCAGGCGCTGCTGGGCGGCGACCAGGCCGTGTTCACCGAGGCGCAGCTGGCGTTGCAGAGCCAGCCGGACGCGCGCGATCTGCTGCTGGGCTCGGCGCGCGACAGCATTGCCTTCCCTGAGGTGATGCGCCCGGACGGCACCGTGGTGTCCTACGAGCTGTGGGCACTGCCGCTGATCTTCTCGCGCGCCCATGGCGGCTTCTGGTGGCACTTCCCGCTGCTGGAGCGGGTGGAGCCGGCGCTGGCCGATGCGCTGGCGCTGCCGGACAACACCGTGCTGTGGCTGTCGCCCACCATTTTCAGCTCCGACATGCTGATCGAACGCTCCTGCCAGTCGCTGGTGCACCTGGCTTCGGTGATGGATGCCGGCTGCGATATGGCGCCGCAGGATGTGGAGGCGGCCCGCGCCACCTATCAGGCGGCCAGCAAGACGCATGAACCGCAGCTGATCCTGTGCTGGCTGCCGTTCATCATCGAGCGTGGCAAGCTGGACATGGCACGTGTGCGCAGCCATGCGCGCAAGGCGCTGGATGCCGCCATGCCGCTGGTGCAGCAGGCGCTGGCCAGCGAAATGATGTTTGGCGAGGCCGAGCTGTTCTCGCCGCTGCCATGGTGGGAGGCGCTAGCCGCCGGCGTGCATGCCTACAACCGCAAGCGCCTGGGGCTGAGCGTGGCGGTGGCGGTGGGTGTCAACGGCAAGCCGGACGGCATGGAGGCGGTGGCGGAGTATCTGCCGGAGCATCAGGCCTACGACGTGCAGTTGCTGGCACAGGATGGTGGCAAGCTGCTGGGGCGTACGCCATGGCTGCTGGTGCCGGATCTGGCGCCCAGCCGCATCCAGGCGTGGCATGATCTGGCGGAATGCCTGAAGGCCGCCGACATCAGCCTGCGTGAACAGGCACCACGTTTTCATTGATTGATGTGGCAACGGCGACTATCTGCAAATTTTCGTTACAGATGGTCGCCGTTTTTACAAGCCAGTGCCGGCTTATTTGTCGGTCATTTGCGCGCACGGCATAATCCGGCAACCCAATACACGCAAATGAGGCAAGCCCATGGCATTACTGGGACTGCGCGGCAAATCCCTGCTGGCATTGCTGCTGGCCTGCCTTATCGCCCTGGTGCCGGCGGCGCTGATCGGCTGGCAGGTG
>CAMLGD010000232.1 GCA_946479405.1 uncultured Vogesella sp.
CCGCCCTGCATCTGGCGCATGAAGAAGAACCACACGCCGATCAGCAGCAGCATCGGGAACCAGCTGATGAAGATGTTCATCAGC
Source organism: uncultured Vogesella sp. (assembly GCA_946479405.1). The sequence continues at coordinate 85 of CAMLGD010000232.1, forward strand.
ATGGACGGTTCTTCTTCCGGCTTGGCGGAGAAGCGCACGTTATTGTTGATCAGCACGTCCACCAGCTTGGTATCCAGCGGCGCAAAGGCGCTGAACTGCGAGCCGTCGTTGCGCTTGCCGCGAATCCACTGCCCGCGCAACGGGTTGCCTTCGATGGTAAGGGACTGCACCTTGCCAGTTTCGACATCGCTGATGAACTGCGAATACTCGATCTGGTTCTGCGTTTCCTGACGTTTGGTGAACTGGTTAAACACGGTCATCAGCACCAGACCGATGATCACCCAGATCGCTATATTCTTACCGATATTGTTCACAAGAGCGTGCTCCTATGTGCCCTGACAAGGTAAATGGTTATCTGATTGTAAACCGGGGCAGGCAGGCTGTCAGCGACGGCCCTTGCCCAGCAGGTAGATTTCACTGGAGCGATCGCGCGAAGCCTTGGGCTTGCGCGTTACCACTTCGGTAAACAATTCGCGCATGGCTTTCATGTAATCCTGAAATTCGCTCCCCTGGAACACTTTGACGAGAAAGCTACCGCCGGGTTTCAGGTGATCGCGAGCAAATTCCAACGCGAGCTCGGTCAGATGAAAACTGCGCGCCTGATCGATGCTGCTCATCCCGGAGATATTGGGCGCCATGTCGGAAATTACAAGATCAAGTTCGCGCCCGCCCAGCAAGGCGACAAATTCGTCCAATGCTTCCTGCTCGCGAAAATCGCCCTGGATGAATGCCACATCGGCAATCGGGTCCATCGGCAGGATGTCCAGCGCGAACACCTTACCGCTATCGCCGACGATACGCGCCGCCACCTGCGACCAGCTGCCAGGTGCCGAACCCAGGTCGGCCAGCACCGTGCCGGGGCGAATCAGTTTGTCCTTGTCATTGATTTCCAGCAGCTTGTAGGCGGCACGGGCACGGTAGCCATCCTTTTGCGCCATCTGCACATATGAATCGTTAACGTGTTCTTTCAGCCAGGCATTGCTGGTTTTGCTGCGTGCCATGATGAATTCCTGCATCGAAAATCCCCGTTGGGGATTAGGCTAAAGTCTAGTAAAATCGCTTTTTAATCTGAAACTTGAAGCACTACATGAAAATTGAACTGACCACAGTCCAGCGCCAATACCTGAAAGGTCTGGCCCACTCGCTGAGCCCGGTGGTGATGATCGGCAATAACGGCCTGACCGAGTCGGTTATCCGCGAAATCGCCATCAACCTGGACGCTCACGAGCTGATCAAAGTTCGCGTACAGGGCGACGACCGCGATGCCCGCGTGGCAATGTACGAACAAATCAGCGACGAGCTGGGGGCCGGCCAAGTGCAGCATATCGGCAAACTGCTGGTACTGTACCGCCCGTCCGACAAGCAGCTGATCGAGCTGCCCAAGAGCAAGAAAGCGCTGAAGGCACGCCCGTAACCGTAAACGCGGGTGTCCGGCACGAGAAAAAAGCGGTGGCATGCCACCGCTTTTTTGTTGGCCGCAACGCTCAGTTGTCGTTGCTCAGGATGTACATCAGCCCCATCAGGCTTTGCACCAGATAAATCAGGCTGGAAATGGTGTGCCAAGTGGCAAAACCACCGCCAAACAAGCCTTCCGCAGCGTGGTTCATCTGCGCCTTCAGGCCGGAGATAATCGGCGTTACCGCGAAATGGTTGATGATGATGCACACCAGCATCCCCACCAGCAGCCAGAAAGCGCCGCTTTTCAACGCCCGGGCACCATTGCGCAGCACCAGTTCAGCCATCAGGAACACACTGCACACCAGCCCGACCCAGGCGATGGCGGCAAACATACGGCCAGCCACCATGCCGGCTGTGACGTTATTCAGTGCCGAAAACAGTACCGGCGCCACAATAATGCCCACCACCCACATACCGCCAATCCACAAGGTACGGGCAATTTCACGCAAACCGTTCATGCAACCCCCTGTCCGGCCGGCTTAGCGGCCAGCGTGCCCTGCGGCAACTCAGATGTAGAGTACGTCCAGAATCTCGTATTCGCGGATGCCGCCCGGGGCCAGCACTTCAGCCACGTCGCCGCCTTCCTTGCCGATCAGCGCACGGGCGATCGGCGAATTGATCGACACCTTGCCATCCTTGATATCGGCCTCATCGTCGCCGACGATCTGGTAGGTCACTTCATCTTCGCTTTCAAGGTCCATCAGCTTGACGGTGGCGCCAAACACGATACGACCGTCGGCATTCAGTGCCAGCGGGTCGATCACCTGGGCGTTGGAGATCTTGCCTTCCAGCTCGGCAATGCGGCCTTCCACGAATGCCTGACGTTCTTTGGCGGCATCGTATTCGGCGTTTTCCGACAGGTCGCCCTGGGCGCGCGCCTCGGCAATCGCCTCGATCACCGACGGACGCTCCACGCTCTTCAGGCGCTGCAATTCGGCCTTGAGCAGCTCGGCGCCACGTACGGTCAGCGGGACTTTGATCATGTTCTGTTCTCCGGGGGGCCTTCCCGCCCCATGATAAAAGCGCAAGCCGCCGTACAGGACGGCGGCTTGGCGGACGATGTTGTCAGCGCGAATTGTAACGGGATTTTGCCTGCGGTTCAAAGGTTGGCCGCAGGCAGTACCGCTTAACCCTGCACTTCAGCGTGCAGCTGCTGCACGCTGTAGACATCGAAATCGTCAACGTGCGACAGCCCCACGCACACAGCCTTGGCGCCAGCCAGGGTGGTGTACTGCGGCACGCGCATCTGCAGCGAGGAGCGGCGGATGGCGTGGCTGTCCTGGATCGCCTGGCGTTTTTCGTCCACGGTATTCACCAGGATGTCGATTTCGCCATTCTTGATCATGTCGACGATGTGCGGACGGCCTTCGTTGACCTTGTTCACCACCTGCACCACGATGCCGGCCTCGGCCAGCGCCTTGGCAGTACCGCGGGTAGCACACACACCGAAGCCCAGCTTCTGCAGTTCACGCGCCACTTCCACGCCACCTTCCTTATCGCTCTGACGCAGCGACAGGAATACCTTGCCGGTACGCGGCAACTTGTCGCCGGCGCCCAGCTGGCTCTTGACGAAGGCTTCGGCAAAAGTGCGGCCAACCCCCATCACTTCACCGGTGGACTTCATTTCCGGCCCCAGGATGGTATCCACACCCGGGAACTTGATGAATGGGAATACCGCTTCCTTTACTGCGTAGTACGGCGGCACCACTTCCTTGGTGAAGTTCTGCTCGATCAGGCTGATGCCAGCCATGGCACGGGCAGCGATCTTGGCCAGCGGTACCGAGGTCACCTTGGACACGAACGGCACGGTACGCGAAGCACGCGGGTTCACTTCCAGCACGTAGATGGTGTCACCCTGGATCGCGAATTGCACGTTCATCAGGCCGACCACATTCAGCGCACGGGCCATGGCCACAGTCTGACGGCGGATTTCGTCCTGCACCGCCGGGAACAGGCTGTACGGCGGCAGCGAGCAGGCAGAGTCACCGGAGTGCACACCAGCCTGTTCGATATGCTGCATGATGCCGCCGATCACCACGTTCTCACCGTCGGAGATGCAGTCCACGTCAACTTCGATGGCGTCGTTCAGGAAGCGGTCCAGCAGCACCGGGCTGTCGTTGGACACCTTCACCGCTTCGCGCATGTAGCGTTCCAGATCAGACGGCTCGTGCACGATTTCCATTGCGCGGCCACCCAGTACGTAGGACGGGCGCACCACCAGCGGATAACCGATTTCCTCAGCCAGACGCATGGCATCCACCGGGTTGCGCGCGGTGCGGTTCGGCGGCTGCTTCAGACCCAGGTCATTCAGCAGCAGCTGGAAACGCTCGCGGTCTTCGGCGGCATCGATCATGTCCGGGCTGGTACCGATGATGGGCACGCCGTTGGCTTCCAGTGCACGCGCCAGTTTCAGCGGGGTTTGGCCACCGTACTGCACGATTACGCCGAACGGTTTTTCCACGCGGCAGATTTCCAGCACGTCTTCCAGCGTCAGCGGCTCGAAGTACAGACGGTCGGAAGTATCGTAGTCGGTGGACACGGTTTCCGGGTTGCAGTTGACCATGATGGTCTCGAAGCCGGATTCGCGCAGCGCCAGCGCGGCATGCACGCAGCAGTAGTCGAACTCGATACCCTGGCCAATACGGTTCGGGCCACCACCCAGTACCATCACCTTCTTGCGATCGGTCGGTGCAGACTCGCACTCTTCCTCGTAGGTGGAGTACATGTAGGCGGTGTTGGTAGCGAACTCGGCAGCGCAGGTATCCACCCGCTTGTACACCGGGTGCAGCTGCAGGCTCCAACGGTGCGCGCGCACGGCAGCCTGGTCGGTACCCAGCAGCTCACCCAGACGGCGGTCGGAGAAGCCCTTGCGCTTCAGGCGACGCAGTTCGTCGTAGCTCAGGCTGTCGACCTTGCGGCCGGCCAGTGCCTGCTCTTCACCAATCAGATCTTCGATCTGCGCCAGGAACCACGGGTCGATCTTGCTGACGGAGAAAATGTCGTCACGGCTCATGCCGATACGGAAGGCATCGGCCACGTACAGAATGCGTTCCGGACCCGGCGCACCCAGTTCGTGACGGATGGTTTCTTCGTTGCTGGTCACCGGATTGAAGCCGGACAGGCCGGTTTCCAGGCCGCGCAGCGCTTTCTGCATCGATTCCTGCAGCGTGCGGCCCATGGCCATCACTTCGCCCACCGATTTCATCTGCGTGGTCAGGCGGTCGTCGGCCTGCGGGAATTTCTCGAAGGCGAAACGCGGAATCTTGGTTACCACGTAGTCGATGGACGGCTCGA
>CAMLGD010000233.1 GCA_946479405.1 uncultured Vogesella sp.
AGAAAGTTTGATTTTTTGCGGTTTACCCGTCGGAGAAGCGTATTCAATCTCCACTTGGCGCACCGACCGCCGGTTTCGCCGGGAGTGGCGGCGGAGGTGGCGCGCTAGCGGGTTGGGGTGCGGACATGCGGCCAACGTTGGCCGCAGCCGGGCACAAATGAAAACGCCGTCCACTGTTCCGCTGGACGGCGTTTTTCATGTGTCAGCCAAGTGTTTTGTTATGGCCGGCTCAGCCCTGCGCGTACTGCAGTAGCGTGCCGTAGTGCTCCACGCGGCGGTCGCGGAACACGCCCCAGGCGCGGCGTTTGGCGGCCAGCGCGTCCAGGTCGAAGCTGGCGATGAGGATGCTGCCGTCGCCGTCCGCTGCCTCGGCGCGCAGCTCGCCGTCTTCACCGGCAATGAAGGAATGGCCGTAGAAGGTGATGTGGGTGCCGGCCTCGCCGTGCTCGGTACCGACGCGGTTGCTGGCCAACAGCGGCATGACGTTGGCCGCAGCGTGACCGCGCTGGGTGTTCTGCCAGTGGCGCATGGAGTTGATGGTGGGGTCGTGCGGCTCGCTGCCGATGGCGGTGGGGTAGAGCAGGATCTCGGCGCCCATCAGCGCCATGCAGCGCGCGGTCTCCGGGAACCACTGATCCCAGCAGATGCCGACGCCCAGCTTGCCGTAGCGGGTGTCCCACACCTTGAAACCCATGTCGCCGGGCGAGAAGTAGAACTTCTCGCTGTAGCCGGGGCCGTCCGGGATGTGCATCTTGCGGTAGTGGCCGAGGATGCTGCCGTCGGCGTCGATCATCGCCAGACTGTTGAACTGGGTGTTGCCGGCCTGTTCGAAAAAGCTCACCGGCAGCACTACCTGCAGCTCGCGCGCCAGGGCGGCGAAGCGGCCCAGCCACGGGTGGCCGTCGAACGGTGCGGCCAGCGCGTTGTGGTGGTGGCGCTGGTCGATGCAGAAGTACGGGGCTTCGAACAGCTCCTGCAGCAGGATGATGTTGGCGCCGCGGCCGGCGGCCTCGCGTACCAGTGCTTCGGCGCGGTCAAGGTTGGCCGCACGGTCCCAGCTGCAGCTCATTTGGGTGGTGGCGACGGTGACGTTACGCATGGTGTTCCTCCAGTGTGGCCCAGTACGGGCGCTGCGCGTCCAGCGCGCGGCTGACGGCGGCGGCTTCGCCGCGGGTCAATGGGCGGTCGGCGACCAGGTGCGGGTCGTCGAATTCGACTTGCTGGCCGCTCAGGCCCTCGATCACGCCGAGGGTGGCGATCGGCAGGTAGGGCAGGCTGTAGCCGCCTTCCTGCAGCATCACGATGCGGCCCTGGCACAGCTCACCCGCCGCGGCGGTGAGACTGGCGGCCAGTGTCCGGTAGCCGGGGCGGGTCAGGCGCATGCGGCCCAGCGGGTCGTAGGCGTTGGCGTCCTGGCCGGCGGAGACCAGGATCAGCTGCGGGGCAAAGCGGCGCAGGATGGGTAGCAGCACGCGCTGGAAAGCGTCGGCATAGGCGGCGTAGCCGCTACCGGCCGGCAGCGGGATGTTGAGGTTGTAGCCCTCGCCGCGGCCTTCGCCGTGTTCCTGTTCGCTGCCGCTTTCCTGCGGGTAGTTGTCTTCTTCATGCAGCGAGCAGAACAGCACGCTGTCGTCGCCGTAGAAGATGTGCTGGCTGCCGTTGCCGTGGTGCACGTCCCAATCGATGATGGCGACGCGCTCGACGCCATATTTGGCCTGCGCGTGGCGTGCGGCTACCGCCACGTTGTTGTAGTAGCAGTAACCCATGGCGTAGTCGGGGCCGGCGTGGTGACCGGAGGGGCGGATCAGTGCGTAGGCGTTGCGCACTTCGCCCTGCAGCACGGCATCCACCGCGGCGCAGGCGGCACCGGCGGCGGCGCGGGCGATACGCTCGGTGGCCGGGCCGCCGCGGGCATCGGAGCCCAGCTGCACGCCGTTGCCGGTGGCCGCGGCGCAGTTGGCCGCCAGGCTGGCCAGGTAGGCCGGGGTATGTACCCGCAGCAGAGCGTCGTCGCTGGCCGGCTGGTAGTCAAGCGGGCGCAGGCGAGCAGTCATGCCGGTGGCGTCGAGCAGCGCCTTGGTGTAGCTCAGGCGCAGTGGGGAGTCGAACTCCTCGCCGCAGTCGGCGCTGCCATGTTGGCCGCAGTACAGCTGGCGGCCGGCGTTGTGTTCCAGGAACAGGTCGTCGTAGAGGAAGCCGGTGTTGGTCATGGTGGAGGCTCCCGCTTAACGGCCGGTCTTGAATTTTTGCCACAGGCGGGTCTGCAGCCGCATGGTGGCCGGATCGAACGGGCGCTGCACCCACAGTGTCTGCATGCGCTGGCTGTCCGGGAAGATCATCGGGTCGCCGGTCAGGTCCTTGCTCATCAGCTTCACGGCCTGGGCATTGGGGCTGGGGTACATCACCGCGTTGCTGATGCGGGCCACCACGTCCGGGCGCAGGATGTAGTTGATGAACTTGTGCGCGTTGTCGGCATTCTTGGCGTCCTTGGGGATCACCATGCTGTCGAACCAGATCGGCGCGCCGGCCTGCGGGATGCTGTAGGCGATGTTGTTGCCGGTCTTGCTGTCGCGGGCGCGCAGCTTGGCCACCAGCACGGCACCGGAATAGCCGGTGGAGACGCACACTTCGCCATTGGCCAGATCGTTCATCACCGGGGTGGCGATCAGGCGGCGCACGAACGGCCGCGCCTTTTGCAGCACGGCGGCGGCGGCTTCGTAATCCTGCGGCTTGGTGCTGTTGGGATCGCGGCCAATGTAGCGCAGTGCCAGCGGGAACATGGCACTGCCGGCATCGTTGTAGGCCACGCCACAGCCTTGCAGTTTGGCGAGGACGGCCGGGTTGAACAGCAGGTCATAGCTGTTGGCCGGCAGCTGGCCGCCAAGCGCCTTCTTTACCTTGTCGACGTTGTAGCCGATGGCGGTGGTGCCCCACATGTACGGCACGCTGTATTGCATGCCCGAGTCCACGCTGTTCACCTTGGGCACGAAGGCCGGGTCCAGATTCTTCAGATTGGGCAGCTTGCTCTTGTCCAGCTTCTGGTACACCCCGCTCTGGATCTGGCGGCTGAGGAAATCGTTGGACGGAAACACCAGGTCGTAACCGCTGCCGCCGGCCAGCAGCTTGGTCTGCAGTACCTCGTTGCTGTCATACACATCCAGCCGTACCTTGATGCCGCTTTCTTTTTCGAAATTGGCAATAGTGTCGGGGGCGAAGTACTCACCCCAGTTGTAGATGTTCAGCGTGCCGCCGGCGTGGGCGATCAGCGGCATAAAGCCGACAAGACAGCTTGCGGCAAGGGTTTTGACGGTCGTTTTCATTGCCTTCCTCCATTTGTAGTCCGCACTATGGCTAGCGGTGCAGCCATCATGGCGCGATTCGCCCCGGCGGATAAAGCACACGGCACGCAGTTCTTTTTTTCCTGAATGGAAAAACTCATGGATACCTTTCAAGCGATTTCCGCCTTCCTGGCGGTGGCGGAAACCGGCAGCCTGTCACGGGCGGCGCTGAAGCTGGGCAAGACGCCATCGGCGGTGACCAAGGCCATCAACGGGCTGGAAGCGTCGCTGGGCAGCCGGCTGCTGACGCGCACCACGCGCCAGGTGGCGCTGACCGAGGCCGGCCGCATCTATCTGGAAACCGCCAGCGAGGCGATGGCGCAGCTGGCGCGGGTCGGCCAGCGCATCAACGAGCTGGACGGCATGCCGCGTGGCCGGCTGCGCATTACTGCGGCACTGTCGTTCGGGCGCGCGGTGCTGTCGTCGTTCTGCCCGGACTTCATGCAGCGCTACCCGGAGGTGGAGCTGGACGTGGCGCTGTCGGACCGTTATGTGGATCTGGTAGCGGAAAATTACGATGTGGCGCTGCGGCTGGGGCATCACGATCTGCCGGGGCAGATCGCCAAGGTGATCGGCGACAACCGGGTAATGGTGTGCGCCTCGGCCGACTACCTGGCCAGTGCGCCGCCGCTGCGCGAGCCGCGCGATCTGGCGCTGCACCGCTGCCTGATCTACCGCCACCCACTGCTGAACCCGGCGTGGTTCTTCAGCCGTGATGGCCACAGCCAGCGCATCGAACCGGTTGGCCGCATCCAGTCCGACAACTTCGATCTGCTGATCGACGCCGCCTGTGCCGGGCAGGGCATCCTGCCGTGCCCGCGCTGGAGTGCGCTGCGTCACCTGGCGGCCGGGCGGCTGCAGCAGGTGCTGCCGGAGTATTACTGCACCGGTGAAAGTTTCGGCCGCGACCATGTATACGCGGTGTATCCGGCATCGCGTCGCAACTCGTTGAAAGTACGGCTGTTTGTGCAGGAAATCCAGCAGTGGATGGAGCAGCATTTTCCGGCCGGTCAGCTACCGCCTGCTGGCGGCATTTAAGTATTTCCGCGCGGCTGCCGCCTTGTACTTATCGGTGCTCGCGGTGGAGGCGGCATGGCCCGGCGGCCAACTGTCGGCTGCCTCTCTGGAGGCGTCGCCAGCCGTGCTAGAATCCATCGCGATCACCACAAGAATCTAGGGATGAAGCGATGTCTGGCAATAGCATGGGTTTGCTGTTTTCTGTCACCTCTTTCGGCGAAAGCCACGGGCCGGGCATCGGCTGCGTGGTGGACGGTTGCCCGCCGGGGCTGGAATTGTCCGAGGCCGACATCCAGGCCGAGCTGGACCGCCGCAAGCCCGGCACCAGCCGCCACGTGACCCAGCGCCGCGAGCCGGACACGGTGGAAATCCTCTCCGGCGTGTACGAGGGCAAGACCACCGGCACGCCGAT
>CAMLGD010000234.1 GCA_946479405.1 uncultured Vogesella sp.
AGCAGCAGCGAGCCCATCAGCGCATAACGCGGCCACAAGCGGCGGCCGACAAAGAAGGCAATGGCCATCGGCAGCACCAGCGCAGTCTGATCGCGCATCGCCGGTACCAGCTCCACCACGAAGCGGAACAGGATGCCGGCCAGCAAGCCGGCGGCCAGCGCCGGTGGAAAGCGCTTCATCAACGCATCAAACGCGCCGCTGACGCCGATCAGCCACACCGCCAGCCCGGCCAGGAAAAAGCCGCCCACCGCTTCCGGGTAGCTGACGCTGGGCAAGGATGCCAGCAGCACCGCCGCACCCGGCGTGGACCAGGCGGTAATGATCGGCATCTTCCACTTCCATGACAGCCACAGCCCGGCGATGCCGGAGCCGAACGACACGGCCCACATCCACGACGCCAGCTGCCCGGCACTCAGCCCGGCCTGCTGCGCGGCATGAACAATGATTAAAAAAGGGCCGGTGTAGCCCACCGCAATGGTGAGTACACCGGCGATCAGGGTAGAGGGAGGCAGCTGCTTGAGCATGGGTGTCGCCAGTCGGGTGTCTGTTCCGCGCCGCACGGGGCAAGGGTGTTTGCAACGCGCCATCATCACGGCGCAGCAGACGGTGAACAGGTACTAAGGTTGGCCGCAGCAGCGGCGGAATGCACACAGCTTAGCTGCGGCCAGCGTGGTGCGCCTGCCACAGCCAGCTATAACAGGCTGGTGCTGTTATGCCCTGTTCTATATAACAGAGCCATGAACAGCACCCTTCCCCGCTATCAGCAGATTGCCGCCGAGCTGGCCGCACAGCTGGACAATGGCGACTACCCACCGGGCAGCCGCCTGCCGGCGGTGCGGCAACTGGCCGCGCAGCATGGCGTCAACACCCTCACCGCGCTGGCCGCCTACCGCCTGCTGGAGCAGCAGCAACGGGTGGAAGCCCGGCCACGCGCCGGCTTCTACGCCGCCACGCCTGCCGAGGCAGTCCCACTACGCCGCAGCGACCCCGCCTTGCCGCTGCCGTCCACCGCCGCGCTGGTGGACCTCAACAGCCGCATGTCCACCCTGCTGCTGCTGGCCGACGACCGCATCCCGCTGCAACTGCACATGGCGGAGGCGGCGCCGGCGCTGTATCCGTCCACCGAGCTGGCGCGACGGCTGCAGCAGACGCTGGCGCGCCAGCCGGAGCTGATCGGCGCCCATCTGCCGGGCAATACCCAGCGCCGCCTCACTGCCGCGCTGCAGCAACTGGCACAGCAACGCGGCATGGCGCTGCGCGCCGACGATATCCTGCCCTGCCATGGCATTACCGAAGCCATCAGCCTGGCGCTGCGCCACCTCACCCGCCCCGGCGATACCGTGGCGGTGGAAACGCCGGTGTACTTCGGGCTGTTGCAGACGCTGCAGGGGCTGGGGCTGAAGGTGCTGGAGATTCCCTGCACTGCCGATGCCGGGCTGTCGCTGGAAGCGCTGGAGTTCGCGCTGCGCCACGGCCCGGCGGTGAAGTGCCTGGTGTGCGTGCCCAACTTCCAGAACCCCACCGGCGGACTGATGCCGGACGACAACAAGCGCGCCCTGCTGCAGCTGACGCGTCGCCACGGCATTGCCATCATCGAGGACGACGTGTTCGGCGATCTGTATTACGGCAGCGAGCGGCCGACGCCGATCAAGGCCTGGGATCGCGATGGCGAGGTGATCTACTGCTCATCGTTCACCAAGAGCTACGCACCGTCGTTCCGGCTGGGCTGGTTTTCCGGCGGCCGCCATCACCAGGCACTGGCGCGGCTGCAGGCCAGCAGCACGCTGACGGTGTCGCCACTGCTGCAGGCGGTGCTGGCCGAGGTGCTGGAAAGTGGCGACTACCAGCGCACCAGCCAGCGCATCCGCCAACAGTTGGCCGCACAGATGCACGCCACTGCCGATGCCGTGCTGCGCCACTTTCCCAAGGGCACGCGCGTGCGCAAGCCGCAGGGCGGCATGCTGCTGTGGCTGGAGTGCCCGCAGGGCAGCGATACCACGCAGTTGCTGCAGCAGGCACTGCCGGCTGGCATCAGCTTTGCGCCCGGCGTGGTGTTCTCGGCCGAGCCGCGCTTCGGCCACTGCCTGCGCCTGAGCTGCGGCCAACCTTTTACCCCGACCCTGGATAATGCGCTGGCCACGCTGGGCCGCCTGCTGGCGCAACAGCTGGCGCAGCGCACGGATGTCCCGGCAGCCAGCTTTCCGCCGCGTTAAGCGGTGATACACTGGCGAACTCCGTCCCACACCACGCAATCATCATGAAATCCGCCCAGAGCCTGCCGCCGGATGCCCTGCTGGCCTTCGATGCCCTGGCCCGCTGCCTGAGTTTTACCGCTGCGGCCAACGATCTTGGCTGTGCCAAGAGCCGGATCAGCCAGCTGGTCAAAGAGCTGGAACAAGAACTGGGCACCGTGCTGGTGCTACGCAACACCCGCCGCGTGGTACTGACCGAAAGCGGCCAACGTCTGGCGGCGCATGCCGCCAAACTGCGTCTGCTGCTGGCCGGCATCCGCACCGATATCGAAGAGAGCAAGGACAAGGTGGAGGGCGTGCTGCGCATCGGCTGTTCCGCCGGGCTGGCACAGCAGCTGGTGGGGCCTCTGCTGGGCGAGCTGGTGACCGAATTTCCGGCGCTGCAGATCGGGCTGCAGGTGGAAAACCGCGTGCTCGATCCGGTCAGCGAAGGGCTGGACTTCACCTTCCGCACCCGCAATGTGCACGACGACCGCCTGGTCGCGCGCCCGGTGGGGCTGGTGTGGGAAAAACTGTATGCCGCCCCCGCCTACCTGGCGCAGCACGGCCAGCCGCAGACGCCGGAGCAATTGCCGCAACACCGGCTGATCAGCAATACCTACTACAGCGACAGCGGCCGCGAATGGCGACTGGAATACCGCGACCAGCCGCTGAACCTCAAGCTGCGGCCGGCCATCATCGTCGATCAGTACGCGGTGGTGGCCAATATCCTGCAGGAAGGCCACGGCATCGGCCTGCTGCCCAGTTATATGGGCCAGCCGCTGGTGGAAAAGGGGCTGCTGGCCGAGGTGCTGCCGGACTGGCGTGCTGCCGGCTGGCCGGTGTTCCTGGTATTCGCCTACCATCAGCCGCTGCCGCGCAAGTATCAAGCCTTCATGAGCTTCATCATCCCGCGGCTGCAGACTGCGCTGGCCAGCGTTTGACCCAAGCCAAGGCCGCCGCCGCCTCGCACTGCTACAGTCAGCGCTTTGCCGAATACGGGAGCGCAGCATGATGGAACACGTGGACATCTTCATCGTCGGCGGCGGTATGGTCGGTAGCGCCATCGCCGCCCGGCTGGGTGGCAGCGGGCTGCGCATCGCGGTGCTGGAACAAAGCGTCCCCACCGCCTTCGACCCCGCCAGTGCGCCGGACCTGCGGGTATCCGCCCTCAGCCCGGCGTCCATCACGCTGCTGCAAGACATCGGTGCCTGGCCACACATCAGCGCCATGCGCACCGCGCCTTACCAGCGCATGCAGGTGTGGGAGAAGCGCCGCGAAGACGGTACGCTGTTCGATGCCTGCGAAATCGGTGCGGCCAACCTCGGCCACATCGTGGAAAACCGCATCGTACAGCTGGGCTGTACCGCCGCACTGGCGCAGCATGACAATATCGAACTGATCAGCCCGGACGAAATCAGCAGCCTGCATTGCGGCGACGGCATCAGCCAGCTCACCCTGCAAAGCGGTCGCAGCTTCACCACCCGGCTGCTGATTGGTGCCGATGGTGCCCGCTCACGGGTACGCGAGGCTGCCGCCATTGGCCTCAACAGCCACGAATACCCGATGTACGCCTTTGTCGCCACCGTCGGCATCCACAGTGGCGAGCGCGATATCACCTGGCAACGCTTTACGCCACAGGGGCCGCAATCACTGCTGCCGCTACCCGGCGATTACGCATCTCTGGTGTGGTATCACAGCGCGGCCAAGGTAAAGCAGCTGATGCAAGTGGATGATAATGCGTTGATCGCCGCATTTCGCGCCGAATTCCCCGACAATCTGCCCGATATCAGTCATATCGTCAGTCGCGGCAGCTTTCCGCTGATACGCCGCCATGCGCAGGAATACGTGCGCAGCGGCGTGGTGCTGGCCGGCGATGCCGCCCACACCATTCACCCGCTGGCCGGCCAGGGCGTCAACCTCGGCTTCCAGGATGTAGTAGCGCTGTGTGATGTGCTATTGGCCGCACAACAGCAAGGCGAGGAGATCGGCAGCCTGGCAGTGCTGCAGCGCTACCAGCGCCGCCGCCAGCTGGCCAACCATGCCATGCAACGGCTAATGGATCTGTTCTGCTACGGCTTCAGCAACAACATCGGCCCACTGCGCTTTGCCCGCAACCTGGGACTGAAACTGGCCAACCGCAGCGGCCCGATCAAGAAGGAAGTAATTCGCTATGCGCTGGGACTGCAAACGCCAGAACAGCTACTGGCACCGCCCTTACGACTTTTCGCTGCACGTTGACTACTTTTCGTTAAACTATTTAACTTATTATTCGCACTTGAGTTGCTGAAAGTGCTGACTCGCGACAATTGATGCAGCTGGCAGCCACTGATGCATGTACTAAAGCCCGCAGCTGCGGGCTTTAGTACATGGTGATCGCAACGGGGCTAGAGCTGGGCCGGGTTGGCCGTAGCAGAAGAGAAAGGGCCGGCGTTGGGGCATGGCGTGGCGCCAACCAGCGCCCACCCGGCCCGACGCCACAAAGC
>CAMLGD010000235.1 GCA_946479405.1 uncultured Vogesella sp.
ACGCGCGCTACCGCATCGGCCACATTGTGTTCGTCCAGCCCACCGGACAGGATCAGCGGCAATGGCAGCTGCGGCGGGATCAATGTCCAGTCGAAAGTCTTGCCGGTGCCGCCATGCGCGCCTTCCACGAAGGCGTCGGTCAGCAGGCCGCGGGCATCATGATACTGCGCCGCCAGCGCGGCAAGATCGGTACCGGGCTGCACCCGCACCGCTTTCAGATAAGGGCGCTGGAAGCTGCGGCAGAACGCGGGGCTTTCTTCGCCATGGAACTGCAGTACATCGATGGCGCACTGCGCCAGCACCTTGTCCACTTCCTCGCGGCTGGCATTGACGAACAGCGCCACCACGCTGACAAACGGTGGCAGCGCGGCGATGATGGCCTGCGCCTGGGCAATATCGACATGGCGCGCGCTCTTGTCATAGAACACCAGGCCGATGGCATCGGCGCCAAGGTTGGCCGCAGCCTGTGCGTCTTCCGGGCGGGTAAAGCCGCAGATCTTGATGCGCACGTTCATATCATCTCCACAACGTCAGCCGCGCTGGTGCGGCGTGCGACGGCAAATCGAATTCCGGTGGATAGCCTACCCCGGTCAGGTACAGGCCATCCGGCATGAAGGTGGGCGGTGCCAGCCGGCGGTCGCGCGCGGCCAACAGTGACTGCAGGCCGGCAGCATCCAGACTGCCCTTGCCCACGTACAGCAGTGCGCCGACGATATTACGCACCATGTGATGCAGGAAGGCATCGGCCAGCAGATCGAAGCTGATCACGCCGTCACATTCACGAATATCCAGTTGCTGCAGGTTTTTCAGCGGTGATTTGGCCTGGCACTCTGCAGCGCGGAAGCTGGAAAAATCATGCTGACCCAAGAGCACTTGCGCAGCCTGCTGCATCGCGCTCACATCCAGCGACTGGTGATACCAGCCAATGCGGCCAGCCGTGAGCGCCGGGCGTACCGGGTGCGTCAGCAGCAGATAACGGTAGGAACGGGAAAACGCGGAAAAACGGGCATGAAACAGCTCTGGCACTTGCCGTGCCCACACTACGGCCACCGAGTCCGGCAACTGGGCATTGACGCCGCGCACCCAGGCGGTCAGTGGTCGCTGCACTTCGGTTTCAAAGTGCACCACCTGCATCAGCGCATGCACCCCGGCATCGGTGCGGCCTGCGGCCAACGTTGTCAACGGCTGGCCAGCGATGGTCGAAATCGCGCGATTCAGCTCGTCCTGTACGGTATTGCCATGTGGCTGACTCTGCCAGCCGGCAAATGCGCGCCCGTCGTATTCCAGACCCAGCGCAATCCTCATGCCACCATTCTCATTACGACTGCCAACAGGAGACACGCCAGCAACGCGCCATCCCACTTGCTCCAAGGGTAAAGAGGCAACTTTACCTTATCGGGCGCAGCTTGTGCGAACTGCGGCGGCTGCAAATACGGCAATAATTGCGCCAGACCGGGTTTTTCAGCCTGTTCCAACAAGCGGTTGGCATAGTGCATGGTCAAGGCCAGGCGTAATGCCAGGCGACCACGCGGCATGCCGACACAGGCAAACAGGGCATCCAGTGGCCAACTTGCCGCCAGCAAGCCCGGAGTCCCCAGCCACAGCCACACACCACGTGCCAGCAACGCCAGCAGCAGCACCGCCAGCGCCTGGTGCGCGCCAGCCAGCACGCCGGCAACACTGGGAGCAAAGCGGGAAGCAAACAGCGGAGCACCAGGCAATGTCCATGCGGCGAGCAACAGCATGGCCAGCAACAGCCAGCGCATACGGCGCAATGCCTGCAACAGCTCACCGCGGCCGCGGCGCCAGCAGGCCAGTGCGGCCAACAAGGCCAGATAACCAACCAGGGGGAAGCGCAGCAGATACAGGGCCAGCACAATAACGAGTAAGCAGCATGTCAGCGGATGCAGTACAAACTGTCGCGACATCAGCCGCCATCCCCTTTCAGCAGGGCATCGGCCATTTCGCTATCACCCATCTCGCGGTACAGGCGAGCCAAGGCGGCCGCCTCATCGTCGGTATCCGCCAAGGCGGAAGCCGGGACCGCTTCGTTGCCGCTTACCTTGCGCGGGATCTGACGCACTGGTTCACGCAGCGACTCATCGAAAGGCTCCGCTGCTGCCTGCGGAGTAAATGCTGGCGACGTAGCTGTCTCCGGCGCACGGTACAAGGGGTTACCGCCATCAAATCTTGCGCCCAGTAACTGCACCTGCTGCCACAGCTCGCTATCCGCGCCGGACATCGCCAATACATCCAGCGCCTCGGCCTCGAACGGCTCGGTCGCACCCGCCTGTGCCAGCAACTCCAGCAGCTTGTAACGAACGGCGTCCGCCTGCGGGTCCTGTTGCAGTGCAGCCCGCAGCATCTGCTCGGCCTGCTCGCGGCGACCATACACCAGCAGCACCTCGACCTCGGTCAGGACATCCGTGGCTGGCAGCGCTGGTGCTGGCTCCGCGGGAGGATGGTCCAATGCGACCGGCACTACTTCGGGTGCGGCTTCAGGCGCATCCGCCATCACTGCAACCGGCTCGGAAACATCAAGCGGGCCGACCTCTACTGCGGCAGTTTCCGTACTGGCTTCCGGCGTTGGAGACATATCCGGGTCAACAATGGTGGGAGCCGGCTCTGGCACCCAGCGGGTTGGCGCCGCAGCCAATGACTCGCGCAACTGCTGCTTGCGGCGATGCCAGACCGCCCAGGCCAGCAGGCTCAGCACCGAGACCCCGCCAATACCGGTCAACACCCAATCGTCCAAGGCCGCCAGCAAGTCTTCGTCTTGTTTAGCCACGACGGCCGGGCTGGATGCCGGTGCTTTTGTCGGCCGCACCGGCTCCCGATCCGTTGCCGCGATGCGGCGGATTTCAGTCTCCAGCTGAGCGATGCGCTGTTGTGCCTGGTGCAAGTGCAGAATGCGCTGCCGTTCCACCTCCTGCTGGGCACGCTCTGCGGCACTGGGCGGCGCTTCGTCGATATGCTCCGGCACAGCTTTGCTGGCGGCGTTGCTGACCGCTTTGGCCTGCGTCGGCACGGCCAAGGTTGGCCGCGGCGACGCATGGCCGGGCAGACGCAACCAGGCACCGGCCAACAGCCGGTTAGGGTCGCCATCCACAAAAGCGTGCGTGTTATTGCGGACGATCTGCAACGCCAGTTCGTTACGACGCTGCGTTCCCTCGGCCAATCGCGACACGATCTCCGACAACGTGTCACCCGCCCGTACCTGGTAACGCCTACCTGTGGCATTCGCCGCAGGCAGCGGCTGTTTTGAGCCCACGGCAGCATTTGCCGGTGTCAGGTTATAGCTGCGCTGTACCTGCAGACCATGGGCATGGGTTTCCAGCACAAAAGCCAGCTCAGCACCAGTCTGCACTTGTTGGCCATGCAGGGTTAGCCACCGATGCTCGGCAGCCTGATGATAACGAACGATAACCTGTTCGCCCGCCATCCCTCTACCAAGACGCAGGGCAAAGTCTTCATCACGCAGCTCGGCCGGCCAGCTACCCAGCAGGTCGACCTCCGCCTGCAAGGGCAGGCCATTGGCCGACAGCAGGCGCGCCTCGCCAAAGGCCAGAAAATCTGCGGCAGGCGCACTGGCTGTGCGCTCTCCAGGCAAACCACTGCCGGCAGCGGCAAAATTCCCGCCAGGCGGTCGTAGCGTGTCGGCCTGTGCATGATAGGTCCGCACCTCGCGACCAGAGGCCCAGGCCAGCTCCAGTGCAAAATCCAGCACTTCGTCCGGCGCCATGACAGGCCCCATGACCCGGACCACATACTGGCCGGGACTGTCCTCCACCGTCATGATCTTGAGCTGGAAGGCCTTGGCGGAGAAACTTTCCAAGAAGGGGTATTGCTGGGACGATGCCAGCGATGCATATGGGTCCGTTAGACCCGGTTCATCCAGCAGGGGAATTTCGGCAAGGAACGGCTCTCCTGCGGCGGAGAGTACGCGCACTTCGCCAAGACCGGCATGAGCACCCGGCGCCAGCAAACCCAGCGCCAGTGCAACAGACAGCGCCTTTAATCGCACGCAGCCATCCCCTGTTGATGCAAAACGATTGAATGTGGCAACGCGGCCAACACCGCGCCACCACGGTTGCCGGTATTACAGACTGTCAAGCAGCGCCTCTGCTTCGGCCTTGAGGGAGCCTTGCGCTTCCTTGACCAACTCTTCCAGCACTTCGCGGGCGCCTTCCTTGTCGCCCATGTCCAGATATACCCGCGCCAGATCGAGTTTGGTGGATAGCGGATCATCGCTGACATCCAGCCCAGCTGTAGATACGGCCTCTACCGGCTCTGCAACCGGCGCTGCTGCCAACGGCTCATCCAGTGCCGACAGATCAAAATCGAACGAGGCCAAGGCATCATCACTGCTGGATGCAGGCTTCGGCGGCTCGACTTCTGTGGTTGCAGCACCTGCCGGCAACATGCTGTCGAGATTGAAATCAAAATCCAGCATGTGACTGTTGTCTGCCGCCGCCGGCTCCGGCTCGGCTACGGTCTCTTGCACCGGCTCCGGCTCGTTGAGCAAGGCATCCATATCCAGGTCGTTGGCAACAACCGGCGCCACAGCAGGAGCTGCGGCTCCCATCAAGGCGGCTTCGATATCGTCAACCGGGGCCGCAGCCGGAGCAGGTGCCGAAGCCCGCAGGATGGGGCCGGCGCGGGGCCT
>CAMLGD010000236.1 GCA_946479405.1 uncultured Vogesella sp.
GGTCAGAAACTGGATGGCAAGAATCAGGCTACGCATGGCAAAGGTTGGCCGCAGGTTGTCACGGGGTGGGGAGCTCTGGCGTTTCCAGCCGCAGCAGGTAGGCCGGGTGGCCATCGAGGATGGACAGCTGCACGAAGCCGCCACGCTGCACCGCCATCAGCCGGGCGACGTTGAAATCGGTGCCCAGCAGCTCGGCCAGCAGCACATTGATCACGCCGCCGTGGCTGACCAGTACGCGATGGCTGCCGCGTGCTTCGCGCATCCAGCCGGCAAAGCCGGTTAGCACCCGGGTGCGGAAGGCATCGAAGCGCTCGCCGCCCTCGGGTGTGAACAGGCCGCGTGCCAGCAGCGTTTGCCAGTCCGGCAGTTCTGCGGCGATATCCGCTAGCGGCCGCTGCTCCCAGCTGCCGAAATTGCATTCGGTCAGCAGTGGCGCGACATGCAGTGGTACACCGCCAGCCAGCGCCTGTTGCACGGCGAACTCGCGGCAGCGCTGCAGCGGCGAGGTGGCGATGCAGCTTACCGGCGCATGGCGCACGATGCGCTGCCAGCTGGCGGCCATCGCCGCGCGGCCGGCGTCGTTCAGCGGCAGGTCGCTGCTGCCGATCAGCCGGCCGTGGTGGTCGATGTCGCCGTGGCGCAGCAGGGTCAGGGTGTAGGGGTTCATGGCTGCGCGTTCTTGCCGGCGACGCCGGCCTCGGCAAAGGTAGCCATGCCGGCGTGCAGCGCGATGGCCTGCTGCAGCAGCGGAATCGCCAGCGCGGCGCCGGAGCCTTCGCCCAGGCGCAGGCCGAAGTCGAGCAGTGGCGACAGCCCCAGCGCCGCCAGCGCCAACGCGTGGCCGGTTTCCTGCGAACAGTGGCTGGCCAGCAGCCACGGGGTGATATCCGGGTCGATGGCCTGTGCCGCCAGCGCGGCGGCGGTGCTGATAAAGCCATCCAGCAGCAGTGGCACTCCCTGTGCTGCGCCTTCGAGGTAGAAGCCGGCCATGGCGGCGATTTCCAGCCCACCCAGCTCGGCCAGCAGCGTGCTGCCGTCCAGTGGCGCGGTGCCGATGCGCGCCAGCGTATCGGCCACCACCTGGCATTTGTGCGCCAGTGCCGCATCGTCCACGCCGGTGCCGCGGCCAACGATGGCCTGCGGGCTGTGGCCGCTCAGGCGGCAGATCAGCGCCGCCGACGGTGTGGTGTTGCCGATGCCCATGTCGCCGGCGATCAGCAGGCTGGCGCCATCGGCAATGGCGCGGCGCGCGGCCATGCGGCCAACCTCCAGCGCGGCGGCGCATTGTTCGGCCGTCATCGCCGCTTCGCGACGGATGTTGCCGCTGCCGGCGCGTACCTTGGCGTGCACGATGGGCAGGGTGGACAGGTCGCTGGCTACGCCGGCGTCCACCACCTCCAGCCGCGCCTGGTTGGCACGTGCCAGCACACTGATGGCGGCACCACCATGTACGAAGTTGGCCACCATGGCGGCGGTGACTTCCGGCGGGTAGGCGGACACGCCTTCGGCGCACACGCCGTGGTCGCCGGCAAACACGGTAATGGCCGGCTTCAGCGGCAGCGGAATGTCGCGGCCCTGCAGGCCGGCCAGGGTGATGGCGAGCGCCTCCAGCTTGCCCAGGCTGCCGGCGGGCTTGGTCAGTTGTTGCTGGCGCGCCTCGGCGGCGAGACGGGCGGCAGAATCGGGGGCGGGAATACGGGGCATGGGGTTTCCTTCTGACGCGGCGCACGCATGGGCGTGGCCGGCGGATGACTATGGCGCGACCATACGGCAGCCTCTGCCGGCTGGCAATTGTCTTGCGCTGGAATAAGCAAATCGCCGCGCGCTGCGGCAGGTGCTGCCTACAGCAGGTATAATCTGTGTCCTGCAGGTGTCCGGCATGTAACAGGCCGGATGAAACGGGAAGCCGGTGCAAGTCCGGCGCTGCCCCCGCAACGGTAAGGCCTGATGACGCATGTCATCCAGGAGCGACCACAAGCCACTGCCCTCTGGGCGGGAAGGCGTCGCCCCGCATGGCCGAGCCCGGAGACCGGCCTGCAATCGGACGTGGCGGAATCGCGTCCTTGCTGGAGCATCGCGGGGAGGCGATCTGACAGTCCGCAGCCGTTATTGCCGCTTGCGTTGTCCTTTATTTCTCCGCACTCCGTTTTTTTCTTCCTGGAGTGTGACTCAATGTTCAACTACAAACCGTTGGCCGCGCTGGTAGCGCTGGCCTGTGCCCCGGCCGTCCTGGCCGCCAATGTGACCCAGCTGGATGAAGTGGTAGTGACGGCTACCCGCGTATCGACCCCGGTGGCCAAGGTGCTGTCCGATGTGACCGTGCTGGGGCGTGAGGAAATCGAACAGTCCGGCAGCCTTGGCCTGCCGGAATTCCTGGCACGCCAGGCTGCGGTGGAAATCTACAACAACGGTGGTGAAGGCAAGTCCGGCGGCATCTATCTGCGTGGCACCAACTCCGGCCATGTGCTGGTACTGGTGGATGGTATGCGCATCGTGTCCGCTACCGCGGGCAGCACCGCGCTGGAGCATATTCCGCTGGCTGCAGTCGAGCGTATCGAGATTGTGCGTGGCCCGGTTTCCAGTCTGTATGGTGCCGATGCCATTGGTGGCGTAATCCAGATTTTTACCAAGAAGGGTGAGGGTGCGCCGAGCGTGCAGGCCAATGTCGGTATCGGTTCCGATGGCAAGCGCCAGTTTGGTGCCGGCATCAGCGGCAAAGTGGGTAGCACCAGCTATAACCTGGCGTTCGACCATAACCAGACCAGCGGCTTTTCGGCGACCAATACCCGGGTTGCCTTTGGCTACAACCCCGACCGTGACGGCTATGACAACACTACGTACCTGGCCAGCGTACAGCACGAGTGGGCGGCGGGGCACAGCGTCGGTGTGACGCTGTACCAGACTGAATCGGCTTCCGAATACGATTCCAGCAGCAACGCTCAGGACGAAGAAAAAGCGCGACTGGCAGGCCAAAGTGTGGAGCTGAAGGATCAGCTGACCAGCAACTGGCTGAGCACGCTGCGTTACAGTCATACCATTGATCGCTCCAATAGCTTCACCAATGGCGACTTTAGCCAACCCACCTACAGCTATGAAACGCGCCAGGATGAATGGCTGTGGCAGAACGATGTCAAGCTGGCGCCGGGGCAGCAGCTAACCGCAGGGGTATCCAATGTTGAGCAGCACGTGTTGAGCTCAACCGCTTTTACCAAGACCCGTCGCACCGTGGATGCGGCATTTGCCGGCTACCAGGGCGAGTTTGGCGCCCATCGCCTGCAAGGCAGCGTGCGTTACGATGACAACTCGCAGTTTGGCGGCAAGAGCACCGGGCAGGTTGGTTATGGCTTTGTGCCGGCGGAGGGCTGGATGCTGCGGGCGGCGTATGGCACCGCTTTCAAAGCGCCGACTTTCAACGACCTCTACTATCCGTTTGAAGACTATGGCTGGGGCTATTCCTACCAGGGCAACCCGGAGCTGAAGCCGGAAGAGTCGCGCAACCGGGAAGTGGCAATCTCTTGGCAATCCGGTGCCAGCTTTTTGCATCTGACGGCATTCGATAACCATATCGACAACCTCATCCAGATCACTGATGACAACAACTCCACAGTGAAAAACATCGGCCGTGCCCGTATCACCGGGCAGACGCTGGAAGCCGGCAGTGCATTTGGTGCCTTCAGTATTAGTGCCAACCTTACCTCGCAGCGTGCACGCGATCTGCAGAGCGGGACGTTGCTGAAAAACCGCGCCAAGCTGTTTGGCGGCCTCACGCTGGGTCTGCAGCAGGCTCGCACCCGCTGGACTGCCGAATGGCGCTTCAGCGGCCGTCGTCCGGCCAATGGCAACAACAGCGAATATCTGGATGGTTATGGTGTTGTTAACCTGGGGGCCGATTACCAGCTGAACAAGGATTGGACGGTGGGCACTCGAGTGACCAACGTTGCCGACAAACAGTATGAAACTGCCAAGGGCTACAACCAGGCGGGCCGTGGCTGGCTGCTGACCGCCCGTTACAGCAACTAAGCGAGACCCCATGAAACACCTCATCACCGGCGGCGCCCGCAGTGGCAAGAGCCGCTTTGCCGAGCAGCTGGCACTGGCGTATGCCGGGCCGGTACGCTATGTGGCGACCGCCGAGCGGCGCGCTGGTGATGGGGCGTTTGCCGAGCGCATCACCCAGCATCAGCAACGACGGCCGACGCATTGGCAACTGGTGGAGGCCGGGCGCGAGCTGGCTGCCGTGATCGCCAGTGCCGCGGCGGGCGAGCTGTTGTTGGTGGATTGCATGGGTATGTGGTTGATGCGTTTTTTTGCCACCGATGGTGGTTTTGATCAGGCCGGCTGGCAGCAGCAGCGCGATGCCTTGCTGGCCGCACTGGCCGCAACGCCGGCCTGTGTGCTGCTGGTGACCAATGAGATCGGCTGGGGCGTAGTGCCGCTGGGCGCGGAAACCCGCGTGTTCGTCGATGAACTGGGCTGGCTCAACCAGGCACTGGCGACCGTGTGCCAGCAGGTCACCCTGGTGGCATGCGGCCAACCTTTGTGTCTGAAAGGGCCGGCATGAGACGGCTGCTATGTGCCTGCTTGCTGGTCGCCTGGCCGGCGCTGGCGCAGGTCAGCGTGCGCGACGGCATGGGACAAACCGTGTCGCTGCCGCTGCCGGC
>CAMLGD010000237.1 GCA_946479405.1 uncultured Vogesella sp.
CCCACATCCTGGCGGCGGAAGGCGAATCGCAGTGGACCTTCTTCGACGGCAACTATCAGGAATACGAGGCCGACAAGAAGAAACGTCTGGGCGAAGAAGGGGCCAAGCCCAAGCGCATCCGCTACAAGCCGATCACCCGCTAAGCCAGCGCGGCCAGCCCTGGCCCGCCGCATCCGCCCGCGCCACAGTGCGCGGGCTTTTTATTGCCGTTCTTATCTATACGCGACAAATGTATATATATTTGCCCCCGTCATTAGCTTCCGCTCTAAGGATGCGGTAGAACAGCCAGGCAAACCGGCGCACAGACGCCTTTACACCAAAGAGGAGACTTCATGAACTTCAAGACTGCACTCGCGCTTGGCGCCCTGTGTGCCCTGCCAGTCCTGGCCCAGGCCCAGGTTGTCCGCATCGTCACCGACATCAGCTACCCGCCGTTCTCCAAGCAGGCTGCCGACGGCAGCATCACCGGCTTCGACCCGGACATCGCCCGCGCCGTGTGCGCCGAAGCCAAGCTGCAGTGCGAGCTGAAAGCCATGGACTTTGACGGCATCATCCCGGCGCTGCAGGCCAAGAAGTTCGAAGTCGCCATCGCCTCGATGAGCATCACCCCGGAACGCGCCAAGGTGGTGGACTTCAGCGATATGTACTTCAACGTGCCGGGCCGTCTGCTGGCGCCGGAAGGCACCAAGGTCGACGACGCCTGGTACAAGGGCAAGAATATCGGTGTGCTGCGCAGCGCCGTGCAGCAGCAGGAAGGCACCGACAAGATGAAGCCGAAAGGCGCCAGCATCAAGATCTACGGCAAGATCACCGATGCCTTCCTCGACCTGTCCAGCAAGCGTCTGGATGCGGTGTTCCTGGAATCCACCGTGGGTGAGGAAGACTTCCTGAAAACCCCGAAGGGCAAGGGCTACGCCTTTGTCGGCCCGGTGTTCAACGACCCGAAGTACTACCAGGGTTGCGGTATCGCCGTGCAGAAGGGCAACAAGGAGCTGCTGACCAAGATCAACGTGGCGCTGAAGAAGATTCTGGCCGACGGCACCTACAAGAAGATCCAGGGCAAGTACTTCAAGAACGATATCTACCCGTTCAAGTAAGCTGCCCGCCTGCGGCCAACGTTGGCCGCATCGCCCGAGAAACCCCGTGCCCGTGCGCGGGGTTTTTTGCATCCGCCATCAGCCATACGCATCCGCCACATGAATTTCTCTCATGCCCCGATGGCGATTAATCATTTGTGACGGTGCGGTGCCGCGATTAGCCTAGCTTCAACGGCCCAGATCGCCGCGACTACAAAAGAGAAATGGAGATCGTCATGAACTGCAAGCATGCCCTCGCGCTGTCCCTGTTGTGCTCCCTGCCGCTGCTGGCCAACGCCCAGACCGTGCGCATCGTTACCGATGTCAGCTACCCGCCGTTCTCCAAGGTCAACCCGGATGGCAGCATTGTCGGTTTCGACCCGGACATCGCCCGCGCCATCTGTGCCGAAGCCAAGTTGCAGTGCGAACTGAAAACCATGGACTTCGACGGCATCATCCCGGCCGTACAGGCCAAGAAATTCGAACTGGCCATCGCCTCGATGAACATCACCCCGGAACGCGCCAAGGCGGTGGACTTCAGCGATATGTACTTCAACATTCCGGGCCGCCTGATCGCCAAGGAAGGCACCAAGATCGACGACGCCTGGTTCAAGGGCAAGACCATCGGCGTGCTGCGCACCTCCATCCAGCGCGAAGAAGCCACCGCCAAGTGGGTGCCGAAAGGCGTGAAGCTGAAGCTGTACGGCAAGGTGACCGACAGCTTCCTCGACCTGAACAACAAGCGGCTGGATGCGGTGTATCTGGATGCCAACGTCGGTGACGAGGACTTCCTGAAGAAGCCGATGGGCAAGGGCTATTCCTTTGTCGGCCCGGTGTACAACGATCCGAAGTACTACATGGGCTCCGGCATCGCGGTACAGAAAGGCAACAAGGAGCTGCTGGCCAAGGTGAACGCCGCGCTGAAGAAAGTCATCGACAACGGCACCTACAAGCAGATCCAGAACAAGTACTTCGGCTACGACATCTACCCGTTCAAGTAAGCGCCTGATTCCTGTCGACCTGCCGCCGGGGCGTCCTGCCCCGGCGTAAGGGTGCCTCGAAAAACCCGGACTTCTAAGCGAGACAAGGCGCGAATAAAAAATTCCGACGCAGCATATGACTGATATGTAAGGAGGAATTTTTTATGAGTAACGCAGTATCGCGACGAAAGCTGGCGTTTTTCGAGGTGACCATGAAAGCCCCACCATGACCCGCACCGCCTACGCCGAAATCAATCTGCACGCCCTGCGCCACAACTACGCCGTGGCCAAACGCCAGCTGCCGCACACCAAGGTGTGGGCGGTGGTGAAGTCCAACGGCTACGGCCATGGCCTGCTGCGCGTGGCGCAGGCGTTGCCGCAGGCCGACGGCTTTGCGCTGATCAACCTGGAAGACGCGCTGGCGCTGCGCCATGCCGGTGTACACGCGCCGATCCTGCTGCTGGAAGGCGCCATCGAAGCGCGCGAGCTGGACGAGGCGCATGCCTGGCAGCTGGACGTGGTGGTGCGCTCCGAACACCAGCTGCAGTGGCTGCGTGCCTGCGGCCAACCTTTGCGCGTGTGGGTGAAGGTCAACACCGGCATGAACCGCTTCGGCTTTGTGCCGGAGCGGGCGATTGAGGTGGTGGCCGAGCTGCGCGCGCTGGGCTGCCGGGTGGAAGGGCTGATGACGCACTTTGCCTGTGCCGATGATCTGGCTATCAAGCTGGACGCGCCGTGGCAACGTTTCATGCAGGTAGTGGATAGCACCGGTCTGCCGTTCACCGCCGCCAACAGTGCCGCCACCCTGCGTGCCCCGCTGACCCACGGTGCCGCGGTAAGGCTGGGTGGTCTGCTGTACAACAACAACCCGTTCTATCCGGACACCAGCCTGTGGCTGCAAGACCTGCGCCCGGTGATGCGCTTTGCCGCCCGCATCGTGCACACCTGCGAGCTGCAACCCGGCGACAGCATCGGCTACGGCGCCGCCTACACCGCCGAGCGGCCGATGCGCATCGGCATCGTCGGCGCCGGCTATGGCGACGGCTATCCGCGCGCTGCTCCCAGCGGCACCCCGGTGCTGGTAGGCGGCCAACGTGTGCCGCTGGTTGGCCGTGTGGCGATGAATGTGCTGGCCATCGACCTCAGCCAGCAGCCGCAGGTGGACATCGGCGACGAGGTGACACTGTGGGGCGACCCGGCACTGCCCTGCGATGAGATTGCCTGGCGCTGCGGCACCATCAGCGAAGAACTGCAGTGCGCATTGACGAGCCGGCTGCCGATACGGCAGATTGTGGCGGACAACACTTTGTCCCCCCAGCCCGATGACCAAACTGCCCCCGCTCAATGCGCTGCGTATCTTTGAAGCGGTTGCCCGCCTGCAAAGCTTTACCAAGGCCGCCGAAACGCTGTACCTGACCCAAAGCGCGGTAAGCCACCAGGTGCGCAACCTGGAAGAACACTTCGGCTTTCCACTGCTGGTGCGCAGCCAGCGCGGCATCACGCTGACGCCGGAAGGCGCCACCCTGCAGCACTGTCTGCGCGACGCACTGCAGCAGATCAGCGATACCTGCGAACAGCTCAGCCAGCGCCAGCACAGCATCCGCATCAAATCGCCGCCCTCCATCGCCGTACGCTGGCTGGTGCCACAGCTGCAGGACTTCAAGGCGCAGTTTCCCGACCTGGACATCAACGTCAGCACAGTATGGGAAGAAAAGCCGGCTTTCGACTGGGGCCTGTTCGATCTGGCCATCCAGTATGGCGAAGGCGACTGGCCCGGCGTCAACATCGAGCTGCTGCACCGCGAGGTACTGACCCCGGTGGCCTCCCCCGGCCTGCTGAAGGACAACACCCAGCTGGGCATCGAGCAGCTGGCCGACTACACCCTGATCCACACCAGCCGCGACCGCCACGACTGGCAACTGTGGCTAGGCACGCCGTGGCCGAAAGGGCAGAAGGAACTGCTGTTCGACGCCGACGTGATGGGCATCGAAGCCGCCCGCCACGGCCTGGGCATCGCACTGGTGGACCCGTTCATCGTGCAGGATGCGCTGCGCGACGGCAGCCTGATCACGCCATGCAGCCGCACCGTACCCTCCGGCAAAGGCTATTTCCTGGTACTGCCGCCGCATGATCGCCACCTGCGGCGGGTGCAGCCGCTGGTGAACTGGCTGCAGCAGGCGGTGTAAGCACCCGACTGCGGCAGCACTCCGCCAGCCCAAAACAAAAAAGCCCGCAATTGCGGGCTTTTGTTACGAACGAATCAGCGATCAGGCGATGTAGCGAGCGTCGCCGGTTTCACGTTGGGCGATGTAGCGGGCATCACCGGTTTCACGCTGGGCGATGTAGCGGGTGTCGCCGGTTTCGCGCTGGGCGATGTAGCGAGCGTCGCCGGTTTCACGCTGGGCGATGTAGCGGGCGTCGCCGGTTTCGCGCTGGGCGATGTAGCGGGCATCACCGGTTTCACGCTGGGCGATGTAACGGGCATCGCCGGTTTCGCGCTGGGCGATGTAACGAGCATCGCCGGTTTCGCGCTGGGCGATGTAGCGGGCGTCGCCGGTTTCACGTTGGGCGATGTAGCGGGCATCACCGGTTTCACGCTGGG
>CAMLGD010000238.1 GCA_946479405.1 uncultured Vogesella sp.
GGGTACAGTCAGCCAGGAAGGCACGGTCACGGGCGGTACTTCCTGCTGCCAGCGCGCGACCGGCATTGTCTAACGGCACATTGATGGTGGCTGCCGACGTTACCGCAGCATCGTTGCTGCGACGGCGGCGCATGAACACCACCGCGGCAGACAGCAGCAGTACCGCCGCACTGCCCCCCGCCACCAGCGGCAGGTTATCCAGCACGGTATCCATGATGGACGGGCCAGACTCCTGCTCCGGCGTCGCCACAGCAGGTGGCACAGCCTTGGCGGCAGATGCGGCCGCCTGCAGCGCCTTCAGCTGCTTTTCTAGCTCGTCAATCTTGTGCTGCGCCTGCTGCAATGCCTGTTCGTTTAGCGGCGCAGAAGCTGCAGCATCCGGTGCCTCCAGTTTCAACACCGGGCTACCGCTGGGCGCCAGCGTCGCCGGTGCAGACGCGGCAGCTTTGGGCGCAGGGGTGGGTACTGGAGCAGGCGCAACCGATTTTTCTGGCAGTGCTGCGGGCGCAGCCGACAACGGTTTAACCGTAGGCACCGGACTTGCGCCCACTCCGCCAGCCAGAATCTGTGCCACTTGCGGCTCTTGCAGTGCACGCATGCTGGCCACGGACGGCACTTTCAAACGGCTGCCGGCCTTGATTGAAGATGGGTTGCCATTGATGAATGCAGATGGGTTGGCGTTGACCAGTGCTGCCATTACGCGGCGCTGCCCCACTCCGGTCAGCCCAAGACTACGGGCCAGACCGGACAACGTCTGGCCAGGCTGAACCACAAGACTGCCACGCGGCGCACGATAAACTGGCGGTACCGGGAGATCATCCGTCGTGGCCAGCGGACGCGGGCGTACCACTGGTGGAAGCGGACGGCGCAGCGGTGCAGTCTGCACATTGCTGCGACTGATCTCGTCGGCACGGCCGGCATATTCTGCCGGATCCAGCAGAATGGTGTATTCGCGCACATAGCGGGCATTGGTCGCCTTGGCCTCCACCACAAAACGCAGGAAAGGCTCGCTGATAGGCTGGCTGGAACTTACCCGAATATACGGTCGTCCGTTGCTACGGTAGGCCAGAGTAAAACGCAGGCTGCTTAGCACGCTGGCGTAGTCCACTTGCAGATCGCGAAAAGTCTCAATCGGCGCCAGGCCTACGCGCAGCACATCTTCATCGGCCTTGCCGGTCAGGTCGATTTCCGCGCGTAACACTTCGCCCAGATTGGAGCGTACAGCCACCCCTCCCAACCCGGCCCAGGCGGACGTCGAGAACAGCAAAGCCAACAGCAGCGAACTCATTCTTTTCTTGGCCAGCATTTTTCTTGCACTACCTTTCGCTGTAATTATCCATTTCCCACGCCGCCCCGCGGCCGCTGGAGACTCGTTTGCTGCATGTAATATCAAACTAGCGGATCAACAAGTCAAACCACATACCAGTGTCAACACCTGATACTAACTGCTGTTAGCGGATCAGGCAAAATAGCCGCGCTTCATCAGGGCCATGGCCGTAGCAACACAGCTTTGTGCAATTGCGGCACGGATATTGTCCGCAGCCAGCCAGAACGATAGTGCATTGCCCTGACGACGCACACGGCTAACCCACACCGCCTCATTACCGGAAGCTTCCAGCGGGGTAACGTAGGGCATCTCGCCAGCCGGATCATCTACGATCTGCATGCCAACGGCAGCCAGCAATTCCCGAGCCTTCTCCGCCGACAACGCATCTTCGGTTTGCACCGTCACCGCCCAGCCATGACCAAAGAACACCGGCACGCGCACGCAGCTGGCTTCCACCACCAGCGCCGGCAGTGCCAGCAGCTTGCGCACCTCCTGCTCGACCGACAGCTCTTCCTCGCTGACCCCCTGCTCGTCCACACTGCCGATCAGCGGCAGCACATTGAAGGCGATACGCTTGGGAAACACCTCCATCTCCGCATCTCGCTGCGAGAACAGTGCCGTGGTCTGGCTGGCCAGCTCCTCCAGTGCAGCCTGGCCGCTACCGGATACAGACTGAAAGGTGGTGACGGTCACGCGCTGCAGGCCGGCCGGCTTCAGCGCCACCAGCGCCTGCGCCAGCGGTGTAACGGTGCAATTGGGAATGGACACCAGCGGCGCCTCGCCCAAATCGTCCAGCAGCTTGTCATTAATCTGTGGCGCATACAGCGGCACATCGGCCGCGTGGCGGTAAACCGCGCTGAAATCGATCACTGCAGC
Source organism: uncultured Vogesella sp. (assembly GCA_946479405.1). The sequence goes on from CAMLGD010000238.1 coordinate 2,204, forward strand.
TCCGGCTGCACGGGCGGCCTGCACGTACTGGCGAGACAAATCGCTGCCGGCCACGAAAATCGCCAGCGCCACATTGGCAAAGTCGAACTCTTCCACCGCCAGGGTATCCAGTTCGAGGTTGCCGTAGTAGGCGCTCTCGCCCTCTTTGTCGGCGATATCCAGCGCGTAGACGCGCTCGATTGGCAAATCCCGCTCGGCCAGCAGTTCCAATACAGCCTGGCCTACCAGGTTGGTCGCACCGACCACGGCAACACGAATTGCTTCAGACATACATTTATCCAGTTCTAGAAAAACAGAAAGGGCGCCGCCGGCGCCCTTGGAGGAAACAGCTTTGCGCGTATTTTAGCGCTCAATCAGGATACGCAACATCCGACGCAGCGGTTCGGCTGCGCCCCACAGCAGTTGGTCACCGATCACGAAGGCCGATAGGTACTCGCCGCCCATGTTCAGCTTGCGTACGCGGCCAACGCCAACCTGCAGGCTACCGGTGATGGCGGCCGGAGTCAGTTCCTTGACCGAGATCTCGCGATCGTTCGGCACCCACTTCACCCAGTCGTTGCCGGACTTGATGATGGCTTCGATTTCGTCCAGCGGCAGGTCGCGCTTCAGCTTCACGGTCAGCGCCAGGCTGTGGCAGCGCATAGCGCCGATGCGCACGCACAGGCCGTCCACCGGAATGGTCGCATCGGTGCCCAGAATCTTGTTCACCTCGGCCTGACCCTTCCACTCTTCCTTGGATTGGCCATTGTCCAGCTGCTTGTCGATCCACGGGATCAGGCCGCCAGCCAGCGGGGCGCCAAAGAATTCGGTCGGCACATCTTCACGGATGGTGGCAGCAACCTTGCGGTCGATATCCAGGATGGCGGAAGACGGGGTCGCCAGTTCGTCGGCCACTGCGGCGTGCACTACGCCCATGCCCTTCAATAGTTCGCGCATGTGGTTGGCGCCACCACCGGAAGCCGCCTGATAGGTCATGGAGGAAACCCACTCCACCAGACCTTCACGGAACAGCCCACCCATACCCATCAGCATGATGGAGTTGGTGCAGTTACCGCCGATGAAGTCCTTGACGCCATTGGCCAGGCCAGCGTCGATCACGTCGCGGTTTACCGGATCCAACACGATGATGGCGTTGTCTTCCATGCGCAGGGAGGAAGCAGCATCGATCCAGTAGCCGTTCCAGCCGGCTTCGCGCAGCTTGGCATATACCTCGGCGGTGTAATCGCCGCCCTGACAGGTAACGATGGCATCCATCGCCTTCAGCTCGTCGATATTGCGCGCATCTTTCAGCGGCGGCACTTCGCGGCCAACGTTGGGGGCGGCGCCACCAACATTGGACGTGGTGAAAAATACCGGTTCGTTGATAACGGCAAAATCGTTCTCTTCCAGCATGCGCTGCATCAGCACGGAACCCACCATGCCGCGCCAGCCAACAAAACCTACTCGCACGATAATTCTCCTGAATGTCTGTCGGGTGTTTATTAAAACTGTTCTGCCGGCCCGTTGACGTGCCGGTGCTATTAGATGATCAACCCCATTGTGCAGGGCAACAGCCGCCCGCACAATGGGGTTGATTATTTTTATCCAATACGAATTAAAACACTGTTTTCAGCAGCCAGACCCGATACCGCAATTACATGCAGGCAAAAGCAAAAACGGCTGCAGAAGCACAGGCTTGCCTCCGGCAAACCCGCCTTCCACAGCCGCTGCAGCACCGTGATAAATATGTACAGACTTACAGCGCAGCCACCACGGCATCACCCATGCCGGAGCAAGTCACCTTCTCGCAGCCGGCTTCAAAAATATCGGCAGTGCGGTAGCCCTGGGCCAGCACTTTCTTCACCGCGTCTTCCACCCGCACGGCGGCAGCTTCCTGGCTGAAGGTGTAGCGCAGCATCATGGCGGCGGACAGGATGGTGGCCAGTGGGTTGGCCAGGTTCTTGCCGGCGATGTCCGGGGCGGAACCGTGGCTCGGCTCATACAGGCCCTTGTTGTTCTGGTCCAGCGATGCCGATGGCAGCATGCCGATGGAGCCGGTGAGCATGGAAGCCTCGTCGGACAGGATGTCGCCGAAGATGTTGCCGGTCACCATCACGTCGAACTGCTTGGGGTTGCGCACCAGCTGCATGGCGGCATTGTCCACGTACATGTGGCTGAGTTCCACCTGCGGGTACTCGCGCGCCACGTCGATCATGATCTCTTTCCAGAACTCGGTGGTTTCCAGCACGTTGGCCTTGTCCACCGAGCACAGCTTCTTGTTGCGCTTCATGGCAATGCCGAAGGCCACGTGGGCGATGCGGCGGATCTCGCTTTCGCTGTAGCGCATGGTATTGAACGCTTCGCGCTCGCCCAGCTCGTTCACCGCGATGCCACGCGGCTGGCCGAAGTAGATGTCACCGGTCAGTTCGCGCACGATCATGATGTCGA
>CAMLGD010000239.1 GCA_946479405.1 uncultured Vogesella sp.
TGCGGGTGATCGAGGTGGACAAGAGCCACCTGCCGGACCTGGGGCAGATCGTGGCACTGGTGGCCACTCGCCCTGAGCACTTCATCCTGTTCTGTGACGACCTGTCGTTCGAAGAAGGCGAAGACAGCTACAAGGCGCTGAAGTCGGCGCTGGACGGCGGGCTGGCGCAGCGTGCGGCCAACCTGCTGGTGTACGCCACCTCCAACCGCCGCCACCTGATGCCGGAGCGCTTCAGCGAGAACCGCGAGAGCTGGGTGCAGGACGGCGAGATCCATCCGGGCGAAACCACCGAGGAAAAAGTGTCGCTGTCCGACCGCTTCGGGCTGTGGCTGTCGTTCTACCCCTTTGACCAGAACGCCTATCTGGCGGCGGTGCGCGGCTGGCTGGCGCATTTTTCGCTGCCGCTGGATGCCGAGGCCGAGCGCGCCGCACTGCAGTGGAGCCAGTTGCGCGGCAGCCGTTCCGGCCGCGTGGCATGGCAGTTTGCCTGCGACTGGGCCGGCCGCGAGCCGGAAGCCCGCGTGGCCGAGCTGGGCCGCTGAGCATGGACGACAAGAAAATCATTCCGGTGGTGGCCGGTGCGCTGATGCAGGCCGACGGTCAGTTCATGCTCGGCAGCCGCCCGGCTGGCAAGCCCTACCCCGGCTACTGGGAATTTCCCGGTGGCAAGGTTGAGGCCGGCGAAACGCCGTACCAGGCACTGGTGCGCGAGCTGGACGAAGAGATGGGCATTAGCGTCACCCACGCCACACCGTGGCTGCGCCGCGTGCACCACTACGAGCACGCCTCGGTGGAGCTGCTGTTCTACCGCGTGTGGGCCTGGGATGGCGAACCACAGCCGCACGAAGGGCAGAGCTTTGCCTGGCAGCAACCGGGACAGCTGTCGGTACAGCCGATGCTGCCGGCCAATGCACCGATACTGCGTGCGCTGCAACTGCCGGACGTGCTGCACATCAGCTGCGTGCACGAACTGGGTCGCGATGCAGTACTGGAAGCGCTGGCACAGCGTGATGACGAACCGTGGGTGATCGTGCGCGAGCCGCAACTGGACCGCGAGCAGCTGGCGGCGCTGGTGGGCGAAATCAGCCAGATCGTGCATGCGCGCGGTGGCAAACTGATCGTCAACGCCGACCCGGCGTGGCTGAAGGGCTGGCCGGTGGACGGCGTGCAGCTGAACGGCGCCAGGTTGGCCGCATTGGCGGAGCGCCCGGCGCACTTTGCCTGGGTCGGCGCTTCCTGCCACAGCCGCGCGGAGCTGGAACACGCCGCGGCGCTGGGCCTCGACTACGCGCTGCTGGGCCACGTGCAGGCTACCGCCAGTCATCCGGGCGCAGCACCATTGGGCTGGGACGGCCTGGCCGCACTCACCGCCCCGGCCGCGCCGCTGCCTGTATTCGCTATCGGCGGACTGACGGCGGCCAACCTTGACGAAGCGCGCCGCTGCGGTGCGCATGGCGTGGCACAGATGCGCGCCGCGTGGCAGTAGCACGATAGTGTTTCTCGCCAGCTGAAAGACATTGCACAGAACCCGGACATGAAAACCAAACTCACGCGCCAGCAACTGGCGCTGATTGCCGTACTGCTGATCGCCTTCGCCCTGCTCAAGGGCGGGCTGATCTGGTACTACCTCAGCCACAAGAACCAGCCTGCGGCGCCGACAACAATCAGCTGCAGCAATCTGCAGGCCGGCTGCACGCTGCCGGACGGCAGCCTGCTGCAACTGGATCGTCCCCCGCAGGCAGCCACACCGTTCGGCCTGACGCTGCGCCACGGCAGCGGTCCGGCACCGGCCATCGAATTCGCCATGCGCGACATGGACATGGGCTTCAACCGCTACCAGCTGTTGCCACAAGGCGATGGCTGGCAGGCCCGCATCACGCTGCCGGTATGCGTGACCGGCAGCCGACAGTGGCAGATGGCGCTGAAATATCCGGACAAGACCTGGCTGATCGACTTCGACACCCAATAACGCCAGCCTGCAGCGCTGCATGCAACGAGCCACCTTAGCGGTGGCTTTGTCATAACTGGCACGCCACTTGCTTAATACTGACTTGCTCCATGGAGCGACAGGTGTTGTTCTCTGCTTGCCGGGCCAGCTGCACACCAGCTAGTCAGGTTGACGGAGACTTTTGCACGGTTTTGGTGCAACCAAACCGCCCGAATTGGTGCAACGCGCCAATTCGGGGCCTCTTTTTACGAATTCATTGCCACGCCAGCGCGCGGGGCCAGCGGTTTGATAGAGGGAGAACCAGAACGGCTCAGCCGTCATCTCGACAAGCGACAAGGTTGGCCGCAACATGCGGCCAACCTTTTGCTTTTCTGGCCGCGGCAAACGCTGGCGACAACTACACGCGTGGCCGGCGACAAGCAGCGGCCACTCCGCACTAGCCGCCAGCAACGTTCAGGGCTGCGCACCCAGCAGGTAGCGCTTGCTCATGCTGCGGAATTCATCACTGCCGGACACCCGCAGCGCCTCGAACAGCACCATCTCCCGCGTTACCAGCACCGCACCGGCATCGCGCATGCGCTGCAGGCCGTAGTCGCGATTGACTTCGCCACGGCTGGATACCGCGTCGGCCACCACGAATACCTGCTTGCCCAGCGCCAGCAGCTCCAGCACGGTCTGCAGCACGCAGACATGGGTTTCCATACCGCACACCACCACCTGGCTGCGCGCCAGCAGCGATTCCGGCAGGCATTCCGCCGCCACGCAGGAAAAGTGCAGCTTTTCCACCACCATGGCCGCCGGTGCCGCCACCAGCAGTTCCGGTGCGGTATGCCCCAACCCGTGCGGGTACTGCTCGGAAAACACCACCGGCAGCCCCACGTCGTGCGCGACTGACACCAGCCAGCGGCAACGCGCCAGCATGCCGTCCGCGTCCAGCACCGCTGGCAGCAGCTTCTGCTGCACATCCACCACCAGCAAAGTGGCATCGTTCTTGTCGATCAGCATGGTCATCTCCTCACCGGTTTTCGATAGTAAACACCGGCAGCTCCTACTATGACCACAGCGCCGGAACAATGTCTTTTGGGCACCACGCAGGCAAAGAGCCGGATGCAAGCCGGCCAATGCCGCAAAGGCCCGTTGTCGGGCCGCGCATGTGGGGCGCTCACCGCGGGCCGCAGCCGTAAAAGGACATTGCCCGGGCACTTGGCAGCTTACGCAGTTGCCATAAGCAAGGGCAAACCCCAAATGGGCGCGGCGATGGGTTGTGGCACCATGCGGGCAACACAGAGAACCGGCCAGCCACGGCCACCGGAGAGACCCATGCTGCAAGGTGCATACCGCGAATTCCATCAACGCATCCTGGAAGTGCTGCCCCAGCGCCGGGTGTTCAGCGACCCGCTGTCGACGCTGGCCTACGGCACCGATGCCTCCTGTTACCGGCTGACGCCCAAGATCGTCATCAAGACCGAGAATGAAGCCGAGGTGCGCGCCATCCTGCGCGAAGCCGCCAGCCTGCAGCTGCCGGTCACCTTCCGCGCCGCCGGCACCTCGCTGTCCGGCCAGGCGGTGAGCGACTCGATCCTGGTGGTGGCCAGCCATGGCTGGAAAGGCCTGCAAGTGCTGGACGACGGCCGCGCCATCCGCCTGCAGCCGGGGGTGATCGGCGCCGAGGCCAACGCCGCGCTGCTGCCGTACGGCCGCAAGATCGGCCCGGATCCGGCCACCATCAACTCGGCCATGATCGGCGGCATCGTCAACAACAACTCCAGCGGCATGTGCTGCGGCACTGCCGAGAACAGCTACCAGACGCTGAAATCGCTGCGCCTGCTGCTGGCCGACGGCACGCTGCTGGACAGCGGCGACGCCGCCAGCGTGGCGGCGTTCCGCGTCAGCCACGCCGGCCTGCTGGCACAGTTGGCCGCGCTGCGCCAGCGCATCCTGGCCGACGACACGCTGGCCGCGCGCATCCGCCGCAAGTACAAGATGAAGAACACCACCGGCTACAGCCTGAACGCGCTGCTGGATTTTGCCGACCCGGTGGAGATGCTGACGCACCTGCTGGTGGGCAGCGAGGGCACACTGGCCTTCGTGTCCGAGGTCACCTACCACAGCGTGGTGGAACACCCGCACAAGGCGTCGGCGCTGGTGTTCTACAGCAGCATCAAGGCCGCCTGCGACGCGATCGCCATCCTGGCGCAGCACAAGGACGTGGTGTCGTCGGCCGAGCTGCTGGACCGCGCCAGCCTGAAGTCGGTGGAAAACAAGGCCGGGGTGCCGGACTTCATCAAGACACTGGGGCCGGACGCCGCCGCCATTCTGATGGAAACCCGCGCCGCCGGCCCGGAGGCGATTGCGGCCAACGTGGCGGCGATCAGCGGTTTTATCCAGCACATCGCCACCGAAACCGGTATCCGCTTTACCAGCGACGTGGCCGAGTACACCCAGTACTGGAACATCCGCAAGGGCATGTTCCCCAGCGTGGGGGCGATGCGCGCCGCCGAAACCACGGTGATCATTGAAGACGTGGCCTTTCCGATCGAGCATCTGGCCGAGGGCACGCTGAAGCTGCAGGCGCTATTCAAGCAGTACCACTACGACGAGGCGATCATTTTCGGCCATGCGCTGGAAGGCAACCTGCACTTCGTGTTCACCCCCAACTTCAGCGGTGCGGAGG
>CAMLGD010000240.1 GCA_946479405.1 uncultured Vogesella sp.
CCGGCCGCGCCGGCACTGTTCATGCTGCATGGCTGGATGGATTGCGCCGCCACCTTCCAGTTTGTGGTCGATCAACTGGACGAGCGCTGGCAGATCATCGCCCCGGACTGGCGCGGTTTTGGCGACAGCGCCTGGAACAGCGGCAGCTACTACTCGCCCGACTATCTGGCCGACCTGGATGCCCTGCTGCAGCACTACAGCCCGCACGCTGCGGCCAACGTGGTGGGCCACAGCATGGGTGCGATGGTCAGTGGCCTGTATGCCGGCATCCGTCCGGAACGGGTAGCAAAGCTGGCACTGCTGGAAGGCTTTGGCCTGCCGCCCTCGCGCCCGGCCGAAGCCCCCGGCCGCTACGGCAACTGGCTGAAGGAAAAGCGCCAGCCGCCGGCCTTTGCGCCACTGACCGGCATCGAGGAGCTGGCCAACAAACTGCTGGGCCGCAATGCCTTTCTGTCGCCGCCAGCAGCACGCTTCATGGCCAGTGCCCTCACCCGCCAGCAGGATGGTGTGCTGCGTTACCGTGCCGATCCGCGCCACAAGATGGTGAACCCGGTGCTGTACCGGCTGGAAGAAGCCATGGCCTGCTGGCGCCGCATCAGCGCGCCGGTGCTGTGGGTGGTGGCGGAAGAGGCTCTGGGCACGCCGATGGCGCGCGGCATCACCGCCACGCTGGACGAACGCCGCGCCTGTTTTGCCAACTTGCAGGAAGTCAGCATCGCCCAGGCCGGGCACATGGTGCAGTGGGAGCAGCCGGCCGCCGTAGCCAGCGCACTGCAGCACTTCTTTGCTTATGAATAAATGCCATAACCATGGGCTGGCCGCCGGCGCCGCCATCCCGTAAAGTTTTCGGCAACCCGCTTATCCACCCCGCCCGCACCGTCAGCCGGTGCCGCCACTACCGGATCGCCCCATGAGCCGCTTTGCCCGCCACCTGCAGGATGTCACCATCAGCAACCCCTTCCCCGGCCTGCCGCGGCTGGAGGCGCTGATCGGCCGCAAGATTGTCAGCCGCATCGGCTCCAACGAAAGCATGGCCATCGCGCAGCACACCGTCAGCCAGCTGTGGGGCGAGGCGCTGTACGAGCTGGCGCGGCTGTACCCGGACCCGTACGCCGCCGCCGTGCGCGAGCGCGCCGCGGCCCTCAATGGCGTGGCGGCGGCCAACGTGGTGGTGGATGCCGGCGCCGACAGCCTGATCGCGCTGTTCCTGCGCGCCCGCGTCAGCCCCGGCGACGTAGTGGTATGCACCGCGGGCACCTACCCCACCTTCCGCTACTTTGCCGAAGGCGTGGGCGCGCGCATCGTCGAAGTACCCTATGCAGAAACAGAAGGCGTGCTGCACAACGACCTGCCGGCACTGGCCCGCGCCGCGCGCGAACACGATGCCGCACTGCTGTACCTGGCCAACCCGGACAACCCTACCGGTACCTTCCAGCAGCAGGACGCCATCCGCACGCTGCAGAGCCAGCTGCCCGCCGACTGCCTGCTGTTGCTGGACGAGGCCTACATCGATTTCTGCGCCGACAGCGAGCGTCAGGGCGTCCTGCCGGGCACGGCGCGGCTGCGCACGCTGTCCAAGGCGCATGGTCTGGCCGGGCTGCGCGTGGGCTATGCCATCGCGCCGCAAGAATGGATCAGCAAGACCGACCAGATCCGTACCCAGTTCGCCGTCTCCAGCGTGGCACAGGCCGCTGCGGTGGCGGCGCTGGACGATCCGGGCTGCAGCGCACGACTGATCACCGACACCCTGCAGCTGCGCGACACGTTGGCCGCAGCACTGTTGCAAAACGGGCTACAGCTTTTGCCCTCGCACACCAACTTTGTCGCCATCGTGTACCCGGATGCCGATAGCGCCCTGGCCCGGCAAAAAACCCTGCTCGCCCAAGGGATTGCCGTGCACCGCCCGCCACACCCATCCATGCAGCATGTGCTGCGCGTGACAGCCCACCCGGACGCCCTGCAAAAAACCGTGCTGGAGACCCTGGCCGGGGCATGAAAAGCAGCGGCGCGCTGTTAGAATCGCATCACAAGAAATTTAATTGAAAGCAGTAGCACGGCATGAAAGTCCCGCTATTTGACGCTGACACCACGTCTGAACTGGTGCGCAATCTGGTTATTCCGCCGCGCCCGGCAATCATGGATCAGCTGATGGCGTTGCGCAGCAACCCGGACATGAGCCTGCTGGACGTCGCCGATGTCATTTCCACCGATATCGGCCTGTCGTCGGCGGTGCTCAAGGCCGCCAACAGCCCGTTTTTTGGTGCTGCACGTACCCTGACTTCCATTCACCAGGCCGTCAGCCTGCTCGGCGTGCGCAACCTGCTGTTCCTGGTACAGGGTCTGCTGCTGCGTCTGACCCTGACCAGCCAGCTGCCCCCCGCCATCGAGCAGTTCTGGGAGCGCACCATGCACGAGGCCGCCACCGCGGCGGCGCTGTGCCAGCGGCTGGGCCGCCCCGGCGAAGAGTGCCAGACCTTTGCCCTGTTCCGCAGCTGCGGCATTGCGGTAATGCTGATGCGTTACCCCAACTACGAACGCACCGTGCGCCTGATTACCCAGGCGCAAGACAAGCAGATCAGCAAGATCGAGCAGGAATTCCACGGCACCAGCCACGATGTGGTGGGCTACCTGGTTGGCCGCGCCTGGCTGATGCCGGAAGACTTCAACCAGGCCATTCTGCTGCAGTACAGCCCGGAGCTGTTCTCAGACGACCATCAGCACCAGTTGCTGGACCACGAGCACAAGATGATGGTGGCAGTCGCACGGGCCGCGCAGCACGTCTGGCGCACCAGTACCGACCACCACGGCGACCCGGGCTGGAAGGAACGCGCCGAAGCACTGCTGGCCTATCTGGGCATGAGCGAAGTGGAATTTGAAGACTGGGTGGACGAAATGCACGACCGCATCCACCACGCCTGACGCCGCAAGCGGCACAGCAAAAAACCGGCCACCACGGCCGGTTTTTTCATGCTCGCATCACGCCGCGGCATGCGGCCAACCTTGCCACTCAACCACCGCCCTCACCCAGTGCCGCGCGCATTTGCTCCAGCTCCTGCAGCCGGTCGTGGATGTCGCTCCAGTGGCGAGTGTTCACCGCCGCAATCAGCGCGTCGATCAGCATCAGCAGCGGGGTGTTGGCATCCCAGCCGGCCGGGCCGGCGGTGTGCGCCGCCAGCGTGTATTTGGCGCAGCGCGACACCGGCGACAACCACTGGTCGGTGAACAGCACCACCTGCACCTTGCGCTGCGCCGCCATCTCCGCCATGCGCTGGGCATCCTGCCAGTAACGGCGGATATCGAACACCACCAGCACATCATGCTTGTCCATATCCACCAGGTGGTCGGCCCAGCTGGCCGGCAGCGCGCGCAGCTGCGTCACCTGTGAGCGCACCACTTTCAGGTGATGTGCCAGATACGCGGCCAGCGGCTCGGTAAGGCGGCCACCCAGCAGCCAGATGCGGCGCTTGGGGTCGGCCAGCAATGCCACTGCGCCGTCGAACTCTGCGGCACTGACGTTGGCCGCGGTCTGCTGCATCAGCTCGCTCTGGCGCCGCACGAAGCTGGCGAGGAAGTCGGTGCCCGCCGCCTCGCTGGCGGCTTCGCGCCGCACCAGCGGCGATTGCAGCCGCGCCTCCAGCTCGCCGCGCAGGGCGGCCTGGAAGGCGGTGTAGCTGTCGAAACCCAGCTTGCCCACCAGCCGCAACACCGTCGGCCCGCTGACTTCCACCCGCGCCGCCAGCTGGGCAATGGTCTCCAGCCCGGCAACCGGGTAGTTGGCCAGCAGCACGCGCGCGATCTTGCGTTCGGTCGGCGTGAGCTTGTCCATTTCGGTGCGCAGCAATTCTGCAACAGAGCGGTTTTGTCCCATATGACATCCTCGTTTCCAGCATTGGCGGTACTTGTCGACAGTTTGGCGGATGCACCGCGAGAGGGCAACGTAATTTTTATTACATTTAACCGCTTGCAATTAATTTTTCTAACGTCTACTACTATGCACAGAGGGCAAGAAAACCGCCCCGGGTGACTGCAAAGAGAGAGGAAATCATGGAACCGCATAACGTAAAGACCGCAGACGATCTGCGCACGCTGATTCAGCAGCGTGATCTGAAGCAGATCAAGGTCGGCTTGTACGATCTGGACGGCGTAATGGCCGGCAAGTATATGTCGCGTGAGAAGTTTTTGTCCGCGTTGGACGGCGGCTTCGGTTTTTGCGATGTGGTATTCGGCTGGGACGTGGGCGACAAGCTGTACGACAACACCAAGCTCACCGGCTGGCAAAAAGGCTATGCCGATGCCCAGGTGCGCATCATTCCGGAAAGCTGCCGCGAGCTGCCGCTGGAAGACAATATGATCCTGCTGCAGGGCGAAGTGACCGGCCGGCTGGAAGGGCTGTGCCCACGCGCCTTGCTGCGCCGCGTATGCGAACGCGCCGCCGGCATGGGCTTCGATGCCATGGCCGGCATCGAATACGAGTTCCTGGTCGCGGATGAAAGCAACGAGTCGCTGCTGAGCCGCAGCTACCAGGACATCAAGCCGCTGGGCCGCGGTGCCTTTGGCTACTCGGTGCTGCGCAACTCGGTGAACACCGAGTTCTATCACGGCCTGATCCAGC
>CAMLGD010000241.1 GCA_946479405.1 uncultured Vogesella sp.
CGCAGGTCAGCGTGCGCGACGGCATGGGACAAACCGTGTCGCTGCCGCTGCCGGCTCAGCGCATCGTGGCGTTGACACCGCATCTGGTGGAAGACTTGTACGCCATCGGTGCCGAGCGGCAACTGGCGGCGGCAGTGGATTACAGCGATTACCCGCCGGCGGCGCGACAGCTGCCGCGCGTCGGCGGTTACAGCGGTATCAGCCTGGAGGCGGTGCTGCGCCAGCAGCCGGACCTGGTGGTGGCCTGGCGCGATGGCGGCAATGGTCGCGAGCTGGCGCGGCTGCGCGAGCTGGGCGTGCCGGTGTACATCAGTGCGCCGGTGGCGTTGGCGGATGTCGCCAGCGAATTGCGCCGGCTGGGCACGCTGACCGGCCGCGTCGCACCTGCCGAGGCGGCCGCGCGGCGTTATGAAACCGGGCTGCGGGCGCTGCAGCGACAGCATGCGCGTGCGGCACCGCTGCGGGTATTCGTGCAGGTGGGCGATAACCCGTTGTTTACCGTCAGTAGCCGCAGCTTTCTTGGCTCCTTGTTGACGTTGTGCGGCGGGCGCAATGTGTTTGCCGATGCGGCCTTGCCGGCGCCGCAGGTCAGCACCGAGGCGGTATTGGCCGCACGGCCGCAAGTGATGCTGGCGCTCGACGCCACGCTGCATGCGCGCTGGCAACGTTGGCCGCAGCTGCCGGCGGTGCGCGAGCGGCTGCAGTTCACGCTGGCGCCCGATCCGGTCAGCCGGCCCGGTCCGCGCCTGCTGCAAGGTGCGGCCAACGTGTGCGCCGCGCTGAATACCGCCCGACGCACGCTGGGTTTGACGCCCTCCTGACGCCCCGTTATCCTCGCCGCCATGGAACATGAACTCGACTATCTGGAAAGCCGTGTCGCCGCGCTGATTGCGCGCCTGCACGAGCTGGATGCGCAAAACAGTCGCCTTGCCGCCGCGCTGGGCGAATCGCTGCGCGACAATGCCGAGCTGAAGTTTGCGCTGGAAGAAACCCGCCACCGCGTGGCCGCGCTGATGGAACGGCTGCCCAAGGAGGAAGAGGCATGAGCGATGTGGTTCAGGTCGACGTCACCCTGCTGGGGCGTCAGTTCACCATCGGCACGCCCAGCGACGAGCGCGCCACGCTGGAGCAGGCGGTGCGCCTGCTGGCCGACAAGATCGACACTATCCAGGCCGGTGGCCGGGTGATGGACGCCGACAAGGTGGCGATCATGGCGGCGCTGAATATCGCCCACGATCTGCTGAAGGTAAAAGTTGGCGATGGTGGCTTGGAGATGGCCACAATCCAGCGTAAAATACACACCATGAGCGAGGCGGCCGATCAGGCACTGTCCGCCAGTCAGCAAAAGCTGTTCTAGCCGCTGCCGACAAAACAAAACATTCGTTTACCCCCTGCGGTGTTCGAGAAGGCTCCTAAATTCCTTTGTACCAATGCGTTCGCTTTGGTTGCTAGTAGAAGTTGCAGGTGTGCCGCGCCTCTTGTGGGTGTGCCCGAAGCAGCGTGCAGGCGACCCCCTGGAAACAGGGTACAAGCGAATTTTGCCGGATCGACACTCGCGGGGGACTCCCATCCTCCGGCCAAGTCTGCCTCATGACTGTTAATCATCCCGTTGCCGACAAGCAGGCGTTGCGCCGCCAGGTGCGCCGCGCGCGCATGGCATTGACACCGCAACAGCGCGCGGCCGCGATGCGCGCTGTGACGCGACATGCCTCCCGGTTTCTGCGCCGCAGCAAGCGTATCGGCGCCTATCTGGCCGCCGGCTCCGAACTCGATCTGGATGTATTGATCAGCACCGCCTTGTGGCGTGGTAGCCATCTCTTTCTGCCGCAGATTCCGGGCGGCAGCCGCCGGCTGTGGTTCAGCCGGCTGGGCGGCGAACGTCGCTGGTACCAGCATCCGCGCTACGGCATTGCCGAGTACGATGGTGCCTGCCTGCGGGCGGAGAAGCTGGACGTACTGTTTGTGCCGCTGTTGGCGGTGGACGAGCAGGGCTACCGCATGGGGCAGGGTGGTGGCTTTTACGACACGACGCTGGCCTTCCGCCAGCGCCACCCCTTGTGGCGCCGCCCGGTGCTGATCGGTGTCGCCTATGACTGCCAGCGCGTGTTGCGCGTACCGCGTGAACCGTGGGATGTGCGCCTCGACTACCTGGTGACCGAGAGCGGGCTGTACCGTTTCCGCTGAACGCTGTCGCATTTGGTCACATTGGCGCACACTTTTTGTACCGATAACTGCGCCGCAGTCTGATAGGCTGAAACTGTCATTTCACAGGAGTTGCCCGATGAAACGCGATTGGCACAAACAGGCACTGGTGGCCGCCATCAGTCTGTCCCTGGTGGGGATGCCGGTGTTGGCCGCCCCGCCGGAAGGCAAGGGCAATAACGGCAACCATGGTCAGGACGATGGCTATGGCAAGACGGTGATCCTGCCGGGGCAGCATGGCAAGTCGCACGGCAAGCCCGAGCACGGCCAGCGCCACGACAAGCAGAACAAGCATGGCGCTGGCGAGCGTCGTGATGAGCAGCGTTATCAGCGTGGCGGCATCAGCGTGAGCGACGCCCGCCGTTTCGCCTATGAGTCGCATCTGGACTACCGCGACTATCGCGCGTTGCCGCCGGGTATCCGCATGAATCTGGCCCGTGGCAAACCGTTGCCACCGGGTATCGCCAAGCGGCAGGTGCCGCACGATCTGCTGGTGCGCCTGCCACGACACCCAGGCTACGAATGGCAGGTGGTGGGGACCGACTTGCTGCTGGTCACGGTCGGCACCCTGATCGTGCATGAAATCCTGAAAGACGTGTTCCTGCACTAAATATCAGTGCTACCGATTGGGACAAGGCCGCCCGGCATGCCGGGCGGCCTTGTCTTTTTCGGCGTGCCGGCCTGTCGGATGACCAGCCAAAAGGGATGACGGCCGCGGCAGCTGGCGGGGATAATGCCGGCATCGTTGCAATCACAGGGCTGGCCGTGCGGCCAGCCGACGGAGAGAGCCATGCGCTACTGGCTGATGAAGTCCGAGCCGGACGAGGTGGGTATCGACCACCTGGCGGCCAACCCTGACAAGCTGTTCGAGTGGACCGGCGTGCGCAATTACCAGGCCCGCAATTTCATGCGCGACGGCATGCAGCCGGGCGATCTGCTGCTGTTCTGGCACTCCTCCTGCCCCGAGCCGGGCATTGCCGGTATTGCCGAGGTGGCCAGCGCTGCACATGCGGATTCCAGCCAGTTCGATGCCGCCAGCCCGTATCACGATCCCAAATCAGACCCGGCCAACCCGCGCTGGCTGTGCGTGGATGTGCGTTTTGTACGCAAGACGCGGCTGGTGTCGCCGGCCGAGCTGCGCCAGCACCCGCTGCTGGCGGAGATGACGGTGCTCAAGCGCGGCAACCGCTTGTCCATTACCCCGGTGACTGCCGACGAGTGGGCTTACCTGCTGGAGGCCGTGCTCTGATGTTGTCGTTGACCATGTTTGCGGTATTGCTGGCTTTTGGCGCTGTGGCCGGCTTTCTGGCCGGCCTGCTGGGAGTCGGAGGCGGGCTGGTGATCGTGCCGGTGGTTGTCGGCGTACTGGAAGCGGCGCACTTGGGCGGCAACCATGTACAGCATTTGGCGGTGGGCACTTCGCTGGCAGTGATGGTATTCACCAGTTTTTCCAGCGTGCTGGCGCACCACAAGAAGGGCGCCGTGGATTGGCGCATTGTCCGCGGCATGGCGCCGGGCATGGTGCTGGGTACCTTTGGAGGCAGCCTGCTGGCCGGCCTGATTCCCAGCCATGAACTGCGCTGGTTCTTCGTGCTGTATGCCTACGTGATCGGTGCGCAGATGTTTTTCGGCGCCAAGCCGGCGGCCAGTCGCGAGATGCCGGGTCAGGTCGGACAGAGCGCTGCCGGTGGCGTCATCGGCATGGTGTCCAGCTGGGTGGGTATCGGTGGCGGCTCGATGAGTGTGCCGTTCATGGGCTGGTGCAATGTGCCGGTACACACCGCCATCGCCACCAGCGCCGCGCTGGGTTGGCCGATCGCAATTTCAGGTGCCGTCGGCTACCTGGCCAGCGGCTGGCAGCAGCCCGGCCTGCCGTGGGGCGCGGTGGGCTTTGTCTACCTGCCGGCAATGCTGGCGCTGATGCTGATGACGGTGCTGCTGGCGCCGCTGGGTGCGCGCGCCGCGCATGCGCTGCCGGTAGCCAAGCTGAAAAAGGCCTTTGCCGTGCTGATGGTGGTAATGGCCAGCCAGATGCTGCTCGGCTTGCTGCGGCAGGGCTGAAAAGGCGCCGGAAATGTTGCAGGGTTGGCCGCAAGGTCAGCCCTGCTGCTTTTTTGGGCAATGGCAATGGTGTAGCTCCTCGCCGCCGCTGCCATGCGTCGTTATAATGGCGCGATTGATTTTGCTCGCCATTTTTCGCCTTTCTCAGACAAAGAACATCATGCAAGAACATTACAGCCCGCGCGAGATCGAAACCGCCGCGCAACAGAAATGGCAGAAAACCGCCGCCTTCAAGGCGGTGGAAGATACCTCGCGTCCCAAGTACTACGCGCTGTCCATGTTCCCGTACCC
>CAMLGD010000242.1 GCA_946479405.1 uncultured Vogesella sp.
CCGCAGCCATCAAGATGTCGCGCTCCGGCCTCGGCAACCCGCAGAAGCCGATCGGCTCTTTCCTGTTCTCCGGGCCGACCGGGGTGGGCAAGACCGAAGTGGCCAAGCAGCTGGCTTACTTCCTTGGCGTAGAGCTGATCCGTTTTGACATGTCCGAATACATGGAACGTCACGCGGTATCACGCCTGATCGGCGCGCCGCCGGGCTACGTCGGCTTCGAACAGGGCGGCCTGCTGACCGAGCAGATCAACAAGCATCCGTATGCGGTACTGCTGCTGGACGAGATCGAGAAAGCGCACCCGGATATCTTCAACGTGCTGCTGCAGGTGATGGACCACGGCACGCTGACCGACAACAACGGGCGCAAGGCGGACTTCCGCAACGTGGTGATCATCATGACCACCAACGCCGGTGCCGAATCGCTGTCCAAGGCTTCGATCGGCTTTACTGGCAGCAAGCAGACCGGCGACGAGATGGTCGACATCAAGCGCCTGTTCAGCCCGGAGTTCCGCAACCGGCTGGATGCCATCATCCCGTTCCGCATGCTGGACGAGGCCATCATCCTGCAGGTGGTGGACAAGTTCCTGATGCAGCTGGAGCATCAGCTGTCGGACAAGAAGGTGGACATCCACTTCAGCGAGGCACTGCGCAAGCATCTGGCGAAGAATGGTTTCGACCCGCTGATGGGCGCGCGCCCGATGGCGCGCCTGATCCAGGACACCATCCGCAAGGCCCTGGCTGACGAGCTGCTATTCGGCAAGCTGGCGCATGGCGGCGAGGTAACGGTCGATCTGGACGACGAAGGCAAGGTGGCTCTGAGCTTTGGCGAGCTGGCCGAAGCAACGGTGTAAACGGCATCCGCCAGTAAACCCACGCCCCGCATTGCGGGGCGTTTTTATTGCGGCCAACGTTGCCGCGAGTCGACCTGCGATTGCGTGGATCGCACGCAGGCGGGCTGTTACGGTGCTTTAGCTTCAACCTCGCGGATGGTGCATCGCGTGCAGTGCCTTGAGTCGCTCGCGGGCCACATGGGTATAGATTTGCGTGGTGGACAGACTGGCATGGCCCAGCAGCAGTTGCACTACGCGCAGGTCGGCGCCGTGGTTCACCAGGTGGGTAGCAAAGGCATGACGCAGGGTATGCGGCGACAGCGGCGGGATGCCGGCCTGGCGACCATATTTGACGATCAGGTGCCAAGCCATCTGCCGTGTCATTGCCTGCTTGCGGTTGCTGACAAATAGATCATCGCTGCGCGCTGCGCCCATGATCAGCGGGCGGCTACCGGCCAGGTACTGGCGCAGCCAGTCCTCGGCCACCTCCCCCAGCGGCACCAGCCGCTCCTTGTTGCCCTTGCCGACGATGCGCACATAGCCCTCGCCTAGGTGCAGCTGTGGCAGGGTCAACCCCACCAGCTCGCTGACGCGCAGTCCGGTAGCGTACAGGGTTTCGATCAGCGCGCGGTCACGCAGCCCCAGCGTGGTATCGACATCCGGCGCCGCCAGCAGTGCCTCGACATGCCCTTCCGACAGCGCACCTGGCAGGCGCAAACCCAGCCGCGGTGCCTGCAGGTGCACGGTGGGATCGTCATCGCGCAGCTTCTGTTGGCACAGATAGTGATAGAAACGACGGGCGGCGGATAGGCGGCGAGCGCGGGTGGCCGGCTTGTCGGTATCGATCAGCTGCAGCATCACCTGCTCCAGCGCCGGCGTGTCGGCACTGTCCAGATTATGGCCATAGGGCTGCAGCGCCTGCTCCAGCCGCGTCAGATCGCGGCGATAGGCTGCCAGGGTATTGGCCGACAGGTTGTCGGCCAGCCACAGCGTGTCGAGGAATGTATCGAGATAAAGTGAGGCGGCTACCGTCATCTGCTGCGGCCAACGTTGGACATGAAAAAAGCGCCGGCGGATGCCGGCGCTTTCAGGGTACGACAAGTTAAACCGTAACGGCTTACTTGCGAACCAGTTTTTCCTTGATACGTGCGGACTTGCCGGTACGACCACGCAGGTAGTACAGCTTGGCGCGACGTACGTCACCACGGCGCTTCACTTCGATGGAAGCTACCAGCGGGGAGAAAGTCTGGAAAGTACGCTCAACGCCTTCGCCGGAAGACAGCTTGCGCACGATGAAGGAGCTGTTCAGACCGCGGCTACGCTTGGCGATTACCACGCCTTCGTAAGCCTGCAGACGCTCGCGGTTACCTTCCTTTACTTTTACCTGAACGATAACGGTATCGCCCGGTGCAAATTCAGGGATGGTTTTACCCAGACGGGCGATTTCTTCCTGTTCCAGTTGCTGGATCAGATCCATGTTAATGCTCCTTGTTTTTGCTGGAATCTTGTTCCTGCTGGTACTCCGCCAGCAGCCGAGATTCCTGTTTGGTCAATGTGCGCGACGCCAGCAGATCGGGACGACGCTCGAAAGTGCGCCCCAGGGACTGCTTCAGCCGCCACTTGGCGATCATGGCGTGATTGCCGGACATCAAGACATCCGGCACCCGTACACCACGATATTCTTCCGGCCGGGTGTAATGCGGACAATCCAGCAGATCGTTCACGAACGAATCTTCATAGGCGGACTGCGCATCGTTGAGTACGCCCGGCAGCAAGCGCAGCACGGCATCCATCAACACCATGGCAGGCAGCTCTCCACCGGACAGCACGTAATCCCCAACCGAGATTTCTTCGTCGACGGCACTGTCGATCAGACGCTCGTCGATACCTTCGTAGCGCCCGCACAGCAGGATCAGTCCTGGCTTTTGCGCCAGCTCCGCCACCTTGGCATGTTTCAGGCGACAGCCTTGCGGTGACAGGTAAATGACGTGGCTTTGCTCGACACCCTGCGCGGCCTGCCGGGCTTTCGCCGCAGCAATCGCTTTTTCCAGCGGCTCCACCATCATCACCATGCCCGGACCACCGCCATAGGGGCGATCATCCACGGTGTGGTAGTTGTCGGTAGTGAAGTCGCGAGGATTCCAGGCGCCAAACTGCCAGATCGTCTGTTCCAGCGCCCGCCGGGTTACCCCAAAGCGGGTCAGCGCGTCGAACATTTCCGGGAACAGCGTAATGGCATCAAGCTGCATTAATAATCCAGGCCCCAGTCCACGGTGATGCGCTTTGCGGCCAGATCAACATCGACAATGTAATCCGACACAAAAGGTATCAGCCGCTCATCCGTTTCACCACGGACAACCAGAACGTCGTTGGCACCGGTTTCCATCAGGTCGGTCACTTTGCCCAACACGATGTTTTCGCGGTTAACCACTTCGAGGCCAATCAAATCAATCCAGTAATACTCATCAGCCGGAGGCTTGGGCAGCAGTTCACGCGGAATCGCTACCTGCATACCGCGCATGGCTTCCGCCACATCACGGTCATCCACTTCCTCGAACTTCACCACCAGCGCCTTGGGCTGGATAGCACCGTCCTCAAAAGTGAAAGCCTTCCATTCGCCGTTTTTCTGCTTCAACCACCACTGCGGGTAGTCGAACAGACTGTCGGTATTTTCGGTGTCTGCTTGGACTTTCACCCAGCCACGAACACCAAAGGCGCCGCGGACGAACCCCATTACCACTAGATCTGCGTCACGCATGCGCCTTGCTTCCTTACTGGCCTAATTACAGAATCAGGCAGCTTTGGACTGCTCTTTCAGCAGCTTGGCAACAGCATCGGACACCTGAGCGCCAACACCGATCCAGTGGTTCACACGGTCCATGGCCAGGCGAACACGTTCCTGCTTGTCGTTGGCTACGGCATTGTAGAAGCCCAGACGCTCGATGAAGCGGCCGTCACGACGGTTGCGGGAGTCGGTTACAACAACGTTGTAGAACGGACGGTTCTTGGAACCGCCGCGGGCGAGGCGAATAACTACCATTGTCGATTATCCTCAAAAATTCGGATTCGTAGAAAAGCCCCCGATTCTATGGCATTTTTCCCTTACGCCGCAAGTGCTTATTGGGCCACCGGCGCAGCGGGCTCCGGCAGCAGGTTCTTGGTGACGATGGTGAGCGCCCTATCCTCCGGATGCACCTGCACGCTAAAACCCAGGCGGGTCATCAGTTTGAGCATACCCTTGTTACCGGCCAGCACCTCACCAACCATCACTGTTAGCCCCTGCTCACGCGCAGCATCGAACAGCGCACTCATCAAAATGGCGCCGATACCCTTGCCTTGCCAGTGATCGGCCACTTCCAGCGCGAACTCGCAGCTTTCGTTGTCCGGATCGGTAACATAACGCGCCACCGCCAGCTGCTCCTCTGCGCCCTCTGCCTCGTGAATCATCGCCAGAGCCATCTCGCGGTCGTAGTCCAGCTGGGTGAAACGTACCAACATCGACTGCGATAGCTGCTTGATGCTGGACATATAGCGGTTGTAACGACTTTCCTCCGACAAGTTGCGTACAAACTCCTGCTGCATGTGCGCATCCTCGGGCCGTACCGGGCGGATGATCACCGGCGTACCATCCTTCAGCATCGAGCAGTGCACCATGTGCATCGGGTACGGCATGATGGCCA
>CAMLGD010000243.1 GCA_946479405.1 uncultured Vogesella sp.
AGTGGCAAGGCACACAGCAACCAATGCAGGCGTGGCGGCACCGCTACCGACTGGCGGCCACCAAAGCGCCAGCTGGCCAGCAACGCCACGATGCTCATGCCGCCCAGCAGGTGCGCAGTGACCACTGCCGGTTTCAGCAGCAGTGTCACCGTCCACATCCCCAGCAGACCCTGCAACAGCAGCAAGGCCAGCAGGCCGGTGGCGGGCAGACGCTGCTGGCGGCGATACCAGGCCAGCGCCGCCGCCAGCAACACCAGCAGCCCCAGCGTGGCGGCCAGATAACGGTGCGTCATTTCTTTCCACGCCTTGGCCGGGCTGACCGGGCCATCCGGCTGCGCGTTCATGGCCTGACGGATATCGTCGGCGGCGTGATGCGGGGAAAGATGGCCATAGCAACCGGGCCAGTCCGGACAACCCAGGCCAGCATCGGACAAGCGCACGTAGGCACCCAGCGGCACCACGATGCAGGCCAGCAGCAAGGCAAACAGCAGCAGACGCTTCATGACATCCCCCTGTTGCAGCATGAGCGGCACAGTTGGCCGCAAGGGCCACGGTCAGCCGAGGCCGTTATTGGTTTTCAGTACCTTGCCGACTTCCCGGATCACCGCGGTGGGCGGGGTGCCATCGGCGTAGAACAGCACCAGATTGCGTTGCGGGTCCACCAGATAGAAGCCGTCTTCGCGCAGCCCGCTGTGATTGGCCTGCAGCCGTAGTTGCACCCGCTCCGCCGCCTCGCCCTGCGCGGTGCGGATCTGCTGCATGGCAAAGCGCCGCTGCCGGCAGGCCGTATCACAGCCCTGCCCCACCGACAGCAACACCCAGCGGCCATGCGGCCAACCTTTTGCCTGCGCCGCCGGCAGTGGCTGCACCAGCAGCGTGCCGATACTGTGCGTGGCCTGCGGTTGCCACCAGAAATACAGCGCGGTGGAGGCCAGCACCGGCGCCAGCGCCAACAGCAGGATCAACCACAGCGGGCGCAGGTCGGGCCGGCGCAGTCCGCCAGGCGGCAGATCAGTTCCCGGAATGCTGTGCTGCATGCTGCCTCCTTATCATCACCAGTGCGCCCATGACCACGCCTATCGCCAGCAGCAGCCATTGCAGCGCATACGCATAGTGCCGCTGTGGATCGAATCCCGGCTGCACCGGCCAGGTGGCGTACGGGCGCAGGGTCGGCTCCAGCACCACCAGCCCGGTACGCAGCGGCCCCGGTAGCGTGGCAGCCAACGCCGGCCAATCCAGCGCATCCACCTCGCCATCAATGCCGATGCGCGCCTTGCTCAGCAGGTAGGGCGCCGGTCGCGCCACCCAGCGGCCGCTCAGCCGGCCGGTCGGCAACGGCAGACTCATGATGCCCACCGGCCGCGGCAGCCAGCCGCGATCGATCACCACCCAGCTGCCATCCACCAGTTGCACTGCCTGCCACTCACGCACGCCATCCCGCCCATTCAGCACTGCACCAGCCAGCCGCAGCGATGGCGCGCTGTCGCGCACGGTCAGCCACACACGCTGGCCATTGGGTGCCGCATCGCGCGCAATCTCCGCCAGGTGCCGCGGTGGCAGGTTGGCCGCATGCTCGAATGCCGCCAGCTGCGCACTGCGCTGCTCCCCGCGTTGGTATTGCCACACCGCCAGCGCCAGTGGCAGCAGCGCCAGCAACAACAGCCACGCGGCGCTACGCGGCCGTCTAGACTGGGGTGTGGACACTGGGGGAGTGACTGTCATGAACGCGATCGTACCGTTGCTGTTGTTATTGATTGTCGGCTCGCTGGGCTATGCCCTGCGCTCGCTTACCCGTGGCGGCGATCCGCGCCGTACGCTGCGTGCGCTGACGCTGCGGGTGGCGCTGTCCATCAGCCTGTTTGCCCTGGTGATGGCCGGCAAGCTGTGGGGCAGCTGGTAAGCACTACAGCCAGTACACGAACACGAACAGGATCAGCCACACCACATCGACAAAGTGCCAGTACCAGGCTGCGGCTTCGAACGCGAAATGGTGCTCGGCACTGAAATGCCCGCGCTGCACCCGCAGCCACATCACCGACAGCATGATCGCCCCCAGCAACACGTGCAGGCCATGAAAACCGGTCAGCATGAAGAAGGTCATGCCGTAGGCGCCCGCCGCCAGACTCAGCCCCAGTTCGTGCATGGCGTGGGCGTACTCGTACATCTGCAGCGACAGAAAGCTCACCCCCAGCACCACGGTAATGCCCAGCCCGGTGGCCAGTTGCCGACGCTTGCCGGCCAACAACCCCCAGTGCGCCCAGGTCAGCGTGGCGCCGGACGACAGCAGGATCAGGGTATTGATGGCCGGCAGCCCCCACGCGCCCATCGCCTGGTAGCGGGCGGTAATGCCAGGCCCAGTCTGCAGCGGCCAGCTGGCGGTGAAATCCGGGTACAGCAGCTTGTGCACTTCGTTACCCAGCTCCGGCACCGAGATCACCCGCACGTAGTACAGCGCGCCAAAGAAGGCGGCGAAGAACATCACCTCGGAAAAAATGAACCAGCCCATCCCCCAGCGGAAGGAGTGATCCTCGCGACCGTGGTAGCGCCCGGCCAGGCTTTCGCGGATCACATCGCCGAACCAGCCGAACAGCATCCAGAACAGAATGCCGAAGCCCAGCAGCAAGCCGAACTTGCCCACCGCCACGCTGTTGACGGCGAGAGCCGCGCCCAGCCCCAGGCAGAACAACGCCAGCGAGCCGATGATGGGCCAGCGCGACGGGTCGGGTACGAAGTAATGCGTTTGTTCGCTGTGTTCCATCATCACGCTCTCCTCATGGGCCGCCTGCCGCTAGCCCGTCACCAGCTGCACCAACAGCAGCAGCAGCCCGATCAGCATTGCCACCAGCACAATGGCGGCAGTCACCACGTCGGCAAAGCTCAGCTTGCGGTCCTGCCGCGCACTCTGCCCCTTGCGGATGCCGACAAAGGCGGACAGCACTGCCCGCAGCGCTTGCAGCGGGTTGTTCATGACCGCCCCGGTACATCGAAGATGGTGTAGGCCAGAGTGATGCTGTCGATACCGGCCGGCACGCTCTTATCCACCACGAACACCACCGGGAAGCGCTTGGTCTGCCCCGGCTCGAACGCCTGCTGCGCAAAGCAGAAGCAGTCCAGCTTTTTCACGTACTCCGCCGCCGCGGCCGGCAGGTAACGCGGAATGGCCTGCCCGATTACCCGCCGGTTGCTGGCATTGGTGATTTCGTAATCCACCCGCACAAACTCACCGGGTCGTGCCTTGAGCGTGGACACCAGCGGCCGCACCTGCCATGGCAGACCCGGCTGTACCGTGGCGTCAAAGGTCAGCACGATGGGTGCGGCCAACGTTGCCGCCGGCGCGGTACTGACCACGTCCGGCTGCAACAGCTTGCCCAGGCCGGTTACCCGGCACAGTGCGTCGTACACCGGGATCAGCCCCCAGGCAAACACGAACATCACGCACGCCAGCAGGCTGAGCTTGAGCAGCAGAATGCGGTTATCGCGAAGCGGAGGACTGTGGCGCGTTGTCATCTCAGTGATGCTTTCCGCCCTGCATGGATTTGATGGTGCCGTTCTCGCCCACCTCCAGCGTCGGCGCCTCGACAAAACTGTGATACGGCGCCGGGGTGGGGATCTGCCATTCCAGCGTGTCGGCGGTTTCCCACGGCTTTTGCGGTGCCGGCTGGCCGTGCTTGATGCTGGTGATCATGTTGTAGAGGAAGATCAGCTGCCCCAGGCCAAAGCAGAACGCGCCGACGCTGGCCATGGCATTAAAGTCGGCAAACTGCAGGTTGTAGTCCGGAATGCGGCGCGGCATGCCGGCCAGCCCCAGAAAGTGCATCGGGAAGAAGGTGACGTTGAACCAGACCATCGACCACCAGAAGTGAAACTTGCCCAGCTTCTCGCTGTACATGCGGCCGGTCATCTTGGGGAACCAGTAGTAGACGGCGGCAAACAGGCTGAACAGTGCGCCGGCCACCAGTACGTAGTGGAAGTGCGCCACCACGTAGTAGGTATCCTGCAGCTGGATATCCACCGCAGCGATGCTCAGCGTCACCCCGGACAGACCGCCGACGGTAAACAGGCAGATGAAGCCGATGGCGAACAGCATCGGCGTCTCGAAGCTCATGCTGCCCTGCCACATGGTACCGATCCAGTTGAAGACCTTCACCCCGGTGGGCACCGCGATCAGCATGGTGGCGTACATGAAGAACAGCTGCGCGGTGGCCGGCATGCCGGTGGTGAACATGTGGTGCGCCCACACCATGAAGCTGAGGATGGCGATGGAGCTGGTGGCGTACACCATCGAGGTATAGCCGAACAGCGGCTTGCGGCTGAAGGTGGGGATGATGTGGCTGACGATACCGAACGCCGGCAGCGCCATGATGTACACCTCCGGGTGGCCGAAGAACCAGAAGATATGCTGGTACAGCACCGGGTCGCCGCCACCGGCGGCATTGAAGAAGTGGGTGCCGAAGTGGCGGTCGGTCAGCACCATGGTCACCACCCCGGCCAGCACCG
>CAMLGD010000244.1 GCA_946479405.1 uncultured Vogesella sp.
TACGTTCGGGACGTAGAGGCCGGAGGTTCGAATCCTCTCACCCCGACCAGAATTTAAAAAGCCAAATCAACCGTCACGGTGATTTGGCTTTTTGCATTGCGGCCGGGCTGGCGCTGCTTGATTCGTGTTGCTGGGTCGTGCTCATCCGCAGCCGGTGGCTTTTCCGCGCTGGTTGTCTGGTTGCTGCTGCGATACGGTATCGATCGCTGCGTGCATGGTAGGGCATGAGGTTGACTGTCCCCGGCTCTTGGCCGCTGCGGTTGTCCCGTGGGCAAACAAAAACCCCGGCAATGCTGCCGGGGTTTGGTGCTGCGGCCAACCTTGCTCAGGCGCGCAGGCGGCGCAGCACTTCTTCTTTGCCGATCAGCGCCAGTACCGCATCTACCGACGGGGTCTGGGTAGTGCCGCATACCAGCACACGCAGCGGCATGCCCAGCTGGCCCATCTTGATGCCTTCCGTAGCGCAGAACGGCTTGAACAGTTCGTGGATGCTCTCGGCGCTCCAGTTGTCCAGTGCCGCCAGCTGGTCGGCAAAGCGCAGCATGCGTTCGCGGCTGTCGGCCGACAGGTGTTTTTCCACGTCGGCAGCCTGCGGCTCACGCTTGGTGTAGAAGTAGTCCACTTCCTGCGCCAGCGCGTTCAGGTCCTGGATGCGCTCTTTCACCAGTGCCACCACATCGGCCAGCGCCGGACCGTTGGAGGTATCGACGTTGGCCGCAGTCAGACGCTCGGCAATCAGCCCGGCCAGGCGCTGGTTGTCGGCAGCCTTGATGTGCTGCGCGTTCAGCCACATGAATTTTTCGTGGTTGAAGCGGCTGGCGGACGGGCTTACCGCCTCCAGGCTGAACCATTCCACGAACTGCTCCATGTTGAAGAGTTCCTCGTCGCCGTGGCCCCAGCCTAGGCGCGCCAGGTAGTTCAGCAGCGCTTCCGGCAGGATGCCCTTGGCAGCGTAGTCCACCACGCTTACCGCGTCGCGGCGCTTGGACATCTTCTGGCCGTTCTCGTTGAGGATCATCGGCAGGTGCGCGTACACCGGCAGCGGCGCGCCCAGCGCCTGCAGGATGTTGATCTGGCGCGGCGTGTTGTTGACGTGGTCGTCACCGCGGATCACGTGGGTGATGTTCATGTCCCAGTCGTCCACCACCACACAGAAGTTGTAGGTGGGGCTGCCGTCCGGGCGGGCGATGATCAGGTCGTCCAGCTCGTCGTTGCTGATCTCGATACGGCCTTTCACCGCGTCGTCCCAGGCTACCGCGCCGCCGATCGGGTTCTTGAAGCGCACTACCGGTTGTACGCCTTCCGGAATCACCGGCAGGGTCTTGCCTGCCTCCGGGCGCCACAGGCGGTTGTAGCGCGGCTTCTCGCCATTGGCCTCCTGCTGCGCGCGCAGCGCATCCAGCTCGTCCTTGCTCATATAGCAGTGGTAGGCATGGCCGCTGGCCAGCAGCTGTTGGATCACGTCCTTGTAACGGTCAAAGCGCTGGGTCTGATAGAACGGGCCTTCGTCATAGTCCAGGCCTACCCAGGTCATGCCGTCCAGGATTGCCTTCACCGATTCCGGGGTGGAGCGCTCCAGGTCGGTGTCTTCGATGCGCAGCACGAAGGTGCCGGCATTCTTGCGGGCGAAAGCCCAGGAAAACAGCGCGGTGCGCACGCCACCGATGTGCAGGAAACCGGTGGGGCTGGGGGCAAAACGGGTGCGGATCATGGTCTACGCCTGAACTTGAAAATCGGTAAGGCGGCTATTGTACGTTGCCGGCCAAAGTGCGGGCAAACCGGCGCCGCAAAGCAAGTTGGCCGCATGCCCTGCGGCAGTGCGGCCAACTGTGGATACGGCGGGATCAGGCGTTGAGGCCGGCCGGCAGGGCGGGGCTGGTCGGCAGGTTGGCCAGCAGCAGCCACAGCGCGGTGGCGGCCAGGGTCAGCGCCATGGCGGTATTGAACAGGCGCATGCGGCGCGGGGTGTTCAGCAGGCGCTGCAGCGCCACGCCGGCACCGGCCCACACGCTGATGCACGGCATCATGGTGGCAAACACCACCACGAAGAACAGCACTGCCGCCTGGCTCGCTGGCATGCTCTGCGGCAGGAACACCATGCCCATGTTCAGACTGATCATCCAGGTCTTGGGGTTGAGCCACTGGAACCAGATGCCGCCCATGAACGACATCGGCTTGCTGGCGCTGTCCTCGTCGTCCAGCACGCTGCTGCGCTGGATCTGCCACGCCAGGTACAGCAGGTAGCTGCAGCCGGCCACGGTCAGCAGCGGCTTGACGCTGCCCAGCAGCCCGGCCAGCTGGCCCATGAACACGATGATGATGGCTGCCTGCAGCGCAATGCCGGTGGCGATGCCGAATAGTGAGGGCACGGTGCGGCGGAAGCCGTGATTCAGGCCGGAGGCGGCCAGGATCAGGTTGTTGGGGCCGGGGGTGATGGCCATTACGGCGAGGTAGATCACCAGTGCTGCGGTATTCATGGCGCTGCATCACAAAGCTGTTTTCGATGGCTGTGATGATAAGGATTGCCGCGCTACAATAACAGATCCAGAAATTTCAATTTGCAACCATAACAGTTTGGTAATGAGCAAACTGTTATGGTCGGCAAGGTCCCAAACTGTGCAGGTGCAATATGGCGCAAGAATCCCTCTACATGCGGCTGGTTGGCGAATGGACCGCCATGATGCAGCGCGGCGTGCTGCAGCCGGGGCAGAAGATGCCGTCGGTGCGCAAGGCGTGCGAGCAGTACCAGGTGAGCCCGGCCACCATTCTTTCCGCCTACCGGCTGCTGGAAGAGCGCGGGCTGGTGGAGGCGCGGCCGCAATCCGGCTTCTACGTGCGGGCGCAGACCCGGCTGCCGCTGCCGCACATGCGACGCCAGAGCGGCACCGTGGCCACCGGCGACGAGGTGCTGGACAACATCGAGCTGGTGTTGGCCGCACAGCAGCAGCCGGGTTATCTCGACCTGTCCATGGCCTCGCCACGCGGCAGCGATTTCTACCCCACCAGCCGCCTCAAGAGCATTCTTGGCAAGCTCACCCGCGAGCAGCCGGAGCTGGCCACCGACTACAGCTACCCGCCGGGCTCGCTGGCCCTGCGCGAGCAGGTGGCGCGCCGGGCGCTGGCCTGGGGCGTGGCGCTGACGGCGGACGACATCGTGACCACCAATGGCTGCACCGAGGCGCTGCAACTGGCGCTGCGCACGGTGTGCAAGCACGGCGACACCATCGGCCTGGAATCGCCCACCTACTTTCTGCTGCTGCCGCTGCTGAAAAGCCTGGGGCTGAAGGTGATCGAGATTCCCACCCACCCCACCACCGGGCTGTCGCTGGACGCGCTGGAGCTGCTGCTGAGCGAAGGCCGGCTCAACGCCATCGTGGCCATGCCCACGGTGCACAACCCGCTGGGCGCCACCATGCCGCTGGAGAACAAGAAAAGGTTGGCCGCACTGGTGAACGAGCACCAAGTGCCGCTGATCGAGGACTGCCCGCACGCCGACCTGTTCTACGGCCAGCTGACGCCGGACGCGGTAAAGGCCTTTGACCGCGACGGTTATGTGTTGCTGTGCGGCAGCTTCAACAAGACGCTGGCACCGGGCTTTCGCACCGGCTGGATCGCGCCGGGGCGCTATCGCCGCGAGCTGACGCGGCTCAAGTTCGCCTCTTCGCTGTCGCAGCCGCGGCTGCTGGAAGAAACTCTGGCCAGCTATCTGCAGGATGGCGCCTACGACCAGCACCTGCGCTTTCTGCGCCGCCACTACCAGTCGCAGATGTCGCGGCTGCAGGACGTGGTGGCCAACTACTTTCCGGCCGGCACCCGTGCCACCTCGCCCACCGGCGGCTGTGTGCTGTGGGTGGAGCTGCCGGGCGATGCCGACTCGCTGGCGCTGTCGCGCGCCGCCTACGCCGAAAAGATGTTGCTGGTGCCCGGCGCGCTGTACTCGCCGCGCGGGCGTTACCGCAACTGCCTGCGCCTGTCGTGCTGCTATCCGTGGAGCGATGCCTACCAGCGTGGCCTGCAGCGGGTGGCGGAGTTGGCCGCAGGCTGAGGCATGACCGGCGGCTGGCAGGGCGTCGCTGGTGTCCTACACTGCGTGGGTAGCATTCTTTCGCAGGAGTCAGCATGTCCTCCCATACCGTATATCTGCACCGCGTGATCTGCGCGGCTCCGGCCACGCTCTACCGCGCCTTTCTTGATGCCGATGCGCTGGCCAAGTGGCTGCCACCGTATGGCTACACCTGCCACGTGCACAGCATCGACGCTCGTGTTGGCGGCAGCTACCGCATGTCGTTTACCCACCTGACTAGCGGCCTGAGCCACAGCTTTGGCGGCGAATACCTGGAGTTAGAGCCCGCTGCTCGCATCAGCCACACCGACCGCTTCGATGACCCTAATCAGCCGGGCGAGATGCGCACTACCATCACCATCAGCGAGGAGTCCTGTGGCACCGAACTCAATGAGGTGC
>CAMLGD010000245.1 GCA_946479405.1 uncultured Vogesella sp.
TGGCGGACAGGCACTCGACGCGGAAGCGGTAATCGCCGGCCAGCGCCTCGTCGCCGGTCAGCGCCAGCGGCAACAGCGCCTCGCCCCAGCGGCTGCCGTCGCCCAGCTGCAGGCTGAGCAGGCGCTGGTCCTGGTTGAAGGCGGACGCGAAGCTGGCGAGCAGGTCGGGGAGGTTCATGACAAGGACGAGGCGTTAAATGACAACCGGTTATTGTATGTCTTTGGTCTTGTTATGTCGATTGCATTGCGGTTGCCGGGAAGTCGGGTGCAGCGGTAGCGTGAGGCCGGAGGAAAAGCCTTGGTGATGGTGCGTCGAGCGGGAAGGGCGGTATGGTCTGGCTGGTTTGCAGGCCGCACAATGGACAGACTATTCCTTGACCCAGGCAGATAGAGGACGGGATAATTGCAGGATTTTCAATCGCTTAGTCAGATAACCGTGTTGTGCGATGAAGGTGATTCGTTGTGTAGCACCGGCAAGGCATAAATGGTCAAGAATCGGCCTGAATGAACAGAAACGAAACACGTGCTACCGGAGCGGATCGCTCCGCCAATATCATGAATCAAGCTACACGCCCCACCAGACGGCTTTCGGTTGCTCCCATGACGGATGGGCGCGACTGTTCGTAAAATTTATTACATATCAAAAGCTTGATGAGTTTGTTTTTGTGCTGTAGCACTTTGCGATGCACCAAATGAAAAGCCGCCCCATGCTGCAGGGCGGCTTTTTTCATTCTTGATCTGATCACATGGGATAACTGGGTTCGAGTGGTCGAATGTTCTGTTTTACGCCTTGGCCGTCTGCCGACCGGCTTTCATGTGATGGCTGACTTTGGCAGAAGTTGGTCAGCATCTAGTGGCTAAGCGATATCCGGTCGGTTTTGGCCTTCAGTCGCGCCCTGGCTACAAGCAGGAAGCAAGTGTCAATGTTTAGCGCAGTGCAATGATCCCGCGCAGCACCTTCTTGAAGGCGTCGATCTCCTGCTCGCTATAGCCCTCCAGCACTTGCTGCTGCTGGCGAGCGGCGATGTCCCACAGCAGCTCGGCCTGGGTCACGCCGGCCTCGGTCAGGCGGTAGCCATTGCCGCCGTTGCTCACCAGCCCCTTGCGGCGCAGGATCTCCTCGGCCTGCTCGATCTCGCGCACCGGCATCGCCACCTCACGCAGCAGGCCAGCCATGTCCATGTCGGCATCGCTTTCCAGCACCATCAGCATGCGCGCCTCGCTGGTGCGCAGACCGGTGGATAGCTGCTTGGGCTGGTAGTTGGCCTGGTAGCCACGCACTGCCTGGGTCAGCAGGTAGTAGATATTGTTGCTGAGCCGGCCCTGGAAGGTACTGGACGGCACGGAGCCTTCCTCGCGCTTCTGCATGCGCGCATGCGGCAGCACCATGGAGTAGGTGCCCTGGTGGTAGACCAGCGGCGAGCGGCCCAGGTCGTCGAAGGCAACCACCTTGCCGATCATGATCCAGTGGTCGCCGCCATCTACCTGCTGGTACTTCTCGCACTGGAAGCGCGCGGCGCAATCGGCAAACAGTGGCGCGCCACCGGCCCCTGTGTCGTAAGTGATGTCAGCGAACTTGTCATCTTTCGGGCGGGCGAACTGGTTGGACAGCTCGATCTGGTCGGCGGCCAGGATGTTGATGGCAAAGTGTGTTGCCTCTTCGAACACCGCGTAGCTGCCGGAGCGCTTGTCTATGCTCCACAGCACCAGCGGCGGGTCCAGCGATACCGAATTGAAGCTGTTGGCGGTCACGCCGACCTTGGCGCCGGATGGCGTGGCAGCGGTGACGATGGTGACGCCGGTGGCGAAGTTGCCCAGCGCGCGGCGGAACACGCGCGGGTCGAAGTCGGAGGTGGTGGGGGTGGTCATGGGGTACTCCTGATGTATGCGTCGCTAGCGGGTAACAGCAATCGCCGCGCGCCCCCTGGGCTGCATCGGCAGCGGGGCGCACGACAAGGGGCAAGCGTTCAGACCATGCTCGGGTCCGGCTCCAGCCCCATCAGCTCGCGGCCGAGGATCTGCGCGCAGACATCGTAGTCGGTGTAGGCATGGGCGCCGGTCATGTGCGAATCGCGGAACAGGCGCTGCAGCTCGTTGCCTTCCATCCAGCTGGTGGCGCCGGAGGCGCTGAACAGCCGGTCCACCGCCTCGATGCACATCTTCACCGCGTAAGCCTGGTTGGTGCGCCAGTAGGCCAGCGTTTCGCGGCTGGGGTACTGGTGGCGGCGGCCATGCTCGGCGTGGTCGTGCCAAGTTTTTTCCAGGAAAGCGCGTGCTGCCGCCACCTGGTGAGTGGACTCCGCCAGCCGCATCAACGCCGGGGTGGCGGTGCCCACGTTGGCGCCGGTGTAGGCACGCACGCGGTTCTGGGTCTTCTCCTTGAACGCCTGCAGCATGCGCTCGGCCACGCCCAGGCTGATCGAGGCGAAGCCGCTGGCAAAGTAGGGGCGGTACGGGGTGTAGAAGATGTCACTGTCCGGGTACAGGTCGAAGCCGGTGGAACGGCCTTCCATCATGTCCTTGGCCGCCTCGATACGGTGGTTGGGGATGAAGGCATTGTTGATCACCAGGGTCTTGGAGCCGCTGCCTTTCATGCCCATGGCGTACCAGTTGTCGCGAATCTCGTAGTCGCAGCGTGGAACCACGCCAAAGCTGTAGATCAGCTCACCATTTTTGTTTTTGCGGCGCATGCCGACAATCGCCCACTCGGCGTGGTCGCAGCCACTGCTCCAGCCCATCTCGCCGCTCAGGTACACGCCACCCTCGGTTTCCTCGATCTGGCTGAATGGCGCAATGCTGCTGCTGGCAGTGGCATCCGGGTTGGCGGCCCAGATTTCGTCCTGCAGTTTCGGCGAGAACATCGCCAGCTGATGGCTGTGGGTGCACAGCAGGCTGAACGCCCAAGCGGTGCCGCCGCAGGCGCCGGCCAGTGCCGCTACACAGTCGGCAAACTCCGGCAGCGAGATTTCCAGGCCACCGTATTTCTTCGGCTGGAACGCACGATGCATACCGATGCCCTTGAGCAGGGCGATGTTTTCGTCTGGTACTTTCCGCTCTTCTTCGGCGCGCTGGGCGTTGGCCGCAATGGCGGGCAGGACGGTGCGCAGCTTTTCCAGCATGGGGTTGTGGGTGCTCATTGTTCTGTGTCTCCGTGAGGTGTCTTTTCGTGTCG
Source organism: uncultured Vogesella sp. (assembly GCA_946479405.1). The sequence continues at coordinate 3,173 of CAMLGD010000245.1, forward strand.
GCGGCCCGAGAAATCAGTGTCTTGCCTGCCTGCAGCCCTGCTGCTTGCGACAGGGGCGTAATGGCATTATGCGGAGCACAAGTGGTAGATGAAATGTAACTTTCAGGTAGAAGATGGTACTTTCCATGGCGGATTTGCCGATTTTGTCTAGTGGGCGGAAAAGGCAAAACCCCCGCTGCGCCGTGGGCGTCGCGGGGGCGGGGAAAGCAGGCCAGCCGATGGTGTCGCACGGCTGGCGGTAGCTACCGTGCCGGAGCGTCCAGCAGGGGCGCATGCGGCCAACGTAGTGCCGCGCCCAATTGCCAGGCGGGGAGTGCCGGGCGGAACCGGCAGTTTCAGGCCGCATCTGCGCTACCTGACGTAGGTGCGCTTGGCTTAGCCATACGCGAAAGCCGCCAACGACGCTGCGCAGGGGGCTGCAAAAAAAATGGTACCGGCCCCAGGGCCGGTACCCAGCTGGGAAAACACCTGCGTACAACGGCCATCCGTTGTCAGCAATGCCGCCACGGGTAGCGGCAGACCTCACGCCTGCCGGCTGGCAGACGTGTGGATTCAGTACACGCCGCCGCCGCTGGCAACCGGCGCCGCGGCATCGCGATACTTTGCGGCCAACGCCTCGGCGCTGCGCGCCAGCAGGGTGGTATCCACCCCCACCGCCACGAACTGCGCACCCAGCGCGATGTAATGCCGTGCCAGTTTCTCGTCTGCCATCAGGATGCCCGGCGCCTTGCCGTGGGCACGGATGCGGCGGATGGCATCTTCGATGGCGGCCTGCACCTCCGGGTGTGCCGGCTGGCCGAGATAGCCCATGTCGGCAGACAGGTCGGCCGGGCCGATGAACACGCCATCCACGCCCGGTGTCGCGGCAATGGCGTCCAGGTTGGCCAGGCCGGCGCGGGTTTCGATTTGCACCAGCACGCAGATTTCCTGCTCGCAGGCGTGCAGGTAGTCCGGAATGCGGTTCCAGCGCGAGGCGCGCGCCAGTGCGCTGCCCACACCGCGGATGCCGTGTGGCGGGTAGCGGGTGGCGGCCACCGCCTGCGCTGCTTCCTCGCCGCTTTGCACCATGGGTAGCAACAGGGTCTGCGCGCCGATATCCAGAATCTGCTTGATGCGCACCGGGTCGTTCCACACCGGGCGCACGATGGGGTGCGACGGGTAGGGGGCGATGGCCTGCAGCTGCGCCAGCATGCTCTGCAGCTCGTTGGGCGCGTGTTCGCCGTCGATCAGCAGCCAGTCGAAGCCGGCGCCGGCCAGCAGCTCGGC
>CAMLGD010000246.1 GCA_946479405.1 uncultured Vogesella sp.
ATGGTGGTGCCGGAGGCGCTGGTGGAAAGCTTCCAGACCGGGCTGTCCGAGCTGTACCGCGGCGGTCAGTACCTGACGCAGGCGGTGCTGGCCGACTTCATCGCCGAGGGCCACTTCGTCGCCCACATCCGCCGCATGCGCCAGCTGTACGCGCGGCGGCGGCAGGCGCTGCTGACCGCCATCCGCCAGCATTTCGGCGAGCGCTTGCCGATCCACGACGGCGCCGCCGGCCTGCACCTGGTACTGGGGCTGCCGCCGGGTAGCGATGATCTGGCGGTGTGCGCGGCGGCGATGAGCGCCGGCATCCTCACCCGGCCGCTGAGCCAGTACTACCGCGGCAGCAATGCACAACCCGGCCTGCTGCTGGGTTACGCCCACGTGGACGAGGCCGATATTGCCCGCCACTTTGCCACCCTGGCACAGGTCATCCACCGCTGCTGCACGCCATAGCGGGCCGCGGCGGTGGCGTGGCGTCAGCGGTGCAAGGTTGGCCGCAGGCGTTCAGTACTGCCACTGGTAGTACAGCGAATAGCCTTCGATGCCATCGTTGGGCTGTTGTAACCCGCCGTTGGAGTAGTGGATGGCGCGCAGGCCCAGGGTATGGCCGTCACCCAGCCGCAGGCCGACACCCAGGCGGTCTTCCATCTGCAGTGCGCTGCCCAACTGGTGGTCATCCACCCGGGTGTGGCGGAAAGCGGCCAGGCCGATGCCGGCCTCGATGAAGGGGCGGATGCCGTCGCCGTTGAATTGGTAGACCAGCACCGGCGACAGCGACAGCGACTGGTTGTCCTGGCTTTCCCGTGCCTGCCAGTAGCTGACGGCTGCATCCCAGTAGCCGGTCAGCCGGCCGTGGCGGCTTTGCCACCAGCTGCTGTCGAATGCCTGCTGCCCGCCCAGGCGGAAGTAGTTGGCACCCTCGCCGTTGCTGCCGGCACCCACCGACAGATCCAGTGCGGCGACGTGGCTTGCCAGTGCGGCACACAGCAGGCCGCCCAGGATGATGTTGTTCTTCATGTTTGGCATCCTTTTCGCGACAACAACATGACAGAAACGCAGCGCTTAGCTGGAGTATAGAAAGTGGGGGAAAGGCAACAAGCTGCCAGCGCCGATGCGGGCAGAAACTGCCGCCAGTGTCGGCGCGGCGCCACAACGCTCGGCGCGGGGGAGGTGCGTGGACGCCACAGTGGTGCTACGCGGCGCGGACAGGACCGCACCGCGGCGACCTATTTGACCAGTGCGGCGGTGGACAGCGTCCAGGGTTGGCCGCCTTGCGGGGTGCGGACAATGGTGTCCGGGCTGAACAGCGCGCGGCCTTGCCTGTCCTGCAGCTTGTAGCGCCGCGCCAGCTGTTGGTAGAAACCGCTGCGCGCCAGCTGGCGGATGGCGCTGTTGAAGCGCTGCCGGGTTTCCGGATTACGGAACGACAGCGAATACAGCGTCGGCGGAAACAGCGCATGGCTGCACACCGGCTGCTGCCGGCTGCCAGTCGGCAGGTTGGGCGGCAGCGGCAGCTGCAGGAAGATGAACAGGTCGGAGATCACCACGTCGGCGCGGCCGCTGTACAACAGGTTGCTCAGAATCGGCTGTGGCGATACCTCGACATAATCGACATTGTCTTGCGCCATCTCGGCGAACTCCGCGCCGAGAAAACGCTGCGCGTTGTGGAAGCCGGCGACGTGATAGCGGCTCAGCGCCGCGATGTTGTCCAGCCGCAGCCGCGGCGTGCACAGCGAGATCGCCATATTGTGATAGGCGATGTAGGGCACGGACACGAACGGGCCATTGCGTGAAATGGCGGCATCCACCCGGCCGTCGGCCAGCGCCAGCTGCGCGCGCTGGTTGGGCATGAACAGCACCTGCGGCTCGTAGCCGGCCAGGCGCAAGGCGCTGGTGGTCAGCTCGTATTCGATACCGGCATTCTTGTCTTGCAGGATGTAGGGCGGCTTGTGTTCACCCAGGGCCAGCAGCAGCGGCTGCAGTGCCGCTTGGGCGCTGGCCGGCTGGCCTGCCAGCATGGTCAGCAGCAGGCACAGGCGAGAGAGTCGATTAGGCATGACAGCTATTGTAAGCGAGCTTGATCAATTGGCGCTGCCGTCACGCCGGGCAATGCACGCTTTAGCTGTGCCAAATCAAGTGCCGTGTGGCGGCGCTGTGGCTGGAGTGTGGTGCCGGCACCGCGCCAGCCCGGCCGTGGCTAGTGGCGGCTGGCCACATGCTCGAGGCGGCGATCGGGAATCAGCCACAGCAGCGCCACCAGCGCGTAGATGCCCTGCGCCAGCCAGTGCATCCAGAACGAGGCCAGGATTGCGCTCAGGTACAGCAGTGGCGACAGCTTGCCTTTCCAGTCGCGGCCCAGCGCACGCTGCAGCGGCGAGCCACTGCCATCGACCGCCACGATGCATTGCTGCAGGCCGAAGTAGGCGACGGCCGCCATCAGCAGCACCACGCCGTAGAGCGCGGTGGGCAGCGGCGCAAAATGGTTCTCGCCCATCCAGCCGGTGGCAAACGGCAGCAGCGACAGCCAGAACAGCAGATGCAGGTTGGCCCACAGCACGCGGCCGGACACCTGGCCCGCGGCGTGCAGCAGATGGTGGTGATTGTTCCAGTAGATGCCGACGTAGATGAAACTGAGCACATAGCTCCAGAAACTGGGCAGCAGCGGCGTCAGCGCGTCCCAGTCGCTGCCGTGCGGCACTTTCAGTTCCAGCACCATGATGGTGATGATGATGGCCAGTACGCCATCGCTGAATGCTTCCAGTCGGCCTTTGCCCATGCTGACGCTTCCTGTGTCGGTGACGGCGCGCCCGGCTGGGGCGCTGGCCGTGGTAAGGGGAAAACAACTGGCTAGCAGTTTACATGCTAGCGATAAATGACAAACGGCAAGCCTGTCGACTTGCCGTTTGCTGCTGCCTGCGGCCAACGTTGGCCGCAGAGGAGGCTCAGGCGTTGTAGCCCAGGTTGGGCGCCAGATCGCGCTCGGCCTGCTGCTGGCTGACGCCGCGGCGTTGCGCGTAGCTTTCCACCTGGTCGCGGCTGATCTTGCCGATGCCGAAGTAGCGGCTGTCTGGGTGGCTGAAGTAGAAGCCGGACACCGCCGCGGTCGGCAGCATGGCGTAGCCCTCGGTGAGGGTCATGCCGATGGCCGGGGCGTTGATCAGCTCGAACAGCTCGCGCTTCACGGTGTGATCCGGACAAGCCGGGTAGCCGGGCGCCGGGCGGATGCCGACGTACTTCTCGTCGATCAGCGCTTCGTTATCCAGTGCCTCGTCGGCGGCGTAGCCCCAGAACTCGGTGCGCACGCGCTTGTGCATCAGCTCGGCAAACGCTTCGGCAAAGCGGTCGGCCAGCGCCTTGAGCAGAATCGCCGAGTAGTCGTCGTTGGCTGCCTCGAAGCGCGCCACATGCGGGTCGATGCCCAGGCCGCCGGTCACCGCGAAGGCGCCGATGTAGTCGGCCACGCCGCTGTCGGCCGGGGCGATGAAGTCGGCCAGCGCCCAGTCCGGGTTCTTGTTGCCGTCCTTGTCGGTCTTCACCAGCTGCTGGCGCAGGCCGACCCAGGTCATCAGCGGTGCGCGGCTGTCCGGGTCTAGGATTTCGATGTCGTCCACATCCACGCTGCGCGCCGGGAACAGGCCGATCACCGCGTTGGCGCTCAGCCACTTTTCGTCGATGATCTGTTTGAGCATGGTCTGCGCATCCGCCCACAGCGCGCGGGCGGATTCGCCGACGATGTCGTCGTCCAGAATCGCCGGGAAGCGGCCGGCCAGCTCCCAGCTCTGGAAGAACGGCGTCCAGTCGATGAAGCGGGCGATCTCGGCTAGATCGTATTGTTCGAAGCGGCGCACGCCCAGCCATTTCGGCGTCGGCGGGGTGTAGCTGTGCCAGTCGATGCGGTGGCGTTGTTCGCGTGCCTCGGCGATCGGCAGCAGCTTGGCATCGCCGCGGCCTTCGAAGATGGCGCGCGCCTTGGCGTAGTCGTCGGCCACTTCTTTCACGAACGGATCGCGCAGGGTGTCGGACAGCAGGTTAGAGCACACGCCCACCGCACGGCTGGCATCCGGCACGTAGATCACCGGGCCCTGGTAGTGCGGCGCGATCTTCACCGCGGTGTGTACGCGGCTGGTAGTGGCACCGCCGATCAACAGCGGAATGTCGAAGCCCTGGCGCTGCATCTCCTTGGCCACGTGGCTCATTTCTTCCAGCGATGGGGTAATCAGGCCGGACAGGCCGATGATGTCGGCCTTGTGCTCGATGGCGGCGTCCAGAATCTTCTGGCACGGCACCATCACGCCCAGATCGATCACCTTGTAGTTGTTACAGCGCAGCACCACGCCGACGATGTTCTTGCCGATGTCGTGCACGTCGCCCTTGA
>CAMLGD010000247.1 GCA_946479405.1 uncultured Vogesella sp.
TGGCCCTGCCGAAGGACAAGCTGATGGTGACCGTGTATGCCAGCGATGACGAGGCATACAACATCTGGCACAAGGAAGTTGGTCTGCCGGCCGAGAAAATCGTGCGCATCGGCGATAACAAGGGCGCGCCGTATGCGTCCGACAACTTCTGGACCATGGGCGACACCGGCCCCTGCGGCCCATGTACCGAGATCTTCTTCGATCACGGCCCAAGCGTCGCCGGCGGCCCTCCGGGCAGCCCGGACGAAGACGGCGACCGCTTCATGGAAATCTGGAACAACGTGTTCATGCAGTTCAACCGCGACGAGACCGGCACCCTGCACCCGCTGCCAAAGCCGTCAGTGGACACCGGCATGGGCCTGGAGCGCCTGTCCACCGTGCTGCAGGGCGTGCACTCCAACTACGAAACTGATGGTCTGGCCTGCCTGGTACGCGCCGCCGCGCGCGAAACCGGCGTACCGTACAGCCAGGATGTGCCGTCGCTGAAAGTGATCGCCGACCACATCCGTGCCTGTTCATTCATGATCGCCGACGGCATCCTGCCGTCCAGCGACGGCCGCGGTTATGTGCTGCGCCGCATTGCCCGCCGCGCCATCCGCCACGGCTACAAGCTGGGCCAGAAAGGCCTGTTCTTCCACAAGATCGTAGCCGACCTGGTAGCCGAGATGGGCGATGCCTATCCGGAGTTGCGCCAGCAACAGGCGCAGATCGAAGATGCGCTGCGTCAGGAAGAAATCAAGTTCGCCGAAACCCTGGATACCGGCATGGCGCTGGTGGACGCCGCACTGGCTGGCGGCAAGACTGCCATGGACGGCGATACCGTGTTCAAGCTGTACGACACCTACGGCTTCCCGGTGGACCTCACCGCCGACATCTGCCGCGAGCGCAATATCGAAGTGGATCTGGACGGCTTCGAGCGCGCCATGGAAGAGCAGCGTACCCGCGCCCGTGCTGCCTCCGCCTTCAAGGTAGCCGGCAATGTCAGCTACGACGGTGCCGATACCACCTTCCACGGCTACGCCAGTAGCAGCGTGGATGCCAAGGTAATCGCGCTGTACAAGGGTACTGAGCCGGTTGCGACGCTGAATGCCGGCGACGACGGCATCGTGGTACTGGACAACACCGCCTTCTACGCCGAAGGTGGCGGCCAGGTAGGCGACGTGGGTGAGATTTCTACTGCCGGCGGTGTGGGTGCGCTGTTCGACGTGGCCGATACCCAGAAAATCAAATCTGCGGTATTCGGCCACACCGGTCGTCTGGCGCGTGGCAGCCTGAGTGTGGGTGATACCGTGCAGGCCACCATCGACTTGCACAAGCGCCAAGCCACCGCGCGCAACCACTCTGCCACCCACCTGCTGCACGCGGCACTGCGCAAGGTGCTGGGCGGCCACGTAGCCCAGAAGGGCTCGCTGGTGAATGCCGAGCGTACCCGCTTCGACTTCGCCCACGGCCAGCCGGTATCCGCTGAGGAAATCGCCGAGATCGAACGCGTTGTGAACCACGTAGTGGCGGCCAACTACGAAGTCAGCGCCCGCGTGATGGGCTTTGACGACGCGGTACGTGCCGGTGCCATGGCGTTGTTCGGTGAGAAGTACGGCGACGAAGTGCGCGTGCTGAGCATGGGTGACTTCTCCGCCGAACTGTGCGGCGGCACCCACGTGAACCGCACCGGTGACATCGGCTTCTTCAAGATTGTGTCCGAAGGCGGCGTGGCTGCCGGCGTGCGCCGTATCGAAGCAGTAACCGGCGAAGGCGCGGTAGCCTACGTACAGGCGCAGGACAGCCTGCTGAAGGCCGCTGCGGCCAGCCTGAAGGCGCAGAGCAGCGATGAAGTGCTGGCCAAGATCGGCAACCTGCAGGGCGACCTGAAGGCGCTGGAAAAAGAACTGGCGGCGCTGAAGGGTAAATTGGCGGCCTCCGCCGGCGACAGCCTGGCGGAACAGGCGGTGGAAGTGAACGGCGTGAAACTGCTGGCTGCCGAGCTGGAAGGCGCCGACAACGCCACCCTACGCGATACCCTGGACAAACTGAAGGACAAGCTGGGTTCGGCGCTGATCGTACTGGGCAGCAAGGCCGACGGCAAAGTGGCGCTGATTGCCGGCGTTACCAAGGATCTGACCGGCCGCTTCAAGGCTGGTGAGCTGGTAAACCATGTGGCCCAGCAGGTGGGCGGCAAAGGCGGTGGACGCCCGGACATGGCCCAGGCCGGCGGCACCCAGCCGGAAAACCTGGCCACAGCGCTGGCCAGCACCCGCGACTGGGTCGCCGCCAAGTAAGCTGCGGCCAACCTTTCCGCTAACACGGCACAACGGCTACCCACGGGTAGCCGTTTTTCTTGCCTGTGAGCGCCGATGAGCCACACTGAGAGCAGCCCAGCAACTCTCCCCACCGAGGTGTCCCATGCGTCTGCTCACCCTGCTTGGCTGCCTGCTGTTGCCCCTACTCGCTCACAGCACACCATTGCTGACCGTGACCGAAGACTGGCCACCCCACAACACCCTGCTCGACCCGCAACAGGCAGATGGCGCCTATGCCCGCGTGGTACGTACCGCGTTGCAGCGTAGTGGTCTGCCCAGCGGCATTCAGGTCTACCCGTGGGCGCGCAGCCTGGCACACACCACCCTGCGTCCGGACACACTGGTGTTCGCCCTGACCCGTACCGAAAGCCGAGAATCACAATTTATCTGGGTCGCCCGGCTCGGAGAAGTGGCCGTCTACCTGTGGCACAAGCCTGGCCTGAACAGAAACCTGCACTAGGCGCGCGACTGCTGCAGCCTTTGCGCCGTACGGCAGGATGCCAGCGAGGAAAGCATCCTCGCGGCCGGCTTTGCCAGCTCACAATTAATCCAGGCCAATAATCACGCCGACTGCCTGCGACTAGTGCGCAACGACAGTATCGACTACCTGGCCCAGTCCTACCCGCCACTGCAAATGCTGCTGCGGCAGCAAGGCCTGCCAAGCAACAGCCTGCAGCGCGGCCCACTGTTGCAACGTTACACCGTCTACCTGGCCGCCAGCCGTGGCACCCGCCCACGGGTAATACACTCGCTGCAACGGGTACTGGCCCGCATGGATGCAAGTGGCGAAAGCCGCATGATCATCGCCAGCACCTTGCAACAGGCCTGCATCCAGCCTTGATGGCGACTAGCGCCGCCACCACCAGCTGGTATCAGGCGGCGCATCCCCGTCCGGCAACACCGGATTAGCGAGCAGGAACACCCGTCGGGGATGGGCACGCAGCTCGGCAATTTCCGCCGCATAGTAGCGCACGAACAGGCTACGCCAGGAACCGTCGGCCAGCGCCAAGCGAAGCCCACGTTCAATGCTGCGCGCCAGCACCTGATTGTCTTTGCGCACCCAGAAGTACACCGGGTAGGGAAAATACAGCGCTAGCTCAGGCTCCAGCATCAACTGCGGAAACTGCAGACGGCGCTGCAACAATTCACGGCGCGCTTCGTTGAGGCCGCGTGGAAAAGCATCGAATCGGCCTGCGGCCAACATGGTGAACAGATTTTCGTAGCCGGATGCCTTTACCACCGGCAGCCCGTTTGCCTCCATGATCGGCACGTCAGCCCAGGCCTCGTTCAGGCCGAAGTGCAACCGGCGCATCCCATCCAGCTGCAAGCCTTGAAAACGCTGCTGGGTAGCAGAACGGATAATCAGCACACGATAGCCCACCATGCCGCGACTGATATCGATCTTCACCGGCAGCATGTGTGCCTCGCGGCCACGATTGGTTCCCAAAGCCAGCACATCAATGGCGCCACCGCCCTGCAACAGCGCCATGGCACGCTCCTGCGACAGCTCTTCGGCAAATGGCAGCAATGACGGCACTTCAGCCGGCTTCGCATGCGCCAAGGCCAGTGCCAGTAGCTTCCAGCGATACTCATAGATCGGACCGACCGGAAAATAATGCAGCGGCGGTGCCGCCAAGCTCGCTTTCACCAGCGTCAGCAACAACAGCCCGCACAACATCCGGCATAGACGCCCGGCCCACAAGTAGTTCACAGCGGCTTGCATTATCAATCCACATGACTATGTGTTAGCAATATAGCCATTCACCTGCCGGCATGGCCCAGTCAATTCCATATGCAAAAGCCCACGGTAAAAACCGTGGGCTTGTTGTCTGTGGCTCCCCGAGCTGGGCTCGAACCAGCGACCTGCGGATTAACAGTCCGTCGCTCTACCAACTGAGCTATCAGGGAACACATCTTGCATGAACCACCGGCACCGCCGATGCTTCCAAATTGTTTGGCTCCCCGAGCTGGGCTCGAACCAGCGACCTGCGGATTAACAGTCCGTCGC
>CAMLGD010000248.1 GCA_946479405.1 uncultured Vogesella sp.
TTCGCCGCGCTGCTGGCGCCAGGGTTGGCCGCAGCCTTTGGCTGGGAGAACGTGTTCGGCATGGCGGTGCTGCCGCTGGGCATCGTGTTCGTGCTGTTCTGCCTGTTTGCCAAGAACGCACCGCAGCGCCCGGCGCCCAAGGCGATGGCCGACTACCTGCGCGTGCTGGGGGACAAGGACAGCTGGTGGTTCATGTTCTTCTACTGCGTGACTTTTGGCGGCTTTGCCGGTCTGGCCAGCGCCTTGCCCGGCTACTTCCATGACCAGTACGGCCTGGGTGCCGTCACCGCCGGCTACTACACCGCTGCCTGCGTGTTTGCCGGCTCGCTGATGCGCCCGCTGGGCGGTGCGCTGGCCGATCGTATCGGTGGTATCCGCACCCTGCTGGTGGTGTACACCCTGGCGGCTTTGCTGATCGCGGTGGTCGGTGTCGGCCTGTCGCAGAGTCTGGCGCTGGCGCTGTTTGTCGGTGCCATGCTGGCGCTGGGTTGTGGTAACGGCGCGGTATTCCAGCTGGTGCCGCAGCGCTTCCGCAAGGAAATCGGCGTGATGACCGGCCTGATCGGCATGGCCGGCGGCATTGGCGGCTTCCTGCTGGCAGCCGGCCTCGGTCTGGTCAAACAGCACACCGGCAACTACCAGCTGGGGCTGTGGCTGTTCGCCAGCCTGGGGCTGGTAGCCTGGGTAGGTCTGTACGCGGTGAAACTGCGCTGGCGCACCACCTGGGGTTCGTCCAGCGTGACGGCCGCCCGGGTGTAAGGCAACGGCGGGCTGCTAGCGCAGGCCTGCCGTTTCACGTAATCCAGCAGTGGGCACGGCAGTAGCCGTTGCCCACCTTGCTGTTGCTGCCGTGTCGCAGGCCGGGCCATCTCGGCGGAGCGAGCGGTACTGCATTGGAGAAAGCATGGCGTTGCAACTGACCATCGGCCAGTGCTCGGAAGCGGGGCGGCGCGAGCGCAACGAAGACGCGCTGGGCTGGTGCCTGCCGGACGGTGAGCAGCTGGCCGGCAAGGGTGCCTTGTTCGCGCTGGCCGACGGCGTATCCGGCTGCGCCGACGGCAAGTTGGCCGCCAGCTCCAGCGTGCGCGCGGTGTGCGCCGATTACTACGCCACGCCGGAAACCTGGGAGGTAGCGGCGGCGCTGGACCGCTTGCTGGGCGCGCACAACCGCTGGCTGCGCAGCCAGGGCCGCTCGCTGGTGGCCACGCTGTCGGTGCTGGTGCTGCGCGGGCGGCGCTTTACCGTGGCGCACGTCGGCGATTGCCGCGTCTACCGGTTGAATCGCGACGGCCTGCGCTGTTTGACTGTCGATCACGTGTGGGAAGAGCCGTCGCTGCGCCATGTGCTCAAGCGCGGCATGGGGCTGGATGCCCACGTGGTGGCGGATTTCAGCGATGGCGACCTGCAGCCGGGCGATGTGTTCGCGCTGTTGTGTGACGGTATCTGGAACGCGCTGGGTGATTTGCGCATCGACGAGCTGCTGCGGCTGCATGCCGACCCGCAGCGGGCGGCTGCCGTGCTGGTGGAGACGGCGCTGGCTGCCGGCAGTCAGGACAATGTGTCGGCACTGCTGCTGCGGGTGGACGAGTTGCCTGCGGCCAACCTTGGCGACGAATTCTCGCGTGGGGAGGCGTTGTTACCGCCGCCGACGCTCAAGCCCGGGCAGCAGTTCGAAGGGCTGAAGGTAGAAGAAAAACTACATGCCTCGCCATCCGGCATCGCCTACCGCGTCAGCGATGCCGCCGGCCGCCACTGGGTGCTGAAAACGCTGCCGACTACGCTGGCCGGCGACCGCGAGGCGGCGCAGGCGCTGCTGGTGGAAGAATGGCTGCAGCGCCGTGTCAGCTCGCCGTATTTTGCCGAAGTGGCGCCGCTGCCGGCGCGCAGTCACCTGTACTACCTGCTGCGCTGGTACGACGGCCGCACCCTGACGCAACGCGCCGGCGAGGGCCAGGTCAGCGTGGCCGAGACGGTGCTGAGCGGGCTGGCGCTCACCCGCGCGCTGGCGGCCTTGCACCGGCTGGGCATCGTGCACCGCGACGTGAAGCCGGACAACGTGCACTTGGGGCGCGATGGCCAGTTGCGGCTGCTGGATCTGGGTGTGGCCTGGTGTGCCGGCATCAGCGGCGAGGAGCAGGCTGGCAGCGCCGGCACGCCGTCGTTCATGGCGCCGCAGCTGTTCGACGGCGTCGCCGCCGATGCCGGCAGCGACCTGTACGCACTGGGCGTCACCCTGTACTGGCTGCTGTGCGGCCGCTACCCGTATGGCGAGATCGAGGCGTTCCAGCGCCCGCATTTCGGCGCACCGCAGCCGATCAGCCGTTACCGCCCGGATGTGCCGCTGTGGCTGGAGCGGGTGCTGGCCAAGGCGGTAGATCCGGACGCTGCGCGCCGCTTCGAAACCGCCGAGGAATTCCGTCTGGCACTGGAGCGCGGCGACAGCCAGCCGCTGAGCGTGCGCCAGCACGTGCCGTGGGCCGAGCGGCTGTCGATGCGGGTGTGGCGTCGGGTGGCGCTGTGGTCGCTGCTGATCAATTTACTGTTGCTGTACGCGCTACTGCTGCACTGAGCCGCGTGTTCCCCTGTTCACCCCGGCCGCGCCGGGGTGTTTTTTATGGGTGTCTGCCTGGGGCGTGGCAGCGGCTGGCGGGCAGGGCGCCGTCGCGCTGCCGCTGCGGCTGTGACCGTGGCAGCAGGCGCGCCGGGGCCGGCATGGTGCGTTTTCCCCGTTTTCGTGCCGCAATGCACCAAGCGAAGGCAAAGGTTGGCCGCAAACGGCGGAAACCCCTGCCGGCAAGCTGGCACGCCAGTTGCTAAACAGTGTCACGTAAAGGTCTCTTGTGCCAATGGCGGTGCAGGAGCGGGACAAAGAGGTCCGTTGCCGTGGGGGTTCCCCATGGCGGCGGGCTTTTTTTTTTGGTCTGTACCGCAGCAATGCCGCGGTGGTGCAGCCGGCAAGAAAGGATGCAACGCGATGGACAAACAGAAATTGGTCATGGTGGGCAATGGCATGGCCGGGGTGCGCACGCTGGAAGAGCTGCTGAAACTGGCCCCCGATGCCTACGACATCACCGTGTTCGGCGCCGAGCCGCACGCCAACTACAACCGCATCATGCTGTCGCCGGTACTCACCGGCGAGCAGACGCTGCCGGAAATCATGCTCAACGACGTGGACTGGTACGCCGACAACGGCATCACCCTGCATCTGGGCAAGCCGGTAGTGGATATCGACCGTGGTCGCCGCGTGGTGCGCGCCGCCGACGGCACCAGCGTGCCGTACGACCGCCTGCTGCTGGCCACCGGTTCCAATCCGTTCATCCTGCCGGTGCCAGGCAAGGATCTGCCGGGGGTGGTGACTTTCCGTGACATCGCCGATGTGAACCAGATGATCGAAGCTGCCGGCAGCCATCAGCATGCGGTGGTGATTGGCGGCGGCCTGCTTGGGTTGGAGGCGGCCAACGGCCTGCTGTCGCGCGGCATGAGCGTGACCGTAGTGCATCTGGGCGAATGGCTGCTGGACCGCCAGCTGGACAAGACTGCGGCGCAACTGCTGCAGCAGAGTCTGGAAGCCAAGGGGCTGCAGTTCCTGCTGCAGAAGCAGACCGCCGAGCTGGTGCAGGGCGAGAGCGGCCGCGTGTGCGCGGTGCGCTTCAAGGATGGCGACGCGGTGCCGGCCGATCTGGTGGTGATGGCGGTGGGCATCCGTCCCAACTACACCCTGGCAGAGCAATCCGGCCTGTACTGCGACCGCGGCGTGGTGGTGAACGACTTCCTGCAGACCTTCGACCCGCGCGTGTACGCGGTGGGCGAGTGCGTCAGCCATCGTGGTGTCAGCTACGGCCTGGTGGCGCCGTTGTTCGACATGGCCAAGGTGGCGGCCAACCATCTGGCCAACTACGGTATTGCCCGCTACGTGCCGGCAGCTACCTCCACCAAGCTCAAGGTCACCGGCATCGACGTGTTCTCCGCCGGCGATTTCAACGGTGGCGACGACTGCGAGCAGATCACCTTGTCCGACCCGATGGGTGGTGTGTACAAGAAGCTGATCGTGAAGGAAGACAAGCTGGTCGGCGCCTGCCTGTACGGTGACACCGCCGACGGCGGCTGGTACTTCCGCCTGATCCGTGAAGGCCACGCGGTGCACGAGATCCGCGACCAGCTGATGCTGGGCGAGGGCGCCACCGGCGACACCGGCCATGCCGGCCAGAACCGCGCCATGAGCATGCCGGACGATGCCGAGGTGTGCGGCTGCAACGGCGTGTGCAAAGGCACCATCGGCAAGGCGATCCAGGAGAAGGGCCTG
>CAMLGD010000249.1 GCA_946479405.1 uncultured Vogesella sp.
GCCGGGCCACAGCAGTAGACCGCGCGCTGGCGGAAATCGGGCACCAGCCGCTCCAGCGCCGGCAGGTCAAGGAAACCTTCCAGGCCATGCCACTCCGGCTCCGGGTGGCGGCTCTGCACGATGGCGGCCTGACGGAAGCCATTGCGTGCCCGCGCCAGCTGCACCAGCTCGTGGCGGAAGATCAGGTCCGCCGGCGAGCGCGCACTGTGCACGAAGGCCACGTCCATGGTATCGCCCAGATCGCCCAACGCACGACTCATCGACATCAGCGGCGTAATGCCGCTGCCAGCCGATAGAAACAGGTACTGCGCGGCGGGCTGGTGCGCAAAGGTGAACTCACCGGACGGCCCCAGCACGCTGACTTTCATGCCCGGCTGCAGGTTGTCGTGCAGCCAATTGGACACCTGCCCGCCCGGTACGCGCTTGACGGTGATGGTGACGGTATCCGGCCGCGTCGGCGACGACGACAGCGTGTAACAGCGGTTGACGGTTTCACCGCCGATCTCCAGCTCCAGGGTAAGAAACTGCCCCGGCAGGTAGGCAAAACGCCGCGCCGGTACGGCACGGAAGGTAAAGGTGCGCACATCGTGCGTTTCATCGTGTACCGATACGCACTGCAAGGTGTCATCGACACCGCTTTGCCAGTACGGCGCCGGTTCGGTAAAGGCGAAGGTGGGAGTGGCGGTAGTCATGATGGCACCCTGTTGTGGCTGGCCCGACAAGGTTGGCCGCATGCGGCCAACCTTTGCCCGGACGTGTGTGTATTGCGGCCCGGCTTGTCCGGCAACCCTTGCCAGGGTTGCCGCTGCCGGGTCTGGTTGCAACGAATTGCTGGTGATGCGACCGACTTATTCCAGGCCGACAGCGAGGCGGCGGATGTACCAGTCGGCAAACTTCTCCACCAGGGTTTCGGTAAACGGCGAGTACGGACCCGGCTGGTAAGCCGAGCTCTTGGCGCCGTGGTGCGATTCTTCCACCAGGCGGCGGTCCTGATCGTTGGTGGCGTTCCACACCGCGGTCAGATTCTTCACGTCGTAATCCACGCCTTCCACCGCATCCTTGTGCACCAGCCACTTGGTACGTACCAAGGTGGTATCGGCAGTCAGCGGAATCACACTGAAGGTCACGATGTGATCGGCCATGAAGTGGTGCCAGGAGTTCGGCTGGGTCCAGAACGACAGACCACCGATGGAGGCATCCTTGAAATCGGCCAGCAGCTTCTTGCAGGCAACATTGGTGTCCAGGGTCTGCGACTCACCGGCGCGATCCAGCGGCATGCGCATGGTGCGGAAGCCGGACACATCGGACAGTCGGTCCACTTCACTGGACGGCAGGCCACAGGATTCCCAGTGCTGATGGCGGTCGGCCACCATTTCTTCGTACTGGCGCAGGCCTTCGGCGGTGTCTTCCTTCGGCGCAAAACCGTAGCTGTAGGCGAACAGCGACACCGTCAGCTCCGGGTGGTTACCGGTACAGTGGTAGCACTCGCGGTTGTTTTCCAGCGTCAGCTTCCAGTTGCCCTGCTCGATGATGTCTACCTGCACCGCTACCTTGGTGTTGTCGATCTGGTGCGGCGCAATGTACGGGGTCATCACCTCGGCCATGGCGTCGAAGTCTGCCGGCGGCTCATCGGCCAGGCAGATGAACAGCAGGCCGGCCATATTGCGCAGGTGCACCGACTTCAGGCTGTGGTGCGACAGGTCGAAACCTTCCTGCATGTGGTCGGCAAAAATCAGCTTGCCGGACAGGTCGTAGGTCCACTGGTGGTAGGGACAGACCAGATTGCCTACCGTGCCTTTTTCCTCGGCACACAGCCGCGAGCCACGGTGACGGCAGACGTTGTGGAAAGCGCGGATTTCGTTGTCATCATCACGCACGATCAGGATCGGCTGCTGACCCAGCTGCACGGTCATGTAGTCGCCCGGCTCCGGCACGTCTACCGACACGCCGACATAAATCCAGTGCTTGCTGAAGATGTGCTCCATGTCGGCATCAAACACCGCCGGCGAGGTGTAGAACGGGGCCTCCAGGCTGTAGCCCGGCACACGGCGGGCCACCAGTTCGCGCAGATTGACGGCCGGATGAAACGCGATCGTGCTGCTAGTCATGATGAACTTCTCCAAAAACAACGCGGGTTGTGGGTGTGCGCTGTTGCCGGGTGGGGCGGAAAACAGCAAGTAGTTGTCAGAAATCGACGAGATGATGGTCGCGCAGGTAATCCAGTAGAACTTGCGCTTTTTCGACAGGATCGCCCTGTTTTACGACCACGCCGCCAGCTTTGGCGCCATCGCTGGCAATTGCACCCAGCATGCGCTCGTGACCACTGGCCTTGCTGGCGGCCACCAGCGGGCGCGCACGGCGGTTGGCCGGCTCCAGATGGCAGACGCCGGGCGCCAGATTGGCCGGCGACAGGTGGCGGATCTGCCCCTGCTGCAGGCGCGCGTGGGCATACGGCAGCGGCGCGCTGGCGCGCTCATGCACGCTGACAATGGCTGGCAATGCCGCGGCCAACTGCCGGCGCTGGCCCTTGGGCAGATACTGCTCCACTTCCACCTGGCCATTGCCGACCTGCAGCTGCAGCGCATCCGGCAGCAGTGGCGCCTCCAGCTCCTCGGCCAGCAGGTAGGGCAGCATGGCGCTGCCCTGCCCGCCGCCGGCCCGCCGACCGCACAACACCAGGTCGACATCCTGCAACTGCCGCGCCAGGACCCGCGATATTTCGGCGCCGGCCACTGCCGGCAGCACGTTGACACAGCTGACTCCCTGCGCCAGATACGGCGCCAGCGCGCTATCGTCGGCATCACCGGCATACAGCACCAGCAGGTGCTGTGGCGACGGCACCAGCTTCATCGCCAGCGCCAGCGCGGCGCTATCGGCGGCGGCGGCACACGGCCGGCCGCTTACCGGATGGGTAGCCGGCGCCAGCAGCACCGCCACTTTCAGATTCTGTTTGCTCATCACGCAGTCTCCAGCACAGGGTTGGCCGCACGTTCGGCGGCAAGCAGCTGGTTCAGGGCACTGATCAGCGCCTGGCAGTCTTCCACCAGAGTCAGATCGGCGCGTTTAACGATGGGGGCGGCGGCATCCAGGTTGACGGCAATCACGTGCCGGCACTCCTTGATGCCCTGCAGGTGCTGCACCGCGCCGGAGATACCGAACGCCAGATAGGCACTGGCCTGCACCGTCTTGCCGGTGGCGCCCACCTGCTGTTCGCGAGCGAAGCGACCATCGTCCACCGCCACGCGCGAGGCACCCACCGCCGCGCCCATGCGCTCGGCCAGCTGGCGCAAACCGCCGGTGTCCTGTACGCCGTTACCGGCAGAGACAATCAAATCCGCTTCTTCCAGCCCCAGCTGCGACGCCGGGCAGCTGCGCGTACCCAGATCACGAATGCGCTCGCCGACTTCCGGCAGCGGCAGCACACCGCCATCATTGCCCTGGCCGCGGAATGGCAAGCGGGCATCCGCTGCCTTACGCGCCAGCAGCAGCACCGGCGGCAGCGGCTGTACCGCGAACTGGCCGGCCGGTGCCAGGCTGCGCACTTCGCGCCCCGGCACCACTTCGATCACATCGCAGGCTACCGGCAGGGCCTGGCGGCTGGCAAAGCGCCGCCCCAGGTCGGCATCGGCGCCACGGTCCGGCAGACACAGCCGCGACGGCGCTTCGCGCTGCCACAGCTCGGCCAGCACGGCCAGCTTGCGCTGCGGCGCAAAGCCCGGGTCGGCACACAGCAGCACGCGGTCGGCACCGGCCTCACCGGCGGCGGCCACACTGTCGGCGTTACCGCCGAACAGCAGCGCCACCACTTCGGTGTCCGGGCTGGCCAGGATGGCGGCTGCGGCCAACGTTTCGCGCGCCGCTTCGTCCAGCGCGCCACGGTCGGTATGCAGCACCACCAGGCTGCGCAGCTTGAACGGGCCGTTGCTGCGCAGCGGCTTGGCCTGGCTGTGGCCGTGGGCCTGCTGCTGCACATCGCGGCTGCCCACCTCCTCGCCCAGCACGATTCGTTTCAGTCCCGACGGCCCGATCACATAGGGGCGTCGCGGGTCGATACGCGGAATGGCTCTATCGTTGAACATGCTCTCCTCCGCTTTCATTTGGCCAGCCGGGCAGCAACCAGCTCGGCCAGTTCCACCACGTCTGCCCGCTCGCCAACCACGCCTTCCAGCATGGCGGTGCAGTTGGGGCACGCCACCGCCACGGTGCTGGCACCGGTGGCACGAATGTCATCCATGCGCATGTCCGGAATACGGCGCTCGCCCGGAATATCGGTGAACGA
>CAMLGD010000250.1 GCA_946479405.1 uncultured Vogesella sp.
GTGCATGAACTTCATGCCGCCCAGGCTGGCGCTGCCCACGGTGGAGCCGTGGTAGCCGTTGTGGCGGCCGATGAAGATCTTCTTGTTCGGCTTGCCCTCCACGTCCCAGTAGCGGCGCACGGTGCGGATCAGCAGCTCGTTGGATTCCGAGCCGGAGTTGGTGTAGATCACGTGGCTGTAGTCACCCGGCAGCAGGGAAAACAGGCGCTCGGAGAGTTCGTTCACCGCCGGGTGGGTGGTGTGGAAGAACACGTTGTAGTAGCTGAGCTCTTCCAGCTGCTTGGTGGCAGCGGCGATCAGCTCCTGGCGGCCGTAGCCGATATTGGTGCACCACAGGCCGGACATGCCGTCCAGGTACTTGTTGCCCTCGGTGTCCCACAGGTAGACGCCCTGGCCCCTGGCCATCACGCGCGGACCTTCCAGGTTCAGCGCCTTCTGGTCGAGGAAGGCGTTGATGTGGTGGGCGGCGTCGATGGCCTGGTAGCGCTGGGTGGCTGCGCTGGCAGCTTTGGCTTGCTGGGTCATGATTTCTCTCCGGTTCTGGGCTTCAGCTGCGGAACTGCAGCCAGGTGGTTTTGAGTTGGGTGAACTTGTCGACGGCGTGCAGCGACAGGTCGCGGCCGAAGCCGGATTGCTTGTAGCCGCCGAACGGAATGCCGGGGTCGAGCGCATCGACGGTGTTCACTGACACCGTGCCGGCGCGCAGCTGGCGCGCCACGCGGTGGGCGCGCGACAGGTCGTTGGTCCAAACTGATGCGGCCAACCCATAGATGCTGTCGTTGGCCAGCGCCACGGCTTCCGCCTCGGTATCGAAGGTCATCACCGCCAGTACCGGGCCGAACACTTCTTCGCGCGCCAGCGTCATGTCTGGCGTCACGTCGCTGAAAATGGTGGGGCGGATATAGCAGTCGCTGCCATTGATACTGGCGCGCTCGCCGCCGCACAGCAGGCTGGCGCCTTCGCTGCGGGCGATATCGACAAAGCCCATGATGCGTTCGGCCTGGCGGGCATCGACAATGCTGCCGGTGCGGGTGGCCGGGTCCAGCGGGTTGCCCGGCTGCAGCGCGTCCACCTGCTTGAGCAGCTTCTGCAGGAAGGCGTCCTTGATCGAGCGCTGTAGCAGCAGGCGCGAGTTGGCGGAGCACACCTGGCCCTGGTTGAAGAAGATGCCGAAGGCGGCGCGCTGCGCGGCGGCGTCCAGGTCGCTGTCGGCAAACACCAGGTTCGGGCTCTTGCCGCCGCACTCCAGCCACACCATCTTCATGTTGGATTCCGAGGCGTAGCGCAGGAAGTATTTGCCCACCTCGGTGGAGCCGGTAAAGCTCAGGCAGTCGATGTCCTGATGCAGGCCCAGCGAGCGGCCAACCTCTTCGCCATAGCCCGGCAGCACGTTCAGTACGCCATCCGGCAGGCCGGCTTCCTTGGCCAGTTCGGCCAGGCGCAGCGCGGACAGCGGCGACTGCTCGGCCGGTTTCAGGATCACGCTGTTGCCGGCAATCAGCGCCGGCGCCAGCTTCCACGCCGCCATATCCAGCGGGAAGTTCCACGGAATCACCGCCGCTACCACGCCCACCGGCTCGCGGGTGATCAGCGCCAGTGCGTCGTTGGCGGTGGGGGCTACCTCGTCGTACAGCTTGTCGGCGGCTTCGGCGTACCAATCGAACACCGCGGCGGTGCCCGGTACGTCGATAGTGCGTGCGTCGGCAATCGGCTTGCCCATGTCCAGGCAGTCAAGCAGCGCCAGCTCGTCGCCATGCTCGCGGATCAATGCGGCCAACCTTTGCAGCACGGTTTTGCGCTCGCGCGGGTGGCAGCGCGACCACACGCCAGCCTCGAAGCTGGCGCGGGCGGCCAGTACCGCCTGGTTGACATCGGTCTCACCGCAGCGGGCGATGTCGCCCAGTGACTGACCGTTGATCGGGCTGATGTCGGCAAAAGTGCGGCCATCGGCGGCGGGCTGGAACTGGCCGTTGATGAAGGCCTGGCAGCGCGGGCGCAGGGTAGCGGCGCGTTGTTGCCAGTACGTCAGGTCATGCAGGGTCATGGCTCTCACTCCGGGAAGGTGCGCGACGGGAGGGGTTGGCCGCAGAGCACCCTGTCGTGCTGCTGGCCGTGTCGCGTGGTGTGAGGCCATACTAGTCAGCCCCCGCAACGGCGGACATCACGCGGAAACGTTAGCGGCGAGGGGTAGAACTAACCTGATCGGGGTAGGTGGCGATGCAGTTGAATGTGGCGGATCTGGCGTTTCACCAGCGATTGGGACGCTTGCTGAGTAGCGTGGATAGTGCGGCGTTCTGGCCGCAACTGGCGGCGTTCCTGCGCGAGCAGCTGGATTTCGATACCTGGGTGGCGGTGCTGTTCCGCCCCGGACTGCCGCCGCTGGTGCTGGCCGATAGCGCGGTGAATTACGCCGACGACAACCTGTTTGCCGATTACATGCGCGGGCTGTATCTGCTAGATCCGTTCTATGCCTTTGCGCTGAAGTGCGCCACGCCCGGCGTATACCGGCTGGACGAGGTAGCGCCGGACAGCTTTCGTGATACCGAATACTGTAAGCACTACTTCTCGCGCAATGTGGTCACCGACGAACTGCAGTTTCTGCTGCCGCTGCCGCAGGGCACGCTGTCGCTGTCGCTGGGAAGCCAGCACCGCTTCAGCGACGCCGAAATCGGCTGTTGCAACCTGTTTGCGCCCTGGTTGCTGCCGCTGCTGCGGCTGGCGGCGCATCTGGAGGAGCAGCTAAGCCAACCCGCCGCCGACAGTCCGCGACAAAGCCGGCAGCAGCTGGAAGAAACCTTGCGCCTGCGCGGCTCGCCGCCGCTGACCAAGCGCGAGGTGGAAGTGGCGCTGCTGATTCTGGGCGGGCATTCCACCAAGGGCGTGGCGCGCGAGCTGGACATTTCGCTGGAAACCGCCAAGGTGCACCGCCGCAACCTGTACGCCAAGCTGGGTGTATCCAGCCAGGCCGCGCTATTTCTGCTGTTTGCCGAGCTGCATTAGCCGCGTGTGGGCGGAGGCTGTCGCGGTGTCGTATGGCATGTAGCGACGGGCGGCGATCATGCCTGCCGCTGGAGGGGCGATGAGGGCGGCGGTTCGCGGCGCGCTAGCCGGCAGGGTGGCGCACATTGATGCGCCCGATCGCGCGCTGCCGGTGCTGTTCCTGCGCCGCCGTTGCCGGCGATACGCCGGGATGATTGGCAGGGGGGTTTGAAAAGCGTTAATGCTGCAATCGCAATTGCTGCTCGCGGTCCTCGCGCGGGGTATGGCCATAGCGTTGCTTGAACACGCGGCAGAAATGCGACTGGTCGGTAAAGCCCCACTGGTAGGCGATTTGCGCCAGGCTCAGCCGTGGCTGGCGCACCAGCGCCTGGCGGGCGCCTTCCAGCCGCTGCTCGCGCAACCAGTGGCTGAAGGTCTGGCCGGTATCGCGGAACAGGTCGTGCAGGTAGCGGGTGGAGATGCGGCAGGCCTGGGCGATCTGCTCCGGGCTCAGTGCGGTGTCGGCCAGATTGCGGCGTACGTGCTGCTCGATGCGCTGCAGGTGCGCGGCGCGCACGCCGGAGCCCGGTGAATCCAGCACCGCCGGACTGTTTTCGGTGCAGGCTACAAACAGCTCCAGCAGCTGCTGCCCTACCAGCGGGTGCAGCACTTCCTGGCCCTGTTCCAGTTGGCTGCCCACCGCGTTGACGTAGCTGCTGAACAGCGCACCGATGCCGCTGCTGCCATCGAAGGTCAGTGCGCAGAAGCGTTCCGGGTAGCGCAGGCGGTGGCGCAGCAGCTGGCCGGGGATTTTCAGCACCCACAGGTTGTTGTCGCGGCTATGGCTGAATTCGTAAGGGTCCAGGCTGCGTTCCAGCAGGAACTGGCCCGGTGCGCAGTGCGCATCGCGCCCCATCTGGCTGAAGCGGATGTCGCTCTGGCGCGGCAGCGATACCAGGAACTGTTCGTCGCGGCTGTCGGCGCTTTCGCCGCTGCTGCGGCGGTAGCGCAGCGGGCTGGAGCTGAGGCGTGACAGCGACAGCTCGCCAAGGCTCCAGCGGGTGAGGCAGGCCTCGAAGTTGGCCGCATCGCGAAAATCCAGCTGCAGGTCGAAATAGGTGCTGCGGATCACGTCCTGCCAGCTGCGCATGCGCTCGATGGGGCCGGCGCCGGCCGTGCTGTAATGCTGCTTCATGCGTATCTCCTCAGGTATCGCGTTGCGGATCGCTCCGCCCGTCGTCATGGCAACGGGTTCG
>CAMLGD010000251.1 GCA_946479405.1 uncultured Vogesella sp.
GGCGATGGCCAACGTCAAGATGCTGCTGGAAGAGTCCGGCAGCTGCCTGGACGACGTCTGCAAGATCGTGATCTACCTCGTCGACCCGCGCTACCGCGAAGCGGTGTACCAGGTGGTGGGCAAGTGGCTGAAGGGCGTGTACCCGGTGTCCACCGGCCTGGTGGTGTCGGCACTGGCCCGCCCGGAGTGGCTGGTGGAGATCGACATCACCGCGGTGATTCCCGAGGAGCGCCGCTGATGACCTTCTCCATCGCCGCCCGTTGTCCCGACACCGGAATGGTCGGCGTGGCCGTGGCCTCGTCCAGTATTGCCGTGGCCAGCCGCTGCGCCAACGTGCGCGCCGGTGCCGGCGCCGCGCTTAGCCAGAACGTGACCAATCCCATGCTCGGGCGGCTGGCGCTGCAGCTGATGGCTGCCGGGCAGGGGGGCGATGCGCTGCGCGCCAGCCTGTTGGCCGCAGACCCGCACAGCGACTGGCGCCAGCTGGTGCTGGCACCGCTGCATGGCACGCCGCAGGTGATCACCGGCCGTCATGCACTGGGCGTATACGGCGCCGCTATCGGTGTGGATTGCGCCGCCGGCGGCAACCTGCTGGCCAGCCCGCAGGTGCCGCAGGCCATGGTGGACGCCTTCGAGGCCAGCCCCGGCAGCCTGCCGGAGCGGCTGCTGGCGGCCCTGCAGGCGGCGGTGGACGCCGGCGGCGAGGCCGGCCCCATCCATGCCGCCGGGCTGCAGGCCACGCTGGATACCGAGTGGCCCAGTATCGACCTGCGTGTGGACTGGAGCGAAGGGGCGCCGATAGCCGAGTTGGCCGCACTGTGGCAACGCTACCAGCCGCAGATGGCGGCCTATGTCACCCGTGCGGTGTCACCACAGCAAGCGCCCAGCTACGGCGTGGCAGGAGACCCGTGATGGAACAATATTCTTCGCTCGGCCTGCTGCAGACGCTGGTGGGCTTCGATACCGTCAGCCAGCATTCCAATCTGGCGCTGATCCACTTCGTGCGCGACTACCTGGCATCGTTCGGCATCGCCAGCCAGCTGGTGTGTAATGAAGAAGGTACTAAGGCCAATCTGTACGCCACCATCGGCCCCACCGACCGCGGTGGGGTGATGCTGGCCGGGCATACCGACGTGGTGCCGGTAAGCGGCCAGAACTGGCGCAGCGACCCGTTCTGCCTCGATGTGCGTGATGGCCGTGCCTACGGCCGTGGCAGCGCCGACATGAAAGGCTTCATCGCCAGCGTGCTCGCCGCGGTGCCGGCGTTTGCCGCCGCGCCGCTGCACACGCCAGTGCATATCGCACTGACCTACGACGAGGAAATCGGCTGCATCGGCGTGCGCCGGCTGCTGGACGTGCTGGGCGGGTTGCCGGTGCTGCCGCAGATGGCCATCGTCGGCGAGCCGACACTGCTGCGCGTGGTGGCGGCGCACAAGGGCAAGGTGGCCTACAAGGTGCAGCTGCGCGGCAAGGAGGGGCACTCCAGCAACCCCAAGGCGGGGGTGAACGCGGTGGAGTACGCTGCCGAGCTGATCGCCTTTATCCGCGAGCTGGCGCGTGAGCGCGAGGCGCTGGGGCCGTTCGACCCGCTGTACGAGGTGCCGTACACCACGCTGCACGTCGGCAAGATGCACGGCGGTACCGCGCTCAACATCATTCCGGCCGCCAGCGAATTCGAGTTCGAGATCCGCCACCTGCCGGAAGACGATCCGCAGCCGTTGCTGACGGCGATCCGTAACTACGCGCGCGGCCAGCTATTGCCGGCGATGCGCGCGGTGGACCCGGCTGCCGATATCGAGTTCATCGAGCGCAGCAGCTATCCCGGCCTGCTTACCGCGCCGGATGCGGCCGTGGTGCGCTTCGTGCAGTCGCTGCTGGGCGATGAACGTACGCCGGGCAAGATCGCCTTTGGCACCGAGGCTGGACTGTTCTCGCAACAGGTGGGCATTCCGGCGGTGGTGCTCGGCCCGGGCAGCATCGAGCAGGCGCACCAGCCGGACGAATGGCTGGCGCTGGAGCAGCTGGCCGCCTGTGACACCCTGCTGGCCACGCTGTTGCAGCGGCTATGCCAGTAACGGCCGCCTAAGGGTAGTCGCCGCCGCGCGGCAGACATCGTTGCTTCTGTCATCCCTGACACTGGCCCGCCGCTGGCGGGCCTTTTTTATTGGCCGAGCGGTGGGTGCCGGCAAAGGTTGGCCGCATGCGGCCAACTTGCCCATATGGCGCCGTTGCCATTGAGCACCAAGCGGCGACGCGTGGTGTCAGGCGCCGTCCGGGTCATGAAAGGAAACTGCCATGGCAGGGGTAGGGCGACGTCTCTGCGCCTGGCAAGCAGGCCGGCGGGGGCGGGGTGGGCGCTCAGCGCGATAGCTACGTCTGCACGCCGATCTTCACCTGTAGCGCGTTGCTGCTGCAGGTCGTGTCGAACCGGTTCTTCACTTTCAGCGGCCGGTCCAGCTTGTTGCGGCCAACCTTGTCCTGCCAGGTGATGCCAGCGTACAAACGCAGCCAATTCCGCTTAAAGACATATAGTTAAGCAGACATTGGCGGCCCGATTGTTGCGCCATGCCGGCAAACCATGCCGATTAGCTGTCTAGACGGAGGCAAACGATGACACGAGTTCGCGTTGAGGGCTTCACCATCTCGCTCGACGGATACGGCGCAGGTCCAGATCAAGACCTCGACAATCCGCTTGGTGTGGGCGGCACGGAGCTGCACCAGTGGCTGTTCCCGACACGCACGTTCCAGCGGGCCTTGTTCGGCAAGGACGACGGTAGCACCGGGCTTGACGATGATTTTGCCGCCCGTGGCTTTCAGAATGTCGGCGCGTGGATTCTGGGGCGCAACATGTTTGGCCCCGTGCGTGGGGACTGGCCGGACACCCACTGGAAAGGCTGGTGGGGCGACAATCCACCGTATCACGTCCCGGTCTTCATCCTCACTCATCATGCTCGGCTCCCCATCGAGATGGAAGGCGGCACCATCTTCCATTTCATCACCGGAGGCATTCGCGAGGCGCTCGACCGTGCCTGCGAGGCCGCTGCCGGCATGGACGTGCGGATTGGTGGTGGGCCGGACACCATCCGGCAGTATCTGCGTGCGGGCTTGATTGATGAGTTGCACATCGCCATCGCACCGGTGTTGCTGGGCCGGGGCGAGTCATTGTTCGCAGGGGTCGACTTGCGGGCCCTGGGGTATGAGTGCGTTGAATTCGTCGCAACGGAGAAGGCCACGCATGTTGTCCTGCGGCGCCAAGAGCAGACGGCTGTCTGCCTTTAGCCGCGGGGCTGTATCACTGGGTCCTGGAGCGAGGCGGGGTCAATATGACGCTCGATGTCGCAGGTCCAATGACCCAGGGCAATGGCAGGTAGCAACTGGCTGGATTTCAAGCGGCTCAGAAATTTCAAAGCAGCATCAACGGTTATGCCAGGCTGCCACAGCGTGCTTTCTAACTTGGCATGACCAAGCACGAGCTGTATCGCTCGCAGGTTTTGTCTTTTTGTCGATCAATATTGCTTTAGTGCGGTACCGCCAGTGCGTACCGTTAACCAATGAGTCCAGGCCGGCTGTTTCGACCCACAGTTGTACGATTCGAGCATGCTGGTAAAACCAGATATTCGGCGCATATCGGACACGAGTGGGGTGGCGCGCCCGCTAGTTGACACGCCCCCGCTGAACTGCGAACCTTCGCGCCTCAATTTATTCGCCATTGCCCACCATGAAAATTGCCCAAAACACCGCAGTCACTCTGCTAATGAAAGTCACAGACAGCCAGGGGCTGGTTTACGACGACGGCAAAAAGCCTGTCTCCTACCTGCACGGCGATTACGACAATCTCTTTCCCAAGCTGGAAGCCGCACTAGAAGGTCAGGAAGCAGGCTTCCAAACCACGCTGGAACTCGCTGCCGAAGACACTTTTGGCGAGCGCGACGAAGCCCTGGTTACCACCATGCCCAAGGCCGATTTCCCGCCCGGTATCAAGGTCGGCGGTCAGATCCAACGTGTCGGCCCGGATGGCGAGCCGCGCTATTACTTCGTTACCAAGATCAAAGGCCCCACCGTATTGCTGGACGGCAACCACCCGCTTTGCGGCAAAACTCTGCGCTTCGCTCTCAAGGTAGTGGACGTACGCGAGGCAACTGCCGAGGAAATTACCCATCAGCATGTACATGGCGAGCACGGACATCAGCACTGATACCATTCCGCCGCTTACAACCAAGGCCCTCCC
>CAMLGD010000252.1 GCA_946479405.1 uncultured Vogesella sp.
GGACACCGCCCTTTCACGGCGATAACCGGGGTTCGACTCCCCGTGGGGACGCCAGATCAAGCAAAAAGCCACCGCAAGGTGGCTTTTTGCTTTTCGTCGTTCAGGCGCGCCATCGGTGCTTCCGGTAGTGGCGGCATCTCCGCGCTACTTCCGTGGCGACGCGATCACTTGTTACGGTCAGGCAGTTGGTCGCAACTGGCAATGCGTTTGCGACAGGCAAAAAAAAAGCCGGCTCGAAAGCCGGCATAACAACGCTCGTAAAGGGATACAGCGGTAAAACCCCGTACACCATCCCCGGATGCACGAGGCACCAGTCAATCCTGTCCAGCATTCGCTGGTGCCTTGTCCGACTTGGCAGAGCCGCATCGGACGACAACCTGTCGTAACCGGCAGTAACGGGAGGAGAGACCTATTACTGCAGCAAGTGTTACGGCGGGCTGCTGTTACGAGCCACAACACAACACAGAGAGTGATGTGGAGTATATGCAGGTTCATTCCATTCTAAAAATGAATTAAAATTATAAATGTGATTCCAAAATGGAATGATTGGAAATGGACGTCAAAGCACTACGCTATTTCACCGAATTGGTGCGACGGCAGAACTTCACCCGTGCAGCCGAAGCCTTGTTTGTCACCCAGCCCACCATCAGCAAGATGGTGCGCCAGCTGGAAGAAGAGCTGGACATGCCGCTGCTGGTCAAGGAAGGCAAGACTTTCCACCTCACCGATGCTGGCAAGGTGGTGTACCTGCGAGGCCAGGACGTGTTGGCCGCACATCAGCGGCTGAATAGTGCGTTGGCCGACCTGGTGTCGCTGTCGCGTGGCGAGCTGGTGGTGGGGCTGCCGCCGATGTCTGGCGGCGCCTTTTTTGCGCCGGTGGTAGGCACCTTCCGCGATCGCTATCCGGGGGTGGAGCTGAAGATGGTGGAGGATGGCGCACTCGCCATCGAGAGCAGCGTGCGCTCCGGCCAGCTGGAGATCGGCGCCGCGGTGTTGCCGGTGGACGACAACGTGTTCGACAGCCTGAGCCTGGTACACGATCCGCTATGCCTGGTGGCCCCGGCAGGCAGCCCGTGGCACGGGCGTAGCTCGCTGCCGCTGGCGGACATAGTCGACCAGCCCATCGTGTTCTACCCAGAGGATTTCTCGCTGGCGACACGCATCAGCGATGCTTACCGTTTGTTGGGCAAGAGCGTGAACATTGCCGGGCGCAGTGCGCACTGGGACTTCATCGTGGCGATGGTCAAGGCACGGCTGGGGGTGGCGTTGCTGCCGCTGGTGGTGGCGGGGCGGCTGGAGGCGGCCGAATTTGATGTAGTGCCGATCGACAACAAGTATATCGAGTGGCATATCGGCCTGATCTGGAAGAAAAATAGCTACCTGTCGCACGCGGCACGGGCGTGGATTACCTTGACCCGCGAGACACTGCTGGGCAATGGCGATGAACTGCGCTGAGCGATACAGCCGCATGCCAGTGCTGTAAACGTTGGCCGCAAGGACACTGCAACCCTGAATGAAAAAACGCCGCACCTGTTAACGGGTGCGGCGTTGTTGTCGGTCAGTGGCGGCGCGCTAGCGTGCGCGCTGCAGGCACTGCTGGTAGCGCCAGTCGACGCGCTCGGCAAACCAGGCGGTGGTGAGCTTGCGGGTGATCTTGGGGCTTTGCAGCCGAATCTGTGGCAGCGCTTCACGCGGCACGCGGCTCCCTTGCTGGCTGTCGGCCAACTGCATCACCTTGCGATACAGCGGGCTGTCGATAAAGCCGAAGCTCTTTTCCTGCTTCAGATCGCGCAGCATGTCCGCCTCGCTCAACTGCAGCTTGCCGCGCAGCTTGCTCAGCGCCTGCTGCGTGCTGCTGGCGCTGCGGCTGGGGGCGCCGTTCTGATAGCGCAGCAGGTCGCCGTCCGGCGTCAGCTTGCTGCCGCTGAGCTTGGCCACCGCCAGCTGGAAGGCGGCATTGCGGCTGGCGTAGCGGCCGGCGTTGAAATCGGCAAAGCGGTACAGCATCTGGCTGTAGTTCACCGGGTATTGCAGCAGGATGGCGCTACCGAAGTACACGCCGCCACGGCGGCTGAATACCTCGCTGCGCACGCTGCCGCGCCGGGCGTACGGATAGGGCCAGGCGCGCACGTGGGCCTCGGCAAACTCCACGCTCACCTGCATCGGGCCGCCGGTGCGAATCGGATTCTTCATGCCCACCGGCAGGCTCAGGCTCTGCGCTTCGGCCGCCATGTCTTCGAACAGCTCGTTCATCTCGCCTTCGGTGCGCAGGCTGTCGATGCGGGCCTTGTAGCTGCGCCCATCCGGCGAGGTTTTCAGCAGCGCGGTTTTTACCAATCCCAGTGGGACGTAGTAGCCACCGGCTTTTTCGCCGATCTTGCTCCACACGATCTTGGGCAGCCCTGGCACTACCGGGTCGGCCTGGAAGGTGGATTCCTGCTCGATCACCGCAATCACCGCGCACAGGTTCTCGGCATTGGCGTTCAGCTGCAGCGCGTTGAAGGCGCCCAGGATGTCGTCGCGCCAGCCATCGCGCGGTTTCACATAGTCCGGCAGCAGCTTGCCCAGCAGCTGCCGCGGGTTGGCCGCAGCCGGACGCGGTGCAGTTGGTGCCGTGGGCAGGGTGCTGACGGCCGGTGGCGGCGTAAGCGGTGGCAACGTTGCCGCCGGCTGGCTGGCTTCCGGCGGCAGGGTAAGCACTGGCGCTGGCACGGCAACGGCGGCGATAGGAGCGGGGGAGGCGCAGGCACCCAGCAGTACGCTGAGGCCCAGCAGGCTGGCGGTACGTTTCATGGCAGCATGGACGAGGAATCGAGGCGGCCATTCTAGCGGAAGCCGCCGCTTGCCGGCGGGCTAGCTGTAACGGTCGAGAATCTGCTGGTAGGCACCGCTGCGCTGCAGCTGCTGCAGGCCGTCGTTGAAGCGGTCGCGCAGTTGCGGCGAGCGGAACAGCACCCGGTACGGAATGCGCGGGAAGAGGTCGTGATACTTCACTTCGCGCGGCGCTTCGTGAAAATCGGTCTGCATGCGGCGGTTCATGTAATTGAAGATGCGCACATCGGCCACCACTACGTCCACGCTGCCACGATAGAGCAGGCGGTTCTGGTCCAGCTGGTTGCCGGTTTCGCTGTAGGCCGGGTGCAGGCGTACCAGGCGGGCAAACTCGTCGCCCAGGTACTGGCCGGCCAGCGGAAACGCCAGCACGCGATAGCGCGCCAGATCGGCGATGTGGTTGAGCTGCAGTCCGCGCTCGGCCAGGGTAATGGCCTTGTCTTCGTAGTGGATGTAGATATCGGAGTAGGCGCCGTTGACGCCGTAGCCGGGCACCATGGTGGCAATGGACTCGATCTCCTTGCTGCCAAAAGCGTACGGCAGCCGCTTCTGCGCCAGGAACACCGGCTTGATCTGGATGCCGCTGGCTTGCAGGGCGGCGCGCACGATGTCCACCTCGATGCCGCTTTCCAGTTGCGGGATCACGTACGGCTCCAGCGATTCGCCAAATGCCACCACCAGCTCGCGCGCCTGCAGGCGGCCGGGCAGCAGGCAGCACAGGGCAAGCAGGGCGGTGCACAGCAGCGGCGTGGTCTTCATGCGTGGGTATCCTGCGGCGTTGTGGCGGCAGCAGATTCCTGCGGCCAACCCTGTTCAGTATTTGACACGGCTAACCGTGCCGCAACAGCAAATGCAGAACACAGTGGAAAACCGGACTGCCAGCGTTGCTAAACCCTGTCGCGCCGCAGGGTTATTTGCAGGCTATGTCGATGAAAAAAAAGCCTTTTTTTGCTGAAAGGCACGCCGCTTTCTGGCACAATGCGCGGTTCCTTCAGAAATGCCGCTTTGACAATGACGCTTCCCGCAGCTCCGCAAGCCATCAACAGTTACCGTAAATACTGGGCCAGCCGTTTTGGCACCGCCCCGTTCCTGCCCATGACCCGTGCCGAAATGGACGAACTGGGCTGGGACAGCTGCGACATCATCATCATCAGCGGCGACTGTTACATCGATCATCCCAGCTTCGGCATGGCGCTGGTGGGCCGTCTGCTGGAGGCGCAGGGCTTCCGCGTCGGCATCATCGCGCAGCCGGACTGGAACAGTGCTGACGCCTTCCGCGAGCTGGGCAAGCCCAACCTGTTCTTCGGCGTCACCGCCGGCAACATGGACTCGATGATCAACCGCT
>CAMLGD010000253.1 GCA_946479405.1 uncultured Vogesella sp.
TCAGCGTGTACGGCAAACGACAGGCCTGCGAGCAGTCGCCGCGGTTGGCGCTGCGGCCGGTGTCGGCGTGGCTGATGTAGCACTGGCCGGAAAACGCCACGCACAGCGCGCCGTGGATGAAGTATTCGATGGCGGCCGGGTCCGGGCCTTCGGCCACGGTCTGCGCGATCTTGGCGATCTGCGGGATAGTCAGCTCGCGCGCCAGCACGATCTGGCTGAAGCCGGCATCGGACAGGAAGCGCGCCTTGTCGGCGTCGCGGATGTCGCACTGGGTGGAGGCGTGTAGCTGGATCGGCGGCAGGTCCAGCTGCAGGATGCCCATATCCTGCACGATCAGCGCGTCCACGCCGGCGTCGTACAGCTGCCAGATCAGGGTGCGCGCGGCGTCCAGTTCGGCATCGTGCAGGATGGTGTTCAGCGTGGTGAAGATGCGCGCATGGTAGCGGTGGGCAAACTGCACCAGACCGGCAATGTCTTGCACGCTGTTGCAGGCGTTGTGGCGCGCGCCAAAGCTGGGGCCACCGATATACACCGCGTCGGCGCCGTGCAGGATGGCCTCGCGGCCGATGTCGGCGTTCTTGGCGGGGGATAGCAGCTCAACCTGGTGCGGCAACAGACTCATGAATACTTCCTGCGGTGGGTGGGGTGAAGGGGCGGAAGTATAGCGGAATCAGTGGCTTAGGTGTAGCCGCGCCGCAGCGCTGCCGTGAGCGCCGGCAGCAGCGGCGTGGCGGGGGCGAACGGTCAGCTGAGCAGGCGGAAGATTTCCCAGTGCTGGGTGCCGGAAACCACGTGTGGCTCCAGCTGCTTGCTCCAGGCGGCGTGGCTGTCGAGGGTGGCAAGCTTGGCCCAGGCGGCTTCCAGCTCGGCTAGCGAGGCGACGGCGATTTCGGACTGGATGGTGGACTCTTTGACGCCGATCGAGCCGGTGAGCAGGCGGGTATTGGCTTCGGTCCAGCCGATCTGCGAGCCGATTTCCTGCATCCAGTGGTGCATTTGGTCGAGCACTTCCGCCTTGTGGCCAAAACGGGCTTCGATACTCCAGCGGGCAATGAACATGATGGCTACTCCTGTGTAACAGGGTATGCCGGTAGTAAACCGTTGCGGCCAACGGCTGCCGCTGCAGCGTGCAGCCGCCGATGCGGTCGCGTTGCGGGGTAGTCGGGCGGGCAATGCCGCATTTGCGGCGTGTGCATACCCAAGGGTGTACCCCAGCATAGACCATGGCCGTGCCGGCAGTAGCGCTAGCCGGTAAGCAGATTGGCCAGCGCGTCCACCGCCTCGGCCCACTCGGCATCGTCGTCCAGCGACTGCTTCAGGAACGCCGACTGCGAGTTGGTCCAGAACGGTGCTTCTTCGATGTTGGTGCCGGATGCCAGCGGGTGGCTGGCGATAAAGGCACGGATAGCATGGGCATCTGCCGGCAGGCCCAGTTGCTTGAACAGGCCCGGCAGATCGTGATGGCTGGTATCCATGTGGCGCTCCAGTTGGCGGGGGTTTCCTGTCCAGCATAGACGGCGGCGGAACTTGCTGTGGGGCAATTGTTCTAGTGCTCATCGGGCCGAATCCGCCCCTTGCCATGGAGAAATCGCATGTACCGAATTGTTCCCTTGTTTGCCGTTGTTGTCGTGCTGAGTGCCTGCAGCCCGGAGCAAACCGCGCAGCTGCAACAGCAGGCGTCGGCCGCCATCGGCAGCGTGCACCAGGTGGTGCAGGACAGCAGCGCGCCGCTGGCAGAGCTGAAACAGCAAGCCAGTGCCGCCATCGGCAGCACCGACAAACTGAAGCAACAGGCCAGCGCCGCCATTGGCGTAGCCAAGCGCGTGGGTGCGGCGGCGGCCATCCTGGACCCGGAGCTGGGGCAGCAGATCGATGTGGCCAAGCAACAGGTAGATGCCGCCAAACAGGCGGCCGATGCCGTCACCGGCAAGCAGTGACGTTGCGGCCAACGTTGGCCGCATCCCGGCTGGGGCTGGCCCGGGAGCGGTAGTCCGGCGTGGCGGTCTGGCTCGCTAGACGGCACCGCTGGCGACTGCAAAAAAAAACGGCCGGCAAGCCAATGCCTGCCGGCCGTACTGAGCCGCCGCTGCGCAGCGCGCTCAGTTTTTCTGTGCGTACTTGCTCATATTGGCCGGGGTGACCAGCTCGAACGGAATCCACACCTGCGACGGCACTTTCTTGCCGCGGGCCATTTCTACCGCCGCTTTCACGCCGCCGCCACCCTGGCCCAGCGCGTCCTGGAACACGGTTACCTTCAGATCGCCGGCTTTCATTGCCGCCAGCGCATCATGGGTCGCGTCGATGCCGGCCACGATCATCTTGCTGTTCATCTTGCCGGCCGCCTTCAGCGACTGGATGGCGCCGATGGCCATCTCGTCGTTGTTGGAGATCACCGCATCAAACTTCATGCCGGTGGTCAGCCAGTTGTTCATCAGGTCGGCGGCCTGGGTGCGGCTCCAGGTGGCGGCCTGTTCCGCCACGATGCGCATGCCGTTGCATGGCGGCTTGGCGATCACCTCTTTCACATCGCGGGTGCGCTGCAGCGCCGATTCGTTCGCCAGATCGCCGACGATCAGCAGGAAATCGCCCTTGCCCTTCATCAGGCGGCACACTTCGCGGGCCTGCATGGTGCCGGATTCCTTCTCATTGGAGCCGACGAAGGTCACGCGCGGCGGCAGCGCCTTGTCGCCCGGCGGGTGGTTCACATAGATCAGCGGGATGCCGGCCTGCGTCACCAGCTTGGTGATCTTGGGCGTGGCCTGCGAATCGACCGCCACCACGATGATGGCGTCCACCTTCTGCGCGATGAAGTTCTGGATCTGGCTGAGCTGGCGGCCGATGTCGTCCTGCGCATCCTCGAACTGGACTTTCACCCCCGGCATCTTGGCCGCCTGCTGCTGCATGCCGGCGCGCACGCGGGTGAGCCACGGGTTGGAGTTGGCGATGGTGGCGCCGATTTTTTCGGCCATTGCCAGCGGGCTGGCCAGGCTGGCGGCCAACGTGATGGCAATTGCGGATTGTTTCAACATGCAGTGTCTCCTGGTCTTGGCCGCCGGCTATAAGGCAGTGGCAGCAAATTTATTTCCGTAAATTAACAAGTGCGGAAATAAATTTCCAGAAAACTTTTGCTCAGCACTGCTGATCTGTGCACGCGCCGGAGAACGGCGCTGGCCCCTTCTGCGCGGGCGGCACGCCGGCGGCTGGTCGCGCATGCGGTTTGCACCCTGCCCGGCGGCACGGTGTCGAGTGTGCTGTCCGCTGGTGCAAGTGCCCACCCGTCAACACCCGGCGGGCGCATTGCGGTCGCTTGCCGTGAGGCCGGCGCGGCGGCGGTGTTGCCAGTTGCCGCCGTGCCGCTAACCCCGGCCCGCTGCGTTGAGCGGGATTACAGCGGCAGCCGCTGGCGCAGCTCGGCGGCCCAATCGCGGCGGGCGAAATCGGCGCCCATCACCAGCGCCTGGTAGCTGTCGCTGCCAAAGCGCGCATCCACCTCGATCAGCACATGGGTGTCGCTGCCGTGCGGGATGAAAGTCAGCTCGATCTCCTGGATGCGGAAGTTGCCGCCGCGTGGGCGCAGTTCGAATTCCTGATAGCAGCCCAGCGTGCTCACCACATTGCCGACGCGGGCGGTGCCCACCTCCACATCGGTGCTGGCCAGCGCCCAGCCCAGCTGCTCGAAGGCGCTCAGCAGCGCGGCCACCGGCGGCGGCGGCAGGATTTCCAGCAGATCGCGGTCGCTGGCATCGCGCGCCGCGTCGATGGCCAGATCGGTGTGAATCCACACCGGTAGCGGCCGGCCGTAGTGCGCCAGCGCGTTGATCGGCGTTTCCGCCGGCAGTGCAATCTGGAACGGCAGCTCGCGGCTTTCGCCGGCGCGGATGGTAAAGCGCTCCGCCACCCGCACCGCGCCCAGCGGCAGCGCGCCACGGGCCTCGTGGTCGCCGGATTCCTGCTCCGCTTCCACCATCAGCACCAGCTCGATCTTCTCGATGTCCTGGTCGGCGCTGCCGCCATGCACCAGCACGCGGCCGCGCAGTTGTTCGCCCGGCAGCAGCCGCGGGTTGTCCAGTTGGGTATCGACCTTGGCGCCACCGACGCCGATGGAGGCCAGCAGTTTCTTGAACATTTTTGTATCCGTATGTGTTGAATC
>CAMLGD010000254.1 GCA_946479405.1 uncultured Vogesella sp.
GCGTGCACGGCCAGGACCGCCGCTACCACCACCCGGTGATCGGCCTCAACGGCCGGCTGGATACCATCCAGGCCGCGGTGCTGCTGGCCAAGCTGCCGAGTTTCCCGGCCGAGGTGGCGGCGCGGGCGCGCATCGGCGCGCGCTACAGCGCACTGCTGAAGGATGTCGCGCGCGTGCCGGTGATCGCCGAAGGCAACAGCCACGTCTACGCGCAGTACACCATCGAGGTGGACAACCGCGACGCGGTGCAGAAAGCGCTGCAGGAACTGGGCGTACCGACCGCCGTGCACTACCCGATTCCGCTGCACTTGCAGCCGGCGTTTGCCCACCTGGGCCAGGGCGAGGGCAGCTTCCCGCTGGCCGAGGCCGCCGGACAGCGCGTGATGAGTCTGCCGATGCACCCGTTCCTGGATGAAGCGACCCAGGATGCCATCGTCGCTGCGGTGAAAAAGGCGCTGGCCTAAGTGGCGTATCTGGCGTTCAAGTACCTGCTGTCCGCCGCCATGGTGGTGCTGGTGTCGGAGCTGGCCAAGCGCAGCGACAAGCTGGGCGCACTGCTGGCTTCACTGCCGCTGGTGACGGTGCTGACGCTGATCTGGCTGCAGCTGGAAAAACAGCCCGCCAGCAAGATCGGCAACCATGCCTGGTATACCTTCTGGTACGTGCTGCCGACGCTGCCGATGTTCCTGCTGTTTCCCTGGCTGCAGGGCCGGCTGGGGTTCTGGCTGGCGTTGGGTACCAGCGCGCTGCTGACCATGCTGCTGTTTGCACTGTTTGCCTGGCTGCTACGCCCATTCGGGATTCAGCTGCTATGAATATGCAGGCGCTTATGCGCCGGCTGACGGCCGGCGGTTTTGCCCGCAACGTGGCCACCCTGGCCAGTGGCGCCGCTTTGGCGCAGGCGCTGCCGCTGCTGTTTGCGCCCTTGCTTACCCGCCTGTATACCCCGGCCGATTTCGGCCTGCTGGCGGTGTTCGTCGCCTGGCTGTCCAACCTGGCAGTGATTGCCACTGCGCGTTTCGACATGGCGGTGGTGCTGCCGCAAAGCGATGTCGAGGCGGCGCAGCTGATGCGTTTGTCACTGCTGATCAACACCGCCTTGCTGTTGCTGTGCCTGCTGCTGTTCTGGCCGTGGCACCAGGCCATCGCCACCTTGCTGCAGGCGCCAGCGCTGGCGCCGTGGCTGCCGCTGCTGCCGCTTGGCGTGTGGCTGGCCGGCTGCGTGGCGGCATGGACGGCGTGGAACAACCGTCAGCGCCGTTATGCGGCCAACGCCCAGGGGCGGGTAGCGCAGTCGCTGGGTGTGTCGCTGCTGCAGGTGGCGGCCGGCTGGTCCGGGCTGGCGGCCGGTGGGCTGATCATGTCGCAACTGCTGGGGCAGGCCATTGCGCTGCTGGCACTGGCACGTGCCGATATGGCGGCGCGGTTCGCCAGCCTGCGTGGGCATCAGCCGCAGGCACTGCGGGCAGTGGCACGGCGCTACCGCGAGTTTCCGCTGGTGAATACCCCGCACGCCTTTGTAGTGGCGTTTCAGGACTCCTTGATGCTGGCCATGCTCACCGCGTTGTCCGGCGCCGGCATCGTCGGCCAGTATGCCTTGGTGCTGCGCGTGCTCAAGCTGCCGGCGGCGCTGGTGGGACAGGCGGTGGCGCAGGTGGTGTTCCGCGATCTGGCCGAAGCCGCCGCCAGCGGCCGCGCGCTGTCCGGCCTGCTCAAGCGCGCCTTGCTGATTCTGGCGGCGCTGTCCGTGCTGCCGTTCGGCGTGCTGGCGCTGTGGGGCGGGCCGCTGTTTGCGCTGGTGTTCGGCCCGGCATGGCATGGCGCCGGGCAGATCGCCGCGCTGCTGGCGCCGTATTTTGCCGCCGCCTTCATCGCCGGCCCGGCGTTCATGGTGCCGATGGTGATCGGCCGCCAGCGGGCATCGTTCGTGTTTGTGCTGGTCGGCGTGGTGGTCAACCTGGCCGCCTTCGCGGCGGTGTATCTGGCCGGCCGCGATGCCATGCAGGCGTTTGCGCTGATGTCGGCGGTGATGACTGTCTATTTTGCGGCCTACGTGGCGTGGGTATTCCGCCTGCTGGGTCGCCGGGAACGGACACATGCTTAATCGAATCCTGCTGCTGCTGTGGCGCAGCTGGCTGCAACTGCGTGGTGCAAGGTTGGCCGCATCGGCGCGGGTGAACCCGTCGGTAAATGTCCGGCCTGCGGCACTGCAGCTGGGTGCGCATGCGCGCCTGTACTGGGGCGGCGATGTGCTGACCCATGGCGATGGCAGCCTGACGCTCGGCGCGCACAGCCACATCGCCCCGCATTGCTACTGCCTGATCGGCAGCAACCGGCTGCAGATCGGCGAGCGTGTTGCCGTCGGCCCGCGCTGCATGTTTTTCTGCCACAGCAACAGCATTCCCGCCGATGCGCCGGCCACGCCGTTTACCGATTGCCATGTCGATGGCGACATCAGCGTCGGCAATAATGTGTTCATCGGCGCCGGCTGTATCGTGCTGCCGGGCTGCCGCATCGGCGACAACGTGGTGGTCGGTGCCGGCAGCGTGGTCAAGGGCGTGCTGGACAGCGGCTGGGTGTATGCCGGCGCGCCGGCCAGAAAGGTGAAACCGTTGTGTTGACTGCCAATTCGCTGACCTTCAGCCGTTTTCTGCTGGCGCTGCCGGGAATGCTGGCTGGCCGCCGCTACCAGCGCCGGACGCTGACACGCGAGCTGGCCGCCTTGTTGCAGGTGGAAGACAGCCGCATCGTGCTGTACGACAGCGGCCGCGCCGCCTTTGCCGCGCTGTTGCAGCTGCATGGCGTGGGGCCGGGCGACGAAGTGATCGTGCCGGCGTTCACCTGCGTGGTAGTGCCCAACCAGGTGCCGCCCAGCGGCGCCACGCTGCGGTTTGTCGACATCCAGCGCGGCAGCCTTGGGTTCGACTGGCAGATGCTGGACATTGCCATCCGTCGCAACACCCGCGTGGTGGTGGTGCCGCACAACTTCGGCATCGCCTGCGAGGTGCCGACCTGGCTGCGCGAGAAGCATCGCCAGGTGCGTTTTGTCGACGATGCCGCCCACGGCTTTGCCTCGCGCTGCGCCGGGCAGTGGCTGGGCAGCTATCATGACGGTGCGTTTTTCAGCTTCGAATACTCCAAGAATCTTACCGGCGGCATCGGCGGTTTTGCGCTGCTGCCGGCCGGCGACTACCTGCCGCAGCCGGCGCTGCCGGAGGTGTCGTGTCTTGACCAGTGGCGGCTGCTGGCGACGCTGAAAGCGCACCTGCTGTCGGCGCGCTGGCCACTGCTTGGCCGCCTTAGCATGGCGGTGGTGCGTCGACTGGGGCTGGTGTACCGCTCCGGCGACCATGAGGTGCGCGATGGCGCGCCGCATCCGGCACGCGAGCTGCCGCTGCTGTCGGCGGTGCTGCTGCGCGCCCAGCTGGCGCGGCTGCCGGCGACGCTGGCGCACAAGCAACAGCTGGTGACACGCTATCAGGCCGCGCTGGCCGCCGTGTCCGGCATCCAGCAGTGGCCGGCCACGGCCGATACCCACTGGGTACGCTACCCGTTCGCGCTGCCGTTCCATGTGCTGGACAAGGCGCGGCTGGCGCGCGAGCTGTCTGCCGCCTGCGGCCTGAACATCGGCGTGTGGTTCGACGACGTGATCCACCCGGCCGGCTCCTTCCGCCATGGCTATGTCGCCGGCAGCGCACCGCATGCCGAGGCGCTGGCGGCAACCGTGTTCAACCTGCCGGTCAACATCAACCTGGCGGTGGATGGCGCGCTGGAACGCAAACTGCAGCGCTTGCAGCAGGCGCTGACCCGCTTGCTGCGCGAGCAGAAGGAGTCTGCATGAAACTGCTGTTGATCGGCTCGGCCTCGGTGCATACCTTCCGCTACCTGGCCGGTATCGCGCCGCATGTGGATGAAATCCATCTGGTGACCAGTGGCCCGCTGCCCGAGCGCTACCATGCGGCCAACGTTGGCCGCGTACTGCAGGTGGACTTCAGCCTGCGCGCGCTGACCACCGCCAGCAAGATCGCCGCGCTGATCGCCGCGGTGCAGCCGGATCTGGTGCACGTGCACCAGGCCAACAGCGTGGCCTGGCACGCGCGCCGCGCCCTGGCCG
>CAMLGD010000255.1 GCA_946479405.1 uncultured Vogesella sp.
GCCGGCAATTTCGAGCTGAACGTGTTCAAGCCGCTGATCATCCACAACTTCCTGCAAAGCGTGCGCCTGCTGGCCGACGGCATGGCCAGCTTCGACCTCCACTGCGCCCGTGGCATTGCGGCCAACCACGCGCGCATCGGCGAGCTGCTCGGCAACTCGCTGATGCTGGTCACCGCGCTCAGCCCGCATATCGGCTACGACCGCGCGGCGGCCATCGCCAAGCATGCACACCAGCACGGGCTGAGCCTGCGCGACGCGGCGCTGGCGCTGGGCGAGGTCAGCGGCGAGGAGTTCGATGCCTGGGTCCAGCCGGATAGCATGATCTGAGGCACAACAGCGGCCAACGTGCAGCCATGCGCGGCGAAGATTGCTAGAATGCGGCGCTTCGTTTGCTGTTGTCCGCAACCCAGCTGCCCGCCCTGCTGCCGGCGGCCCCGACCCGTGACCCACCATGAATCTGCTGCAACGTCTGTCTCTTCTCGCCATTCTCGGCATCGTGCTGGCCAGCGCGGTGAACCATTTCCTGGTTAAGCCGCAAGCCGCCGCGCAACAAACCAACGCCGCCAGCAGCCAGGCACAGTAATGCGCATGGCCGCCCAGGGCTGCCTGCCGACGGCGTTTGCCGTCTGGCCGCAGCACCCGCTGTATCGCAGTCTGGCCCCGTGGCGCGATGCCGCACAGTTTGCCGATTGGCCGGCGCAGGTCGAATACGATGCATTGCTGAGCCATGCCCGTGCTTGCGGCCAACCTTTGCCGGCCACGCTGCGTTTTGCCTGCGATCTGGAGCCAACGCAGTACTACGAGATGCATATCGGCAGCAGCGGCGAGATCCCCACCCGCACGCACAACTGGCACGACTGGTTCGGCGCGCTGGCGTGGCTGTCGTGGCCGCTGAGCAAACTGGCGCTGAATGCCCGCCACGTACGCGCCATTGAACGCGGCGAGGTTGGCCGCGGCCCGTTCCGCGATGCGGCGACACTGCTGGATGAATGTGGGGTGATCGTGCCGGTGTGCGATGACCTGCTGGCGCAGGCGCTGCGCGGCATGGACTGGCAGACGCTGTTCGTGCAGCAGGCCAGCGCCTGGGGTACACGCATCGACAGCCACGTACTGGGCCACGCGCTGTTCGAGCAGGGATTGGCGATGCATATCGGCTGGTGCGGCAAGGCACTGCTGCTGCCGGTGGCGGCGGATTTCTTTGCGCAGGACTACTGGCAGCGCCAGCAGGCACTGGATGCCAGCCTGGCCGCCCTGCTGGCGGACGACGCCTGGCTGGCGCGGCCGCGCGAGCTGCTGCCGCTACCGCTCCTGGGCATCCCCGGCTGGTGGCAGCCGCAGGATGCCGCCTTCTATGGCAATAGCGACTATTTCCGCCCGACGCGGCGCGCGAACTCCGCCACGCTGTACTGAGCCAGATCGCCCATGGTGGGCTGCAACAGTTTCTCCACCCCGGCGGCAATGTCGTCGTCGCCATCGCCGCACTCCGGGCGGTAGACAAACAGGCGGAACACATCGGCCAGCAGGATGTGCTCGGCACGCTTGAGCAACACCCAGCTGTCGCCGGCGCCGCGCTGCACGTAGCCGGCCTGCGCCAGCTTGTCCAGCACGCTGCCCAGCTCGTCATAGCCCACCCTCACCTCGCGGCGCAGGTCTTCCGGTCGCAGCGCCCGCCCATCGTCCTGAGCGCGGTCCAGCATCACCAGCGCCTCCACCGCATCCAGAAAACGCCGCCGCGGTTCATTGCGCCGCTTCCACGCCGCGCCTTCCCAGTACGAGAACGAGGCGGTGAGCACCGCCCCCATCAGCACCACCAACCACAGGCAGAACAGCCACAGCAGCAGGATAGGCAGGCTGGCGAAGGCGCCGTACACCAGCTGGTAGTTGGCCACCTGGCCGATGTAGAAGCCAAACACCAGCTTGGTGGCTTCCAGCAAAATCGCCGTCACCAACCCACCCAGCATGGCGTGCTTCAGCGGCACATACCGGTTGGGCAGAATGCGGAACAGCAAGGCCAGCACCAGCATGGTCAGCCCGATGCTGCCCAGCGCCTGCAGGCTCTCGTCCAGCAGCGGTGACACGCGCTCGATATGCGTGGTCTTGAACAGCAGGCGCCAGCCCAGCAGACCGCCGCCCAGCACCAGCGGCCCCAGCGTCAGCACCGTCCAGTACACCATGCTCTGCTGCAGCCACGGCCGCGCGCGGCGCACGCCCCAGATGCTGTTGAAGGTGCGCTCCACCGTCGACATCAGCATCAGCGAGGTCACCCCCAGCATCACGATGCCGGCGGCGGTGAGTTTTTCGGCATTGTCGGCAAACTGGCGCATATAGACGGTGATCACCTTGCCGGCGAACTCCGGCACCAGCGTCGACAGCAGCATCACCTTGAAGCGGGTGCTGTAGTCGGAAAACACCGGAAACGCCGACATCACCGTCAGCGCGATGGTCAGCAGCGGCACCAGCGCCAGCAGGGTGGTAAAGGTCAGGCTGCCCGCCACCTGCAGCACACGCTGCTGCGCCAGGCGGCGACGGATGAAGTCGGCAAAGCCGAGCACGGCGGGAACGGGAAAGGACACGGTAATGGCAAGCCGTTAAAATGCGGGTGGCCAATGTTAACCGATAGGACAGTCCATGCAGGATATTCTGGTGCTTTATTACAGCCAGCACGGCGCCACCCGCGAGCTGGCGCGGCTGATCGCCCGCGGCATCGACAGTGTGCCCGGCTGCCGCGCCCGCCTGCGTACCGTACCCAAGGTATCCACCGTGTGCGAGGCCACCGCGCCGGCGGTACCGGACAGCGGCGCGCCGTACGTGGAAAAGCAGGATCTGGCCGAGTGCAGCGGCCTGGCACTGGGCAGTCCCACCCGCTTCGGCAATATGGCGGCAGCGATGAAGTACTTCCTGGATGGCACCGCCCCAGAATGGATGCAGGGCACCCTGGTCGGCAAGCCGGCCTGCGTGTTCACCAGCAGCAGCAGCCAGCACGGCGGCCAGGAATCCACCCTGCTGTCGATGATGCTGCCACTGCTGCACCACGGCATGCTGATCATGGGCCTGCCGTTCACCGAGCCGGCCGTCGTCCACACCACCACCGGCGGCACGCCGTATGGCCCCAGCCACGTGGCCGGCAGCCAGCATGCGCCGATCAGCGAGGATGAAAAGAAGCTGGCCATCGCCCAAGGCAAACGCCTGGCCGAGGCGGCGAAAAGGTTGGCCGCAGCCGCGTGAGCCGCAGCAGCAGATACGACAACGCCCCGCACTGCGGGGCGTTTTGCTGGCTAACAGCGAACATCAATCGTCCAGCGCTACCGCGCCGCGCGGCACGTCCAGTGCCTGCACCCGCACCTTCAAGCGCGCCAGCATGATCAGCCCGGGCAAGGCGGCGCCAGTGGAGAACAGGAAGAACGCCGGCCAGCCGATGCTTTCGGTCAGC
This sequence comes from uncultured Vogesella sp., assembly GCA_946479405.1. The sequence continues at coordinate 3,431 of CAMLGD010000255.1, forward strand.
ACCCCGGACAGCGGCCCCACCCACACGCGGCCAACGGCGGCAAACGCCGACAGCAGCGCAAACTGGGTGGCGGTGAATTTCTGGTTGCACAGCGCCATCAGGAACGCCACGAACGCCGCGGTGCCCATGCCGCTGGACAGGTTTTCCACCGCCACCGCGAACAGCAGCAGGTAATCCACTTGGGTGCTGTCCTTCAGCGCCACGATCAGCCAGTCGAACGCTGGCAGCTCGAAACCGCCCCACGCCCCCTTGCCGGACACCGCCACCAGCCAGAAACCGAGGTTGGACAGCAGCTGCAGCACGCCAAACGCCATCAGCGCGCGGTACAGCCCCAGCCTCAGCATCAGCGCGCCACCGGCCAGCGCACCGACGATGGTCAGCCAGATGCCGATCACCTTGTTCACCACCCCGATCTCGGCCTGGGCAAAGCCCATGCCCTTGAGCAGGAAGGTAGTGGTGAGCGCGCCGGCAAAGGCATCGCCCAGCTTGTACAGGATGATCAGCGCCAGAAACGATCCCGCCGCCTCCATGCTGAAATAGTTGCCCAGCGAACGGTTGAGGGTCTCGAAGCGGGCCCGCTGTGCCGCCCACCACGCCAGCGGCACGGTCACCGCCATGCCCAGCAGCAAGGACAGCAGGTCTACCCACTTTTTCTTGTCCGGGTTGTCGA
>CAMLGD010000256.1 GCA_946479405.1 uncultured Vogesella sp.
ACCACGACCACGACCACGACCACGACCACGACCACGACCACGACCACGACCACGAGCACGCGGCCTGCGGCACCGCCTGCGCCACGGCAGCTTCCGTCGTGAGTGCGCCGCCGCCGGCCGGCAGCCAGCAATGGCGGCTGAGCATCGCGGCGATGGACTGCCCCACCGAGGGGCGCATGGTGGAAAAGGCGCTGGCCGGCATGGCCGGCGTGCTTCAGCTGGACTTCAACTACATCGAGCGCACGTTGATCGTGCATCAGCAAGGCGCCAGCCTGGCCGCCGTGCAGCAGGCGCTGGCCGCCATCGGCCTGCCTGCAGAATTGCAGAACACTGCGGCCAACCCTGCCGCCCCGCCATCGCCGGCACGTTGGCCGCTGCTGGCCGCCGGCCTGCTGGCAGCCTTGGCCGAGGGGCTGGTGTTTGCCGGCCAGGCGGAAAACGGCTGGCCGGTGGTCACCACCGCGGCGGCATCGATGCTGCTGGGCGGGCGCGGTACCGCGCGCAAGGGCTGGTACGCGCTGCAGAGCCGCAGCCTCAACATCTACTTCCTGATGAGCCTGGCGGTGGCCGGCGCCATGCTGCTGGGGCAGTGGCCGGAGGCGGCGATGGTGCTGTTCCTGTTTGCGCTGTCGGAGCGGCTGGAGGCGATGTCGCTGGCGCGCGCCGGCGCCGCGGTGCGGGCGCTGATGGCGCTGAAGCCGGAGCAGGCCTGGGTGCAGCACGCTGACGGCTGGCAGCAGGTGGCGGCCGCTAGTGTGGAGGTTGGCCGCATGGTGCGCGTGCGCCCGGGCGAGCGCGTGCCGCTGGACGGCCACATCGTCGACGGCCACAGCGATTTCGACGAGGCGGCGATCAATGGCGAAAGCCTGCCGCTGGCCAAGGGGCCGGGTGACACGGTATTTGCCGGCACCATCAACGGCGCCGCGCTGGTGACGGTACAGGTAAGCGCCGCCGCCGACGGCAGCCTGCTGGCGCGCATCATCGAGCGGGTACGCGACGCGCAGGCCGGCAAGGCGGCCACCCAGCGTTTCATCGACCGTTTCGCCGCGGTGTACACGCCGCTGGTGGTTGGCCTGGCGCTATTGTTTGCCATTGCCGCACCGCTGGTCGGCTGGCTGCCGTGGCCGCAGGCGCTGTATCAGGCGCTGGTGCTGCTGGTGATCGCCTGCCCGTGCGCGCTGGTGATCGCCACGCCGGTGACGCTGCTGTCGGCGCTGTCCGCCGCCGCGCGCCAGGGCATGCTGATCAAGGGCGGGGCGGCGCTGGAAACCGCGGCGCGGGTGCGGGTAGTGGCGCTGGACAAGACCGGCACCCTGACCCGCGGCCAACCGGTGCTGGAGCGCGTGCAGCCGCTGGCAGCCGGCATCGACAGCACCGTTGCGCTGCAGCTGGCCGCCAGCCTGGAGGCGCATTCCACCCACCCGCTGGCACGCGCGGTGCTGCAGGCGGCGCAGCAACAGGACATTGCCCCGCTGCCGGTGGCGGCGCTGCAGGAGCTGGCCGGCGAGGGCGTCATCGCGCGCATCGACGGGGTGCGCTACGGGCTGGGCAATGCCCGGCTGGCCACGCGCTTGGGGGTTATGGCGGCAACGTTGGCCGCAGGCGATCAGCCGCTACGCGGCGGCATGCTGCTGTGCCGCGATGGCTTTTTGCTGGCGCAGTTGACGGTGGCGGACAGCTTGCGGCCGGAAGCCGTTGCCGCGGTGGCGGCGTTGCAGCAGCAGGGCATGCGGCTGATGGTGCTGTCCGGCGACCACCCGGCGGAAGTGGCGCGCATCGCCGCCGCCGCCGGTATTGCCGACGCCGCCGGTGCCTTGCTGCCGGAGGACAAGCTGGCCAGCATCCGTATGCTGGCGGATCACGGCGCGGTGGCGATGGTGGGCGATGGCGTCAACGATGCACCGGCGCTGGTGCAGGCGGATCTGGGCATCGCCATGGGCGCCGCCGGCAGCGATGTGGCGCTGGAAACCGCGCAGGTGGCGCTGATGGAAGACCGCCTCGACAAGCTGCCGCAGCTATTTGCCCATGCGCGGCGCAGCATGGCGGTACTGCGTGCCAATATCGTGCTGGCACTGGCGATCAAGGCGGTATTCTTCGTGCTGGCGCTGGCCGGTGTTGCCAGCCTGTGGATGGCGGTGTTCGCCGACGTGGGCGCCAGCCTGCTGGTGATTTTCAACGGCCTGCGCCTGGCGCGGCCTATCAGGGAGTAAGCGTATGCGCTGGCTGGAATGCCGGGTGCCACCGCCTGTGGTGGGCCTGTTGTGTGCCTTGTTGATGTACGGCTTGCACGGCTGGCTGCCCACTGCCGCGATGCCGCTGCCGGCGGCGCTGGCATGGCCATTGGTGGCGCTGGGGCTATTGCTGGATGGTAGCGCGGTGCTGGCTTTTTTCCGCCAGCACACCACGGTGAATCCGCTGAAGCCGCAGAACAGCACGGTGCTGGTGGTCAGCGGCTTTTACCGTATCAGCCGCAACCCGATGTACCTGGGCATGCTGTGCCTGTTGCTGGCCTGGGCGTTGTGGCTGGGCAACTGGGCGACGCTGGCGGGGCCGCTGCTGTTCTGGCTGTGGATCAGTTGCTTGCAGATACTGCCGGAAGAGCGTGCATTGGCTGCGCACTTTGGCGACGACTACCGTACTTACTGCCAGCGGGTGCGGCGCTGGCTGTGAGCGTAATACGGCAATGAAAAACGCCGGGCAGGTACCCGGCGTGATGTGACAGTACAACCGCGGATCAGATCGGCGCGTCGCTGCAGGTGCTGTCAACGAACTGCCCCTGGCCCAGGCCGACATTCTGGCAGCTGGTGCTCGGGGTATTGAACTCTTCCTGGCTGTGGATGGTCAGCGATGGCTCCAGCTCACGCAGCGAGAAACCGTCCACACCAATGGCGCCAAATGGCGCATTGATGCCCAGGCTGGCGAACGGAGCTTGCTTGCCCAGGTCGTAGCCGCCACCGATTTCACCCTGCAGGTCGTTCTTGCCGTTCAGGTAGCTCAGTTTCAGCTTGCTGAGGCTGACACCGCCCAGCACGTTGATGTGCACGGCCAGGTTGGCGCCTTCGGTGTTGCCGTTCTGTTTGACACGGGTATCGAACACGCCCAGCACCAGGGTGGGCACCAGCTTGTTACCCAGGGCGATGTTGACGCCGGCGTAAGCGTTGGTGTTGTGCTTCACACCATCGGTTACCAGATCGTAGCCGAAGCCGATCGCCTGCGCATTGGCAGCAAACAGACTGCCGATCACGGCAGCAGTGGCAAGTACTTTTTTCATGTTGTCATTCCCGGTTTTGGCCAGTGCTACTGCTGGCTGGATTGGAAAAGTGCTGCTTAGCCCGGCGCGTTGCTGCAGGTGCTGTCAAAGAACTGTCCCTGGCCCAGGCCGACATTCTGGCAGCTGGTGTTCGGGGTATTGAATTCTTCCTGGCTGTGGATGGTCAGCGATGGCGCCAGCTCACGCAGCGAGAAACCGTCCACACCAATGGCGCCAAACGGCGCATTGATGCCCAGGCTGGCGAACGGAGCTTGCTTGCCCAGGTCGTAGCCGCCACCGATTTCACCCTGCAGGTCGTTCTTGCCGTTCAGGTAGCTCAGTTTCAGCTTGCTGAGGCTGACACCGCCCAGCACGTTGATGTGCACAGCCAGGTTGGCGCCTTCGGTGTTGCCGTTCTGTTTGACGCGGGTATCGAACACGCCCAGCACCAGGGTGGGCACCAGCTTGTTGCCCAGGGCGATGTTGACGCCGGCGTAAGCGTTGGTGTTGTGCCGCACTTCATCGCTGGTGAGTGCATAGCCGTTGTCTGGGGCGGCATTGGCCAGCGTTGCGAACAGGCAGCTCATCAGGCCGGCGGTAATCAGTTTTTTATTCATAGTCGATTTCTTGCAAATGGTGATGCATAGCATGAAATTGTAAATTAAATGCTTAAAACATTTCGGCGTAATTACTGGTGAATGGCAGGAGTGTAATCAGGCGTTATAGCTGGAGAGGTTTTATCGCAGTTGTTGCTGTGCAATGGGTGCATTCACGCTTGGGTATCCACTGCATTGCCCAGCAAATTAGTAACTGGGCCGTCGCCGCTGGCATAGGC
>CAMLGD010000257.1 GCA_946479405.1 uncultured Vogesella sp.
CGCGCCAACCTCAAGCCGGTGCTGATCACCGGCATGGCCCAGGGCGGCCAGCTGATGACCACCACCGACGTGGACAACTGGCCTGCCGACGTTGCCGGCGTACAGGGTCCGGAGCTGATGGTACGCTTCCAGCAGCACGCCGAACGCTTCGGCACCGAAATGATCTTCGACCATATCCACACCGCCAAGCTGGACGAGAAACCGTTCCACCTGATCGGCGACTCCGGCGAATACACCTGCGACGCGCTGATCATCTCCACCGGTGCCTCTGCCAAGTACCTGGGCCTGCCGTCGGAACAGGCCTTCTCCGGCAAGGGCGTGTCCGCCTGCGCCACCTGCGATGGTTTCTTCTACCGCAACCAGGACGTGGCAGTAGTGGGCGGTGGCGACACCGCCGTGGAAGAAGCCCTATACCTGGCCAATATTGCCAAGCACGTTACCCTGATCCACCGTCGCGACAGCTTCCGCGCTGAAAAAATCATGGTCGACAAGCTGAACGCACGTGCAGCCGAAGGCAAAATCACCCTGAAGCTGAATGCCAACCTGGACGAAGTACTCGGCGACGACAGCGGCGTGACCGGTGCCCGCCTGAAGTTCAACGATGGCAGCACGGAAGAACTCAAGCTGATGGGCGTGTTCATCGCCATCGGCCACAAGCCGAACACCGACATCTTCCAGGGCCAGCTGGAGCTGGATGAAACCGGCTACATCGTGACCCGTGGCGGCCGTGACGGCAACGCCACTGCCACCAGTGTACCGGGCGTGTTTGCCGCTGGCGACGTGCAGGACCACATCTACCGCCAGGCGATTACCAGTGCCGCCTCCGGCTGCCAGGCAGCCCTGGACGCTGAGCGCTTCCTGGACCACTGAGCCCAGCAGCATTGAAGTCGCTCAAGGAGCAGCTCAAACCGATCAAGCCACAGGCAAGGCCCGCAAGGGTCTTGCCTGTGGTCGTTGCGGCCAACCCCGAGCCAGAGCCAGACTTCTCTAGCCTGATGCGCAATGTGCTACCGCTGAAACCGGATGGCCGTGTGCAACACCCGCTACCGCGACCCAAGCCTCGACCACTCCGTCAGCCGCACAATCAGCAAGCAGCCAGTACGCCCGACGGCTTGTTTGCCCAGATGCTGGGCTGGTTTGAACCCGCCGACATCGCCCAGCAACACAGCCGCCCCGGCATGCCCAGCGGCACACTACGCAAGCTGCGTAGCGGCCACTGGCCAGTATGTGCCGAGCTGGACCTGCATGGCCTGGACCGCTTCGAGGCGCATGAGCGGCTGGCGCTGTTCCTGCACCGAGCCAGACAGGTCGGCCAGTGCGTGCGCATCATTCATGGCAAGGGTTTGAGCTCCCGTGGCGAACCGGTGTTACCCAAGATGGTCCGAGCCTGGCTCAGCCATCACCCGGACGTGCTGGCCTTTTGCGAAACAGCCAGCCATCAGGGCGGCAGCGGTGCCGTGTTGGCACTACTCAAGCGCCCATCGTGACAAGGAATACAAGCATGGAAATTTGCCCAATTTTTACCGCTCCCACTACCTCCGGCCAAACAATCAGCCTGCCCGATGGCCAACTGACAGTGTTGTACTTTTACCCCAAGGACAACACACCGGGCTGCACCACCGAGGCCCAGGGCTTTCGCGACCAGCACGCTGCCTTTGCCGCCGCCGGTGCGCGCGTCATCGGTGTTTCACGAGACAACATCAAATCGCATGAGAACTTTAAAGCGAAGTTCGAATTGCCATTTGAATTGATCAGCGATCCGGAGGAAACTGTATGTAATCTGTTTGCTGTAATGAAGCTGAAAAACATGTACGGCAAACAGGTGAGAGGGATTGAACGCAGCACCTTTGTGATCGACGGTGCCGGCAACATCCTTCGCCAGTGGCGCGGGTTGAAAGTGCCGGGCCATGTTGAAGAAGTGCTTGCGTTCGTGAACACGCTTTAAGCGGGGCGCACATGGGGTGGGCCCCGCCAGCCAAGGGGGCCCTATCATGGCAAGCCGCAAAAAGAGCAAAAACATCAAACTTTTCGTTCTCGACACCAACGTATTGCTGCATGACCCCACCTGCCTGTTCCGGTTCGAGGAACACGACGTTTTCATCCCTATCATCACGCTAGAAGAGCTGGACACCCACAAGAAGGGCATGTCCGAAGTAGCGCGCAATGCCCGCCAGGCCAGCCGTTTTCTGGATGAAATCGTCAGCCAGGCCGGTGCCGACATCACCGATGGTATCGAGCTGAAAAACGCCAGTCGCGAGGCCGCCACTGGTCGCCTGCTGCTGCAGACCCAGGCCATTCACGCCACGCTGCCGGCATCGATGCCGGTGGGGAAGGCCGACAACCAGATCCTGGGCATCGTGATGGCGCTCAAGCAGCTGGAGCCGTCGCGCAACGTGATCCTGGTGTCCAAAGACATCAATATGCGCATCAAGGCGCGGGCGCTGGCGCTGGAGGCGGAAGACTACTTCAACGACAAGGTGCTGGAAGACACCGATCTGCTGTACACCGGCATGCGCGAGATCGACCAGGGCTTCTGGGACCGCAACGGCAAGGACCTCAAGTCCTGGCAGGAGCACGGCCGCACCTACTACCAGCTGAAAGGCCCGGACGTGCCGGGATTGATCCTCAATCAGCTGCTATGGCAGCAAGGCGAGCAACTGCTGCAATGTCGCGTCATCCAGCTGGATGGCAAAACCGCCGTACTGGAAACACTGCGCGACTATAGCCATCAGAAAAATAACGTGTGGGGCATCACTGCGCGCAACCGTGAGCAGAACTTTGCCCTCAACCTGCTGATGAACCCTGAGGTGGACTTCATCACCCTGCTAGGCCAGGCCGGCACCGGCAAAACGCTGCTAACGTTGGCCGCAGGGCTGGCGATGACACTGGAGCAGAAGCTGTACAGCGAGATCATCATGACCCGCGTTACCGTGCCAGTGGGTGAGGACATCGGTTTCCTGCCCGGCACCGAGGAGGAAAAAATGCTGCCGTGGATGGGGGCACTGGAAGACAACCTGGATGTGCTCAACCGCACCGAGGAGGACAGCGGCGATTGGGGCCGCGCCGCCACCCACGACCTGATCCGCAGCCGCATCAAGGTCAAATCGCTCAACTTCATGCGCGGCCGCACCTTCCTCAACAAGTACCTGATCATCGACGAGGCACAGAACCTGACCCCGAAGCAGATGAAGACGCTGATCACCCGCGCCGGCCCCGGCACCAAGGTGGTTTGCCTCGGCAATATCAGCCAGATCGACACCCCGTACCTGACCGAGGGCAGCTCCGGCCTGACCTATGTAGTAGACCGCTTCAAAGGCTGGGACCACTCCGGACACATCACCCTGCAACGTGGTGAACGCTCGCGACTGGCCGACCACGCCGCGGAAGTGCTGTGAGCGGCCAGGCACTGGAACTATTGCACGCGACAGCCAGCGGCGGAGCCAACGCGGCCCCGCCGCTGTTGTTTGTGCATGGCGCCTACAGCGCGGCCAGCTGCTGGCAGCAGCACTTTCTACCGTGGTTCAGCCAGCAGGGTTACGACTGCTGGGCGCTGAGCCTGCGTGGTCACGGCAACAGCCCCGGGCGCGAGCAGCTGCACAGTTACGGCATCTCCGACTATGTGGCGGATGTTGCCTGGGCTTGCGGCCAACTACCGCAACCACCGGTGCTGATCGGCCACTCCATGGGGGGCTTTGTCATCCAGCAATACCTGCGCCAGCACACGGCCCCTGCTGCCGTGCTGCTGGCCAGCGTACCGCCGGGCGGGCTGACACTATCCACCTGGCGCCTTGCACTGACCGCGCCAGATATTCTGCTGGGCCTGAACCTGTTTCAACAGGGCAAGCATCAGCCGACGGCAGCGGAAGTGCGCCGCATGCTGCTATCACCCGATGTCGAGCCGGCCAGTGCGCAATGGCTGGCAAGCAACTGTCAGGTAGAAAGCCAGCGTGCGCTATTGGACATGACACTAACCACCGCATTATTTACCCGGCGCCTACCTTGCCCGACGTTGTCACTGGTTGGCCGCAACGACCTACTCGTCAGCCCGCTGGAGGCAA
>CAMLGD010000258.1 GCA_946479405.1 uncultured Vogesella sp.
AAAAAAATCGCCCGTTCCGGCGGGAACGGGCGGTCTCTGATGATGGTGAGACAGAAGCAACGGGACAGACTCTCAAGCGGGGGTCTGCATGCAGACTCCGCAGTACACCTTCAGCAAACCCCGTGCCAGCTGCAAGCTGGCTTGGCAGCCCCGGAAGCCTCGCTCTATGGCACTGACATCGACCAGCTGCGCCCAGAAGCAGTGCGTCATGCCCTGTATTGAGCCTGGCCACCCGGCGGCCTGTCAGGCAGCTACCGTGGCGATAAAAATCGTGTACGCTTGAGTGTGTTTAAAGTCTACTGCCATCCCTCCGATGAATATCAAGGCCAGTAAAACAAGCACTGCCAGCCCGCCGGAACCGCCACCGTTGCCAGCGCTGGAGAACGAAACCTACCTGGCCAGCCAGGCCGTTACCCATGGCGACCAATTGCTGGCGCTCAGCAGCAACGGCAACATCATCTACGTGTTCGCGCGGCGCAGCCTGGCCAAGACCCAGCTATCCGATTTTTTCCGCATCCAGTTCCAGGCCTATGCCATGGTGCAGGGTACACAATGGAAAACCATGCAGGGCGAAGCCAGCGACTGGATGAACACTCGCAACTGCCTGCAGGTGAGCGTGGATCACGCGCGGCGCATGGTGCAGTTCGGCCCGCGGTCCGGCTTCTTGCTCAGCCCGGAAATCGCCAATCTGGGGCTGACCAGCTACGCCTACGCCCAGATCATCCAGTGGCTGAAAAACCATTTTGCCGACTACAGCGTGCCCCCCACGACCCTGCCCAGCCCGGAGGCAGACGGAGAGGAAGCGCGCATCAAGCGTAATTCCCGCCTGGCGGCACAGGGTTTTGACTTTGAATGGCTGGACAGCGAGCAACGCTCCGGCCGCTATTTCAAGGAGCGTGTCGGGCAGCTGATCAGCAGCTGGGAAACCGACAAGATCACCGAAGTACCACTTAGCCTGCTGCTGGACAGCGTAGCGCGGCTGGATGGCGAGAAGCTGGAGCTGCAAAAGCAGCTGAATGCAGTCAAGCACCAGGAGCGTTCGCTGGAGGTGTCGCTGGCCAAGGAGCGGCATACCAATCTGATCTTGACCGGTGTGACCTGTTTTGTGCTGGTGTTCACCCTGCTGGGCATCTTCGGGCTGTACTAGACCACCAACAGCATAGAAACCTTGCGGCCAGACTGCCACCGTCCGGCCGCAACATGCTGCGCGACTTAATCGAAGCCCAGCGGGCGCGGTTTTTCTACCGGCATGCCGGCTGCCAGCCACGCGTCAAAGCCCCCCGCAATCGACACTACATCCTGGTATCCCATTTCCTGCATCACACGTGCCGCCAGCGCCGCGCGGCCGCTGCTCTTGCAATACAGCACCACCTGGCGGCCAACCTCGGCAAGCGCAGGGTCACCTGACAAACGGAATTCCAGCAAACCACGTGGGATATTCACCGCGCCGGCCAGATGCCCGGCGGCAAACTCCTCTGGCTCGCGCACATCCAGCAGCAGCGGCTGGCCCGCCGCCAGCAGTTGCTGCGCTTGCGGCAGCGAACACTCCCGGATCTGGGCCTTGGCTGCCGCCACCAGATCATGTGCCGTTTGCTTGAGCATTGCGTTCTCCTCGACTAATGGTGAAGTCACGCCGGCAAACATTGCCAGCGCCTCCCAGCTTGTACATTATAGATTTTTATATTATGTTTCAAGACATAGAAATTCGGCCAATGCCGACGGAGAGCATCGCCCATGTTCCGCACCAACCTGCTGCCTGCCTGCCTGCTGCTACTGCCCAGCGTTCATGCCGCGCCACTGGCCACCCTCCAGCTGGGCGACAGTGCCAGCGCCCGGCAATACAGCATCCAGGGTGTGATCCAGTCGCAGCGCAGCGCGCAGCTATCGGTGCCGGTAGCCGGCCGACTGACCGCCCTCAACGTCCACGCCGGGCAGCGGGTAGCCGCCGGGCAGCTGCTGGCACAAGTGGATGGCGAGGCGGCACGGCAGAACGCCGCCGCCAGTCAGGCACAGATTGCGGCGGCCAACGCCCAGTTGGCACAGGCACGCCGCGACTACCAGCGCAGCGCCAAACTCGCCGCCGAGCACTTCCTGAGCGGCGCGGCGCTGGAACAAGCCCGCGCACAGCTACAAACCGCCGAGGCGCAGGCGCGGGCACAGATCGCCTCCGCACGTGCCGCCGGCGCCCAAGCCGGGCTCTACCGCCTCACCGCGCCGTTTGCCGGCACCATCGCCCGCGTCAATGGCGACCAGGGTGCGCTGGCCATGCCGGGGCAGCCCATCGTCGAGCTATACGACCCCAACGCGCTGCGCGTAGAGCTGCAGCTACCGGCCAGCGCTTATGCCGATATCCGCCAGGATGCACCGGTAAGCCTTAACTGGCGCGGGCAGGTGCTGCAGGTTGGCCGCATCGAGTGGTTCCCGGCCACCGACGCCGGCAGCCAGACCCGCACCGTGCGCATCAACCTGGCCGCCGGCAGCAAGCCGGTGGTGGGCGAGATGGCCAGCGCCAGCTTCAGCACCCGTAGCCAGCCTGGCACACGTTTGAGCGTGCCCGCCATAGCTGTCAGCCACCAGCGCGAGTTCGATGCCGTCTACGTGGTAGATGCCGCCGGCAAGCCCAGCCTGCGCTACGTACGGCTGGGTACGCCGCAGGGCAATGTCTACCCGGTGCTGTCCGGCCTGAAGGCCGGTGAACGCATTGCGGCCAACGCCGAGCAGGCAGCGGCGCTGGCCGCCACTCCGGCAGGAGCACGCTGATGCACAGCAGCGACAAGATGGGCATCGCCGGACGGCTGGCGGCCTACTTCCAGCAGGCGCGCATCACGCCGCTGATCGCACTGGTGGCGCTGCTGCTGGGCCTGTTCGCGGTACTGGTGACGCCGCGCGAGGAAGAGCCGCAGATCAACGTCACCATGGCTAATGTGCTGATCCCCTTCCCCGGCGCCAGCGTCGACAGCGTGGAAAGCCTGGTGGCCCAGCCGGCCGAACAGGTGCTGGGGCAGATCGACGGCGTGGATCACGTCTACAGCGTGTCCCGCCCCGGCATGGCGGTGATTACCGTGCAGTACAAGGTGGGCGTACCGCGCATCGACGCACTGGTGCGCCTCTATGACACCGTGAACAGCAATGCCGACTGGCTGCCGCCGGGTCTGGGCGTGGGCCAGCCGCTGATCAAGCCCAAGGGCATCGATGATGTGCCCATCGTCACCTTCACCCTGCACAGCCGCGACAACAGCCTGGGCAGCTTGGACCTGGAGCGCATCGCCCATGCGCTGGAAGGCGAACTCAAGCGCGTGCCCGGCACCCGCGAGGTGGCCACCATCGGCGGCCCCGGCCAGGCCATCAATGTCAGCCTGCAGCCGCAGAGGTTGGCCGCAACCGGCCTGACAGTAGATGATCTGCGCCGCGCGCTGGCCGGCGCCAATTTCGCACTGCCGCTGGGCCAGGTGGTGGATCAGCGTGCCATCACGCTGGAAGCCGGCCCCTTTCTGCAGAATGCCGAGCAGGTGGCCGAGCTGATCGTGGCGGTGCGTAATGGCAAGCCGGTGTACCTGCGCGATGTGGCCGAAGTCAGCGCCGGCGCGCAGCAGCCAGCACGCTATGTATGGTATGGCGACACCAAGGGTGAAGCGCCGGCGGTAACCATCAGCATCACCAAGAAGCCGGGACAGAACGCGGTGGACATCGCCAATGCGCTGGTGGCCCGTGTCGAGCAGCTGCACGGCAGCATGGTGCCGGACAATGTCGAGGTCACCCTTACCCGCAACTACGGCGCCACCGCCAATGACAAGGCGCAGAAGCTGATCCAGAAGCTGGCGTTCGCCACCGCCTCGGTGGTGGCACTGGTAATGCTGGCGCTGGGCCGCCGCGAAGCAGCCATCGTCGGCGTGGCGGTGATCCTGACGCATACCGCCACCCTGTTCGCCTCCTGGGCCTGGGGCTTCACCCTCAACCGCGTATCGCTGTTTGCGCTGATCTTTTCCATCGGCATCCTGGTGGACGACGCCATCGTGGTGGTGGAAAACATCCATCGCC
>CAMLGD010000259.1 GCA_946479405.1 uncultured Vogesella sp.
ATGTCCCAGCGGCCGTTGGTGGAGTGCAGCGCGTAGACGTTGGGCTCCCCGCGCAGCGCCTGCAGCACCGCCGGCGCCCGGTTGCCCTCCACCGCGATGCCCATCCAGGCGCGGATGCGGTGTTCCTCCGCCTCCGGCTTCAGCCGTACGGTGTAGCCGATGATCACCCCGCTTTGTTCCAGCTTGTCGATGCGGTTCTGCACCGTGGCGCGCGAGACGCGCAGTTTCTGCGCCAGCTCGGTAACGGACATGCGCGCGTTGTCGCGCAGCAGGGCCAGCAGTTGTCGGTCGGTATCGTTCATTGACATATTGTTGGATTGCCTTGGCAATTTGTAAAGCCGACATTAAAAATTGCTCAATTCTGCAACTTCATATTGGCAGCTACGGTAGGGAAAATAGCGTCCAGAAAAACACCACACGACACCGTTTCCCCGAAAGGCCGCAGCCATGACACGTTATATCGACACCCGTGATATCCGCAATATTGTCAACCGGGTTGGCATTGCCAATTTTATTGGTGAGCTGGCCGATTATATCGAGTCAGATTATCGCCGCTGGGAAAGTTTCGAGAAATGCGCCCGGGTCGCCAATCACTCCAGCGATGGCGTAATTGAATTGATGCCGACTTCGGACGAACAATATTACGGCTTCAAATATGTGAATGGCCACCCGAAAAACACCCGCGACAATCTGCTCACCGTCATGGCTTTTGGCGCGCTGGCCGAGGTGTCTACCGGCAGCCCGCTGTTGCTGAGCGAGCTGACCATCACCACCGCGCTGCGCACCGCCGCTACCTCGGCACTGTTCGCCAGCGTGCTGGCGCGGCCGGACAGCCGCAGCATGGCCATCATCGGCAACGGCGCGCAAAGCGAGTTCCAGATCCTGGCCTTCCACCGCCTGCTGGGCATCACGCAGTTCTACCTCTACGACATCGATGCCGCCGCCACCCGCAAGCTGCAACAGAACCTGGAAGGCCTGGACAGCGTGCGCCTCACTGCCTGCACCAGCAGCCAGCAGGCCTGCCGCGAGGCCGACATCATCACCACCGTCACCGCTGACAAGAACTACGCCACCATCCTCACCCCCGACATGGTGCGGCCCGGCGTGCATATCAACGCGGTGGGTGGCGACTGCCCGGGCAAGACCGAGCTGCATGCCGGCATCCTGGCCATGGCGCGGGTGTTCGTGGAGTTCGAGCCGCAAACGCGCATCGAAGGCGACATCCAGCAGATGCCGGCGGATTTCCCGGTAACCGAATTCTGGCAGGTATTGAATGGCCAGAAACCCGGCCGCGAAAATGATGGTGATATTACCGTGTTCGATTCGGTGGGTTTTGCGCTGGAGGATTTCTCGGCACTGCGTTATGTGCTGGATAAGGCGACGGAATTGAATATCGGCCAGCTAATTGATTTGATTCCGCGCCCGCAAAACCCGAAGAATCTTTTTGCCTTGCTGGCCTGAATCGGCGAAGGAAGCTCAGTATGAAACAGACTACCCGCAATATCGTGATGGTGCGTCCGGTGAATTTCTTTTCCAACCCGGAAACCAGTGATTCCAACCGCTTCCAGAAGCCGGAACAACAGCCGGAATGCGCGCAGCACGCGGCCAGTGCCGAGTTCGATGGCTACGTGGCGGCGCTGCGTGCCAGCGGGGTGCAGGTACAGGTGATCGACGACCTGCAGCCGGGCGATACGCCGGATTCCATCTTCCCCAACAACTGGATCAGCATGCACGCCGACGGCCGGGTATTCCTGTACCCGATGGAGGCGCCCAACCGCCGCCGCGAGCGCCGCGACAGCACGCTGCAGCGCCTGCGCCAGGCCTTCCACATCGAGTCGGTTACCGACCTGAGCCACTTCGAGGCGCAGCAGCAGTTCCTGGAAGGCACCGGCTCCATCGTGTTCGACCACCCGGCGCGCGTCGCCTATGTCTGCCTGTCGTCGCGCAGCCACCCGGCGGTGCTGCATGTGCTGCTGGCGCAGCTGGGCTACCAGGCAGTGCTGTTCGATGCCGTCGATCGCCATGGCACCGCCATCTACCACACCAACGTGATGATGGCGGTGGGCAGCCGCCTGGCGGTGGTGTGCCTGGAATCCGTCCGCGATGCGGCGCAGCGCGAACAGCTGTGCGCCAGCCTGCGGCAGGCGGGCAAGGACATCATCGCTATCGACTACCGGCAGATGGAAAGTTTCTGCGGCAACGTTATCGAGCTGGCCGACGCCGACGGCAAGGCGGTGTTCGCCATGTCCAGCCGCGCCTGGCACAGCTTCAGCCCGGCGCAGCAGGCGCAGCTGCAGGCCAACGGCCGCGTGGCGCATGCGCCGCTGGACACCATCGAGAACCTGGGCGGCGGCGGTGCGCGCTGCATGGTGGCCGAGAACTTTCTGCCGGAAAAAAGATAAGCCGGCCAGCCAGGCCGGTACTGCAAGGAGAAGCGAGAAATGAAGAAAGCCCTGTTTGCCCTGTCGCTGGGTTGCCTGTCCGCCGCCACGTTGGCCGCACCCGGCGACGTGCTGAAGTTCGGCACCAGTCCGGCCTATGCGCCGTTCGAATTCAAGACCGCCAACGGCGTCGCCGGTTTCGATGTCGATCTCGGCAACGAGATCTGCAAGCGCCTGCAGGCCAAGTGCGTGTGGGTGGAAAACGACTTCGATGGCCTGATCCCGGCGCTGAAGGCGCGCAAGTTCGACGCCATCCTGGCATCGATGAACATCACCGAGGCGCGCAAGAAACAAATCGCCTTCAGCGACCGCACCTATAACTCGCCTACCCGCATGGTGGCGCGCAAGGGCAGCAAGCTGCAGCCGAGCGCGGAATCGCTGAAGGGCCAGCGCATTGGCGTGCAGCAGGGCACGGTGCAGGAAAGCTATGCCAAGAAACGCTGGGAGCCGGCCGGGGTGATGGTGGTGTCGTACCAGAACCAGGAGCAGGTGTACCAGGATCTGACCTCCGGCCGCATCCAGGCCAGCCTGCAGGATGCGGTGGAAGCCGAATACGGCCTGCTGAAGGGCAGCAAGGGTGCCAATTTCGAGTTTGCCGGCGGCACGCTGAAAGACCCGGAAATCTTCGGCATCGGCACCGGCATCGGCCTGCGCAAGGAAGACGAGGCGCTGCGCCTGCAGATCAACAAGGCGTTGGCCGCCATGCTGCAGGACGGCACCTACCAGAAGCTGGCCGGCAAGTACTTCTCGTTCGACATCTACAACAACTGAGCCTTACTCCCAGTCGCATGTGGTTCAGTTGCTTTTCCGCCATTGGTTCACTCTCGCCAATGGCGGTTTTTTCGAAAGGAGCACCGATGCTTTTCTATGGCTATGAGGCCCAGATCATCGCCGGCACCTGGATGACAGTGAAGCTGTCACTGCTGTCGTTGCTGCTGGCCGTGCTGTTCGGTCTGGCGGGCGCGCTGTGCAAGCTGTCGCCGCAACCGCTGCTACGCCGGCTGGCACAGGGCTATTCCACGCTGATCCGCAGCGTGCCGGATCTGGTGCTGATGCTACTGCTGTTCTACAGCCTGCAGATTGCACTGAACCAGCTCACCGATGCGCTGGCGCTGCCGCAGATCGACATCGACCCGTTCGCTGCCGGCGTCATCACCATCGGTTTCATCTACGGCGCCTACTTCACCGAGACTTTCCGCGCCGCCTTCTTGGCTGTGCCGCGCGGGCAACTGGAGGCGGCGGTGGCCTACGGCATGGGGCGCGTGCTGCTGTTCCGTCGCGTGCTGTTCCCGCAGATGATGCGCTTTGCGCTGCCCGGCCTTGGCAACAACTGGCAGGTGCTGATCAAGGCCTCGGCACTGGTGTCCATCATCGGCCTGGCCGACATCGTCAAGGTCACCCAGGACGCAGGGCGCAGCACCATGGCGCTGTTCGAGTTTAGCTTTCTGGCCGCCTTCATCTACCTGGCCATCACCACCGTCTCCAGCGTGCTGCTGCACCGGCTGGAGCGCCGCTACAACCTGGGTGTGAAGGAGAGCCGACTGTGATCGAGATCCTGCAACAGTACTGGCTGGCCTATCTGTGGA
>CAMLGD010000260.1 GCA_946479405.1 uncultured Vogesella sp.
GCGCATCCAGCGTGCCGAAGTACACCAGGTCGCCGTAGATGGCCATGCCGCGGTTCACCACGTCACAGCACGGCATGATGCCGTCCGGCAGGCGGGCGTTGTATTCCCACAGCTTGCGGCCGGTGCGCGCATCCACCGCGTAAGCGCGGGAATAGGAGGCGGTCACATAGATCACCCCGTCGTACACCAGCGGCTGCGCTTCCTGCCCGCGCTGCTTCTCGCCACCGAACGACAGACTCCAGGCCGGCACCAGCTTCTTCACCGTCTTGCTGTTGATCTGGCTCAGCGGGCTGAAGCGTTGCGCCTGCGGCCCCATGCCATAGGACACCACGTCCTGCGGGGTCTTGCTGTCGTTGAGAATGTCCTTGTCGCTGACCGCTGCGCCGGCCACCGGCGTCAGCAGGGCTGCGGCCAACAAGGATGACAGCGCGGTCAGGCGCCAGTGCCGCTGTGTCTGGGGTTTTCTCATCTCGCTCTCCTGATGTTGTAGTGGGTGCCGGATCGGAACTCGGCTCCGGGCCGGTGGTGTCCGTCCTGCTGTTGCCGCGGCAACCGGTGGGGGAACACGCTCTGCATTCTGGGTAGCCGCCGGCACAGGGCCAATTCGACTTAAGTCGCAAATTGGCCTCGCCGGCATGCGACTTAAGTCGAATGGACGCTGCCGGGACGCTGCGCCACGCTGCAAGCACCACCCACCCGCAAGGCCGCGCCATGTCCACCCTGCCCCGACTTGCCGCCTGTGCCGCCGCCGTACTGCTAAGCCTGGCGGCCGCGGCACAGAGCAGCATCCGCATCAGCTATCTGGCCGAGGCCCGCCCTGCGGCCAACCCGCTGGCCAATATCGAGCCGGTGCCGGCCGACCTCGGCCGTGCCGGCGCCGAGCTGGGGCTGGCCGACAACAACACCACCGGCCGCTTCCTGCAGCAGCGCTTCGAACTGAAGCGCATCGACGTACCGCTGGGCGCCAGCGGTGCCGACATGCTGGCGCGGCTGGACAAGCAGGGTGCCGGCCTGGTGGTGCTCAACGTCAGCGCCGCCGCCATCGACCGCCTGCTGCAGCAGCCGGCGGCCAACCGTTACCTGTTCTTCAACGCCGGTGCGCCGGACGACCGCCTGCGCCAGAGCCAGTGCCGCCCCAACCTGCTGCACCCGCTGCCGGGGCGCGCGATGCAGGCCGACGCACTGGCGCAGTACCTGGCCACCCGGCGCTGGAACAAGTGGTTCCTGGTCACCGGGCCGCGCCCGGAAGACAAACTGTACGCCGCCGCCATCCGCCGTGCCGCCAAGCGCTTTGGCGGCCGCATCGTGCTGGATAAAAGCTGGAACTATGGCCACGACGCACGCCGCACTGCGCAGGGCGAAGTACCGGTATTCACCCAGGGCGGCGATTACGACGTGCTGATCGTGGCGGATGAAAGCGGCGATTTCGGCGACTACCTGTCCTACCGCACCTGGCTACCGCGACCGGTGGCCGGTACCCAGGGCCTGACCGCCGATGGCTGGCACGCCGCCGCCGAGCAATGGGGCGCGGTGCAGCTGCAAAACCGCTTCCGCACCCACAGCGGCCGCAGCATGCAGGCAGTGGACTACGCCGCCTGGGCGGCGGTGCGCAGCGTCGGTGAGGCCGCCAGCCGCACCGGCAGTGGCGATGCCGCCAGGTTGGCCGCCTACATCCGCGGCCCGGATTTCCAGCTGGCCGGCTTCAAGGGCCGCACGCTGTCGTACCGGCCGTGGAACGGCGAACTGCGCCAGCCGATGATGGTGGCGCAGCCGCGCTCGCTGGTGAGCCTGTCTCCGCAGGACGGCTTCCTGCACCCGCGTACCGATCTGGACACCCTGGGCTTCGACGCCCCGGAAGTCAGCTGCAAGGGCAAGTAGCCCCGCCCCTCCGACAAGGACATGCCATGCACACCCGCCCCTTCCGTCCGCTGGCCCTGAGCGCACTGCTGGCCGCCAGCCAGCTCAGCCTTGCGGCCAACGTTTACGTGTCCAACGAAAAGGACAACACCCTGTCGGTGATCGACAGCAACAGCCTGAAAGTGGTGAAGACCATCGCGGTGGGCAAGCGCCCGCGCGGGCTGACGCTGTCGAAGGACGGCAAGTCGCTGTACATCTGCGCCAGCGACGACAACACCGTGCAGGTGCTGGATCTGGCCAGCGGCAAGATCAGCCACAACCTGCCCTCCGGCGAAGACCCGGAGCAGTTCGCGCTGGCGCCGGATGGCAAGACGCTGTACATCGCCAACGAGAACAACAACGTGGTGACCATGATCGATCTGACCAGCCGCCGCGTGGCCGGCCAGGTGGATGTCGGCGTGGAGCCGGAAGGCATGGCGGTCAGCCCGGACGGGCGCTGGGCGGTGAACACCTCGGAAACCACCAATATGGTGCACTGGATCGACACCCGCAGCCGCCAGCTGGTGGATAACACCCTGGTGGATCAGCGCCCGCGCTACGCCCGCTTCAGCCCGGACGGCAAGCTGCTGTGGGTCAGCAGCGAGGTCGGCGGCACGGTGTCGGTGATCGACGTCGCCAGCCGCAAGCGCGTGCAGACCATCCGCTTCGCCATTACCGGCATCCCCAAGGACCGTATCCAGCCGGTGGGCATCCGCCTGTCCCGCGATGGCCGCTACGCCTTTGTGCCGCTGGGGCCGGCTAACCATGTGGCGGTGATCGACGCCAAGAGCTACCAGCCGCTGAAATACCTGCTGGTGGGCCGCCGCGTGTGGCACGCCGAGTTTTCCGCCGACGAAAAACAGCTGTGGGTGACCAACGGCATCAGCAACGACGTGTCGCTGATCGACGTCACCGAGCTGAAAGTGATCAAGTCCATCCCGGTGGGGCGTTACCCATGGGGGGTGGTGGTGAGCGGCTCATGAGCGCCGCGCTGCATATCGACGGCCTGAGCCACCACTACGGCAGCCGCCAGGCGCTGGACAGGCTCAGCCTGACGGTGGACGCCGGTCAGTGCTGCATCCTGCTCGGCCCCAACGGCGCCGGCAAAAGCACGCTGTTCGGCCTGCTCACCCGCCTGCTGGCGGTGCGCCAGGGCAGCATCCATATCTTTGGCCAGCCATTGCGCGCGCAAGCGCTGGCACGCGTCGGCGTGGTGTTCCAGCAGCCGACGCTGGACCTGGACCTGACGGTGGAGCAGAACCTGAGCTACTTCGGCGCGCTGCAGGGCCTGCACGGCAAACAGCTGCAACTGCGCATCGGCGAGGAGCTGGAGCGGCTGCAGTTGGCCGCACGCCGCCGCGAACGGGTGCGCGAGCTCAACGGCGGCCACCGCCGGCGGGTGGAAATCGCCCGTGCGCTACTGCATCGCCCGGCGCTGCTGCTGCTGGACGAACCCACCGTCGGGCTGGACCTGCCCACCCGCCAGCAGCTGATCGACTACCTGCATGCGCTGGCGCGCGAGCAAGGCCTGGCGCTGCTGTGGGCCACCCACCTGGTGGACGAGATCGACCCGCAGCACGACCAGCTGGCCTTGCTGCATCGCGGCCGGCTGCTGGCGTCCGGCGCGGTGGCGCCGCTGCTGGCCGATGCCGGCTGCCATGATCTGGACGGCTGGTTCCACCACCACACCGGAGCCAACTCATGACTAGCTTGCGCATTCTGTGGGCGGTAATCGTGCGCGAGATGCGCCGCTTCTTGCAGCAGCGCTCGCGCTTCTTCGGCGCGCTGGTGCGACCGCTGATCTGGCTACTGGTGTTCGCCGCCGGCTTCCGCGCCGCGCTGGGCATCGCCATCACCCCACCGTACGAAACCTATATCACCTACGACGTGTACATCGTGCCGGGGCTGGTAGGCATGGTGCAGCTGTTCAACGGCATGCAGAACTCGCTGTCGATGGTGTATGACCGCGAGATGGGCAGCATGCGCGTGCTGCTGACCTGCCCGCAGCCGCTACCGTTTCTGCTGTTCTCGCGGCTGTTTGCCGGCATGTGCGTGTCGCTGCTGCAGGTGTATGCCTTTTTGCTGATCGCGCGCCTGTCCGGCGT
>CAMLGD010000261.1 GCA_946479405.1 uncultured Vogesella sp.
TGATGAAGGTACGGCTCATGGTGGCGGTAATGGCGTTGTCGATCACCTCGGCAGTGCTCTTGCCGCGCATCGCCGGGCGGCGGAAGTTCTCGCGAATCCGGTCAAACACCACCACCGATTCGTTCACCGAGTAACCCAGCACCGCCAGTACGCCGGCCAGCACAGTGAGGCTGAATTCCCACTGGAAGAAGGCGAAGCAGCCAAGGATGATCACCACGTCGTGCATGTTGGCGATGATGGCCGACAGCGCCAGCCGCCATTCGAAGCGGATCGCCAGGTACAGCACGATGCCCAGACACACCAGGGAAATGGCGGTCAGGCCGTGGGTGACCAGTTCCTCGCCCACGCTGGGGCCGACGAACTCCACCTTGCGCAGCTGCACGCTGGCATCGCCCTGCTTCAGCAGGCCCATTACCTGTTCGGACAGTTTGGCCGAGTTGGTGCCCGGCTTGTTGGCCAGGCGGATCATCACGTCGCGGCTGGTGCCCAGGCTCTGTACCTGCACCTCGCCCAGCTTGAGGCCTTCCACGCGGTGGCGGATGTCCGGCAGGTTGGCCGCCTGCTGGTACTGCACTTCCATCACCGTACCGCCGGTGAATTCCACCGACAGGTTCAGGCCCTTGGTAAACAGGAACACGACGGCAAGGATGAAGGTCACCAGCGAGATCGCGGTGGTCACCTTGCCGTAGCTCATGAACGGGATGTCCCGTTTGATGCGGAAAAACTCCATCTTGCAGGATCCTTAGTTGTTTTCCGGCTTCCACACCTGACCGATAGACACACTAGTCAGGCGGCGACGACGGCCGTACCACAGGTTGACCACGGCGCGCGATACCAGCACGGCGGAGAACATGGAAGTCATGATGCCCAGGCAGTGCACCACGGCAAAGCCGCGTACCGGGCCGGAGCCGAAGATCAGCAGCGCGAGGCCGGCGATCAGCGTGGTGACGTTGGAGTCCAGAATCGTGGCCCAGGCGTGGCCGTAGCCGGCGTTGATCGCCGATTGCGGTGGCATGCCGTTGCGCAGCTCTTCACGGATACGCTCGTTGATCAGCACGTTGGCGTCGATGGCCATACCCAGTGTCAGCGCAATCGCCGCGATACCCGGCAGCGTCAGCGTGGCCTGCAGCATGGACAGGATGGCCACCAGCATGAACAGGTTGGCCGCCAGCGAAATCACCGAGATCACACCGAAGGCGCCGTAGTAGATCATCATGAACACCGCGATGGCGGCAAAGCCCCACATGGTGGAGTGGAAGCCCTTCTCGATGTTCTCTTTACCCAGGCTCGGGCCGACGGTGCGTTCTTCGATGATGTTCATCGGTGCCGCCAGCGAGCCGGCGCGCAGCAGCAGCGCGGTGTCGTTGGCTTCGGCCGGGTTCATGCTGCCGGAGATCTGCACGCGGCCACCGCCGATTTCACTGCGGATTACCGGTGCGGTCACCACTTCGGCCTTGCCTTTTTCCACCAGGATCATCGCCATGCGCTTGCCGATGTTCTGCGCGGTGACGTCGCGGAAGATGGCGGCACCAGCGGCGTCCAGGTTGATATGCACGGCGGCGCCGCCGTTTTCGTCAAAGCCGGCCTGGGCGTCGTTGATGTTGTCGCCGGTCAGCTCGACATCTTTCTTCACCAGAATCTTCTGCGGGCCTTGCGGCGTCAGCTCGTCCAGCAGGTCGTAGCCAGCGGGCGTGCTGCCAGCCAGGGCTTCGGCCATCTTGGCAGAGTCGTCTTCCACCATGCGTACCTGCAGCGTAGCGGTACGGCCGAGGATGTCCTTGGCCTTGGCGGTGTCCTGCACGCCTGGCAGCTGCACCACGATGCGGCTGGGGCCGGCCTGCTGAATCACCGGCTCGGCCACGCCCAGCTCGTTGACGCGGTTGTGCAGGGTGGTGATGTTCTGTTTCACCGCATCGCCCTGCACACGGCTGATTTCTTCCTGCTTCAGCGTCAGGATCAGGCGGTTGCTGGCCTTGTCCGGGCTGAACGACAGCGTCGGCAGGGTGCGCGCCAGGGTGTCGGCGGCGGCCGTCAGGGTGGCTTCGTCACGCAGCTGTACTTCCAGTACGGTGTTGCCGCTGCGCTTGATACTGCCGTAGCGGATCTTGGCATTGCGCAGTTCGCGGCGGATGTCGCCGGCGTAGCGCTCCATGGTCTTTTCCACCGCGGCCTTCATGTCCACTTCCAGCAGGAAGTGCACGCCACCGCGCAGGTCCAGGCCCAGGAACATCGGGTTGGCATGCAGGCGGGTCAGCCAGTCGGGTGAGGCCGGCAGCAGGTTCAGCGCGATGATGTAGTTGTCACCCAGCAGTTGCTGGATGGCATCGCGCGCCTTGATCTGGGTATCCGGATCCTTGAAGCGGACTTTCAGGCTGTTGCCGTCCAGGAAAATGCCCTGGGGAGGGATGCCCTGTTGTTTCAGGGCGTCTTCGATGCGGGCCATCAGCGCCGTATCCACCGGAATGGATTGTCGGCTGCTGGACACCTGGACCGCCGGCGTTTCGCCGAAGAAATTGGGCAGGGTGTAGATCGACGACGTGATCAGCACCAGCGCAATGAGTAGGTATTTCCAGATCGGGAAGCGGTTCATGGAAGGCTAGGCAGTAAAAGGGCCACCGTGGCAGCCCGGGGTTTTCGAGCCTGTTTATGATCTGCTGCGTGCGGCGATGTGGAGCTGAAAACGGCGTTGGATGCTGATTTACTGCTTGTAAATTCCGCTTCCGCTGCCGTTTTTGCTTCGTCTCGCTCTATCTCGCTAGCACGTAAACCGGTTCTTACAGGGACTTGATGGTGCCTTTTTCCAGCTTGGAACCCACGGCGCCACGCTGAACGTTGATTTCTACACCACTGGCGATTTCGATGCTCAGATACTGCTCGCCGGTCTTGGTAACGCGGCCGATGATGCCGCCCTGGGTGACCACTTCATCGCCTTTGACGATTTCGGACAGCATCTTCTGGTGTTCCTTGGCGCGTTTCTGCTGCGGGCGTACCAGCAGGAACCAGAACAGTACGAAGATGACGATCATCGGCAAGAACTGCATGAATTCGGTGGCGTTAGCCATGGGGGTCTCCCTTGAAGGTGTTGATCTTGTATGCGGGACGGGCATTGTAGCCACGGCCTGCGGGTTTTCCAACCGCGCTAAAGGTTGGCCGCAACGGCGTCAGACTGCGGCCACCGTTGCGGGTTCATTCTTGTCTCAGTTCACGCCACGGGCACGGCGCTCGTGGAAGCCGGCTTTCCAGTCTTCGAACTGGTCAGCGTCGATGGCGTCGCGCATTTCCTGCATCAGCGCCTGATAGTAGTACAGGTTGTGAATGGTGTTCAGGCGCGCACCAAGGATTTCGCCGGTGCGATGCAGGTGGTGCAGGTAGGCGCGGCTGAAGTTGCGGCAGGTGTAGCACTGGCAGTGCTCGTCTAGCGGCTTCTTGTCAGCCTTGTAGCGCGCGTTCTTGATCTTGACGTCGCCCCACTGGGTGAAAATCCAGCCGTTGCGTGCGTTGCGGGTCGGCATCACGCAGTCGAACATGTCGATGCCGTTGGCGACGCCGTGTACCAGGTCTTCCGGCGTGCCCACGCCCATCAGGTAGTGCGGTTTTTCAGCCGGCAGCATGTCTTTCAGCTCGGTGAGCATGCGGTACATTTCCGGCTTCGGTTCGCCCACCGACAGCCCGCCGATGGCGATGCCGTCAAAGCCGATCTGCATCAGGCCATCCAGCGACTCCTGGCGCAGGTCTTTGTACAGGTTGCCCTGCACGATGCCGAACAGCGCGTTGGGGTTCTTCAGTTCGTCGAAGGCGCGGCGCGAGCGCTCGGCCCAGCGCAGGCTCATGCGCATCGACTTGGCGGCGGTGGCGTGGTCGACCTGGCCCGGGGTGCATTCATCGAAAATCATCACGATGTCCGAGTTGAGCACCTTCTGGATTTCCATCGATTTTTCCGGCGACAGGAACAGCTTGTCGCCGT
>CAMLGD010000262.1 GCA_946479405.1 uncultured Vogesella sp.
CCCGCTGGTGTGCGAGAAACTGTCGGCACTGACTGGCCTCGCGCTGGAAACGGCACCCAACCTGATCGAAGCCACCCAGGATTGTGGCGCCTTCGTGCAGTTGTCCGGTGTGTTGAAACGTGTGGCGGTGAAGCTGTCCAAGAGCTGCAACGATCTGCGCCTGCTGTCCTCCGGCCCGCGTGCCGGCCTCGGCGAAATCAATCTGCCGGCGCGGCAGGCAGGCTCATCCATCATGCCGGGCAAGGTCAATCCGGTGATTCCGGAGGTGGTGACCCAGGTGGCCTACGAGGTGATCGGCAACGACATGACGGTGACCATGGCGGCGGAAGCCGGCCAGCTGCAGCTCAATGCCTTCGAGCCGGTAATCGCCTACAGCCTGTTCCGCAGCGTCAGCCACCTGGCCGCCGCCTGCGACACGCTGCGTGACAACTGCGTGGTGGGCATCACTGCCAACGTCGATTACCTGCGTGACAGCGTGCACCGCTCGGTGGGGCTGGTGACCGCGCTCAATCCCTACATCGGCTATGCCGCTGCCACCGAAGTGGCGACCGAGGCACACCAGACCGGCGGCAGTGTGTACGACATCGTGCTGCGCCGTGGTCTGCTCACCCAGGCGCAGCTCGACACCGTGCTGCAACCGGCGGCACTGACCAGCCCGCGCTGGCTGCAACTGTAGATTTACCTTCCCTCTCTGTAACGTGAAGAAGCTTGGCCGTGGTGTCGCAAGATACCGCGGCATTTTTTTGCTTCTGTTAGGCTGGCAACGATTAGTGGGGAGAGAGCATGGACAAGCTCGCATGCCGCTTGGCCGGGCCGGCGGATGTAGACATCCTGCACACACTGTTGCAGGCGGCGTTTGGCCCGCTGCAGGCCGTGGTATCCAGCCGCCCGACGGCGCTGGATGAGGACGCGGCCACGCTGACACAGCGCTTGGTGCAGGGCCAGCTATTCGCCATCGGCGAGCTGGCGGGCAGGGTGGTCGCCACCGCCTGCCTGCTACCGACCGACTGCGCCGGGGTGGCGGAGATCAAGCGCGTGGCGGTGTTGCCGCAAGTGCAGGGGCAGGGCTGCGGCCAACAGTTGCTGGCCTGGCTGGAGCCGCTGGCGCTGGCGCGCGGCTATGTGCGGCTGCGGCTGTCGATCCGCCGCAATCTGCCGGGCAATCTGTAGTTCTATCTGCGCTGCGGCTATGTGCAGACCGGCGAGGAGCCGCATCCGCGCGCGCCGGACGACGCCATCGTGTGGCTGGAAAAAGCGCTGGTCTGAGCGCGGTGGGTGGGCTATACCACGATTGTTGCATTGCACAATAGGAGATGCCCATGGCTGCTCTGTGGCAGGGAAGGATCGCGGCGTTGCCGGATGCCTGGTTGCGCTGCCAGCGGGCGCAGCGGCAAAGCTGGCAGGCCTGGCACCGTGCGCAAGGCCTGAGCTGTGCGCATTTGTGGCTGGACGCTGCCACCGGTAGCGATGACTGGCCGCGTTGGCAGCGGCAGCTGCGGCGCCACTGGCTGGCGCTGGGTTACGATTGCTTCGATGCCGGCATGCTCTACTGGGCACAGTTGCTGGCGGTACCGCGTCCGACACGGCTGTTGCGGCCGCTGTGGCGCTGCGGCCAACGTTGTGTGGCGGCCTGCCACCGGCACGGCAGTGACGGTCTGCTGGGGTATGCGCGGCAGGCGTTGCGCTAGCGGTGACGGCTGCATGAAAAACGGCTCCCGCGGGAGCCGTTTGCTATGTTACTGGCACGCCGTCGGCTTACCAGTGGCTGTGCCACACATCCATCAGCTCGCCGGCCTGCAGCTGGGTGATTTCCTTGCGGCTCTGCAGCCAGGCTACCAGCCCGGCACGCAGCTCGACGGTAATCGTTGCGGCGCCAACCGGGAACACGATGCCGTCCAGTTCGCCCTGGTTGTAGTGACCGCCAAAGCTCACGCCTTGTGCATCCACGGCTTCCAGCCAATCGTTCAGGAACGCGTCGCTTGCGACTTCGTCGCAGCTCAGGGTGGCGACCACGGTAAAGCCCAGTTCCTGGAACTCGCCCACGCGCAGTTTCTTGCGCTGGCGGCTGTTCAGGCGTTTCAGGCGGTTGCGGGAGTTGGCGTTGCTCATGGTGTGGTGCTTTCGTGTTGGATCAAAGCGCGCATGATAACAGCGGCGATGTCCGGCCGCCGCTGTTAAGTTGGCAAGGTGCTGCTGCACTGTGTCAGGTTGGCAGTAACTGCCGGTGGCTAGCGGGCGCGCGGCGCATAAAGCGATTACAGCTCAATAGCCGACAACGGCAGCCAACCCTGGCCGCCCGCTTGTCATGTTCACAGCCCAAGCTGACGCCACAAGTCGTCCACCCGCTGCCGGGTGCCGGCATCCATCACGATGGGGGTGCCCCATTCGCGGTTGGTTTCGCCCGGCAGCTTGTTGGTGGCATCCAGCCCCATCTTGCCGCCCAGCCCGGAAATGGGGCTGGCAAAGTCCAGGTAGTCGATTGGCGTGTTGTCGATCAACGTGGTATCGCGCACCGGATCCATGCGGGTGGTGATCGCCCAGATCACTTCCTTCCAGTCGCGGGTGTTCACGTCGTCGTCCACCACCACGATGAACTTGGTGTACATGAACTGGCGCAGGAAGCTCCAGCAGCCCATCATCACGCGCTTGGCGTGGCCCGGGTACTGCTTCTTGATCGACACCACCGCCATGCGGTAGCTGCAGCCTTCCGGCGGCAGGTAGAAGTCGACGATCTCCGGAAACTGCTTCTGCAGGATGGGCACGAACACCTCGTTCAGCGCCACGCCCAGCACCGCCGGCTCATCCGGCGGCTTGCCGGTGTAGGTACTGTGGTACACCGGGTTCTCGCGCATGGTGATGCGGTCGATGGTAAATACCGGGAAGCTGTCCTGCTCGTTGTAGTAGCCGGTGTGGTCGCCGTACGGGCCTTCCATCGCCATGTCATTCGGGTGAATGTGGCCTTCCAGTACGATTTCGGCGCTGGCCGGCACCTGTAGATCGGAACCGATGCATTTCACCAGCTCGGTGCGGCTGCCGCGCAGCAGGCCGGCAAACTGGTATTCAGACAGTGTATCCGGCACCGGGGTTACCGCGCCCAGGATGGTAGCCGGGTCGCAGCCCAACACCACGGCCACCGGGTAGGGGGTGTCCGGGTTGGCCGCACGGAATTCGCGGTAGTCCAGCGCGCCGCCACGGTGCGCCAGCCAGCGCATGATCACGCGGTTGCGTCCGATGACCTGCTGGCGGTAGATGCCCAGGTTCTGGCGCTTCTTGTGCGGTCCGCGGGTGACTGTCAGCCCCCAGGTGATCAACGGCGCCACATCGCCCGGCCAGCAGTGCTGGATCGGCAGGCGGGCCAGATCCACTTCGCTGCCTTCCCACACGATTTGCTGGCAAGGCGCCTTCTTCACTTCCTTCGGTGCCATCGACAGCACCTGCTTCAGCAGCGGCAGCTTGTCCCAGGCATCGCGCAGGCCCTTCGGCGGCTCCGGCTCCTTCAGGTAGGCCAGGGTCTTGCCGATTTCACGCAGCTCCATCACGTCTGATGCACCCATGCCCATCGCCACCCGCTTCGGGGTGCCGAACAGGTTGGCCAGTACCGGGATGTCGTAGCGTGTGCCGCCTTGCTGCGGGGTCTCGAACAGCAGCGCCGGGCCGCCGGCTTTCAGTACGCGGTCGCCGATTTCGGTCATTTCCAGGTGCGGCGATACGGGCACCGTGATGCGCTTGAGTTCGCCTTGCGATTCAAGCTGGGACATGAAGTCCCGCAGGTCGTTGTATTTCATGTTGCTTTCATGATCTAGCGCAAAAAGCCCTAGCTGGCGCAGGGTTAAGCTTTCTCCAACGTCGCAAGCTACTGTCCGGTTACCGGCAAGTCAACCGCTGGCAGT
>CAMLGD010000263.1 GCA_946479405.1 uncultured Vogesella sp.
TGGAGCGGCTGGTGCCCGATTTCCGCCAGCGCGCGGTCTACTGCTGTGGCCCGGCACCGTACATGACCGCTGTGCGGACATTGCTGCAGGCTGGCGGCTACGACATGGCGTTGTACCACGAAGAAAGCTTCAACTTTGCCGAGCTGAACGCGGCGACCGACGAGGGCGTGGCAGAGGAAGTTGCCGATGCCCCGGCCGGCGAGGGTGGCTTCGATGTGCGTTTTGCCAAGCTGGGCGATGTGGTGCATACCAAGCCGGGGCAAACCATTCTGGCCGCGGCGCAGCAGCAAGGGCTGCGGGTGCCGTCGTCCTGTTCCAAGGGCCTGTGTGGCACCTGCAAGACCAAGCTGCTGGAAGGCAAGGTAGACATGAAGCACGGTGGCGGTATTCGCCAGCGCGAGATCGACCAGGGCTGGATCCTGCCATGTTGCAGTGTGCCATTGACGCCGGTGGTGCTGGACCGCTAGATCGTTTTGTCGGTGCTGACGCCATTGCTGGATGCCTGGTGTGCTTGCTGCACTAGCACAGCGTCAGCACTTCATTGGTTTGGGTGCCGCCTTGGTCGGAAAAAGACAGGCCGCGGCTGCCGATTACCGCTCTCCCACTGTCAGCCGTTCGTGCCTTTGCCGAGCGGCTTCTTTTTTTTCGTCGAACTACCGTGCTTGCTGTTGGCATGCGGCGGTAGATTGTCGGACACCTGTCAAAGAACGACAGATCGCTGCGTTTTTCGCCACTGCAGCATGCACAGAAACTGCCCCTGGAGTGCCCGTCTGGCGGGCATTTCATTGATTTCGGGTTAACTTGTGGTACAGCTTGGTGCAATGTCGCTTTAGGGCAGGTTGGTGTCGGTTGACCATTGGTTCTCTTCTCGTATCATCCATATCTTTTTCCTTGATACATATCAATTACTACAACAGCTTGGGTGTGGTTACGCCGGGTGTTTGCGCAGTGCAAGACAGGCACGGCGCTTGCTGCGGTGCAGCAGCCTCGCCAGGGCAAAGGAGAAAGCAATGCAGTCAGGCAAGATCGTGGTAGAAAACCTGTACAAGGTTTTCGGAGACAAGCCGCAGGACGCAATGCGTCTGCTTAAGCTTGGGGAAACCAAAGAAACGGTGTTCCGCAACACTGGGCAAGTGGTTGGCGTGAACAACGTGTCGTTCTCGGTGGACGAGGGTGAGATCTTCGTGCTGATGGGTCTGTCCGGCTCCGGCAAGTCGTCGCTGATCCGCCTGATCAACCGGCTGATGGACCCCACCGATGGCCGCATCCTGCTGGATGGCCAGGACATCACCAAACTGTCGCCCAGCGAGCTGGTATCGCTGCGTCGCCGCGACATGAGCATGGTGTTCCAGAGCTTTGCGCTGATGCCGCACCGTACCGTGCTGGACAACGCCGCCTTTGGTCTGGAAATCGCCGGGGTTGGCCGCAAGGAGCGCGAGAAACGCGCGATGGAGGTGCTGGAGCAGGTCGGGCTGGCCACCTTCGCCCGCAAGATGCCGCACGAGCTGTCCGGCGGCATGCAGCAGCGTGTCGGCCTGGTACGCGCGCTGGCGGTCAATCCGTCGCTGATGCTGATGGACGAGGCGTTCTCGGCGCTGGACCCGCTCAAGCGCAGCGAAATGCAGGACATCCTGCTGCAACTGCAGCGCGATCACCGCCGCACCATTTTCTTCGTATCGCACGATCTGGAAGAAGCGCTGCGCATCGGTACCCGCATCGCCATCATGGAAGGCGGCCGCCTGGTGCAGGTGGGCACGCCGCAGGAAATCATCGAAAACCCGGCCGAGGACTACGTGCGCGAGTTCTTCAAGAGCGTGGACACCTCGCGCTATCTGCTGGCCAAGGATCTGCTCGACCCGCATGGCGTGGGCGTGATGGTGAGCGGCAATCTCGCCGGCCCGCACGACTTGCAGCATCACAATTGGGTGGCCTGTGTCTCCGGCGACAACAAGCTGCTGGGGCTGGTCGGCCGCGACAGTCTGGGTGCCGCAGGCTGTAATCCGGCCGAGCGCTGTGTACCGATTTCGCCGATCACCCCGGCCTCGGCGCTGCCCGATGTACTCAAGCGCCTGCAGGGCCAGCGCGAGCCGCTGCCGGTGATCGACAACGATGGCCGCTACCTGGGGGTGATTACCGCTTCCAGCGTACTGTCCAAGCTGTCCGAGCACCGCCTGCAGACGGCTGTGCACTAAGCCGCGAGCCGATTCCCCGATTGACGAGGACGGCGCCGCTGGCCTGTCCCTACTGGAGCACACGCCATGAACGACTTCTGGCAAAAATTTATCGCCAACCCGCACGATTTCCTGCCCATCGGCGAATGGGTCAACGACTTTATTCATTTCCTGCTGGACCACAACGGCGGTGCTTTCGACGCCCTTGGCAAGACGGTAGACCTGTTTGCCGAGCACGTGGAAGTGGCGCTGCTGTCGCTGCCGGTGTGGCTGGTGATCGCCTTCTTCTTCGGCCTGGGCTTGTGGCGTCTGACCTGGCGGTTTTCGCTATTCGTGGTGGCCGCATTCGCATTGATTCTGGGTACCGGTTTCTGGGCACAGACCATTGCCACGCTGGCACTGACGCTGTCTGCCACTGTCATCAGTCTGCTGATTGGGGTGCCGGTGGGTATCTGGTGTGCCCGCAGTCGCCGCGTCAACACCATGGTGCGCCCGGTGCTAGACTTCATGCAGACCATGCCTGCTTTCGTGTACCTGATTCCGGCCGCCATGTTCTTTGGTCTGGGTCGCGTGCCGGGCATTCTGGCTACCGTGGTATTCGCCGTGCCGCCGGCAGTGCGCCTGACCAGCCTGGGTATCCGTCAGGTGAACAAGGAGCAGGTAGAAGCCGGCCACGCCTTCGGCTGCACGCCTACCCAGCTGCTGTTCAAGGTACAACTGCCGATCGCGCTGCCGGCGATCATGGCCGGGGTCAACCAGACCATCATGATGGCGCTGTCGATGGTGATCATCGCCTCCATGGTGGGGGCGGGTGGTCTGGGTAACGATGTACTGTCCAGTATCCAGCGCCTGGATGTTGGCCTGGGCTTCGAGAGCGGTCTGGCGGTGGTGCTGCTTGCCATCATTCTGGACCGACTGACCGAAAGCTTTGGCCGTGGCCCAAGCTCGCCGCAGGGTGGCGGGCACTAAGCTGTAAAAATAAAAATACCGGGCCGGCTTATGCTGGCCCGGTATTTGCGACATGCCGGTTTACGTTTTACATAGCACCCGCTACGAGGTGCGACCTATCCACACAGCCACCACCGGAGGTCACCATGAGCCCTGAACAACTCGGTTCGCTGGGCCACATCGGTTTCCTGATGTTGCCCAATTTTTCCATGATCGCCTTTGCCAATGCGGTAGAACCGCTGCGCATGGCCAACCAGTTGTCGCGCAAGCGCCTGTACCGCTGGTCGCTGCTTTCCGAAGATGGCCAGCCGGTAGCTGCCAGTAACGGCCTGGCGCTGTCACCCACTACGGCCCCGGGGGAGCCGGGCGACTATGACCTGCTCATCGTCTGTGGTGGCATTCAGGTGCGAGAGGCTACCAGCGATGCCGCCCTCGCCATTATCCGCCGCTTTGCATCCGCCGGCGTGCCGCTGGGCGGGGTCTGTACCGGCCCCTTCGCGCTGGCGAAGGCGGGGGTGTTGAATGGCTACCGCAGCAGCATTCACTGGGAAAACCTGTCGTCGATCCGCGAGGAGTTTCCCAAGATCCAGTTTTCCAGCGAGCTGTTCGTGATAGATCGCGACCGGCTGACCTGTAGTGGCGGCACTGCGCCGCTGGACATGATGTGCAACCTGATCCGCTACAAGGGCGGCAAAGGGTTGGCCGCAGACGTGTCGGAGCAGTTCATCGTCGACCGCATCCGCGACCAGCACGACCACCAGC
>CAMLGD010000264.1 GCA_946479405.1 uncultured Vogesella sp.
CCGACCGTGGCCGACAAGAGCTTCCTGATCACCATCGGCGACCGTACCGTGGGCGGCATGACCGCGCGCGACCAGATGGTAGGCCCGTGGCAGGTGCCTGTAGCCGATGTGGCCGTGACCACCATGGGCTTCAACACCACGCTGGGCGAAGCCATGGCGATGGGTGAGCGCACCCCGGCCGCGCTGTTCGATGCGCCGGCTTCCGGTCGCATGGCGGTGGGCGAGTCGCTGCTGAACCTGGCTGCGGCCAACGTGGGCGAGCTGGGCAACGTCAAGCTGTCCGCCAACTGGATGGCCGCTGCCGGCCACCCGGGCGAAGAAGCCAATCTGTACGCCACCGTGCAGGCGGTATCCGAGATCTGCCAGCAGATCGATGTCAGCATCCCGGTGGGCAAGGACTCGCTGTCGATGAAGACGGTATGGCAGGAAGGCGACGAGAAAAAAGCTGTTACTGCGCCACTGTCGGTAATCATCTCCGCCTTCGCACCGGTAGCCGACGTACGCAAGACCGTGACCCCGCAGCTGCAGGCTGCCGACAGCGCGCTGCTGCTGCTGGATCTGGGTGCCGGCAAGAACCGCCTGGGCGGCTCCATTTTTGGCCAGGTATGGAAAGACCTGTCTGGTCAGACGCCGGATGCGGACGATGCTGAACAGCTGGCCGCGGCTTTCACTGTGATCCAGTCGCTGGTGGACGATGGCAAGCTGCTGTCCTACCACGACCGTTCCGATGGCGGCCTGTTCGCCACCCTGGCCGAGATGTGCTTTGCCGGCCATCTGGGCGCGCAAGTGGAACTGTCCGCGCTGACCGGTGGCGATGCGGCCAACGTCAACGCGGTACTGTTCAACGAAGAACTGGGTGCGGTGCTGCAAGTGGCAGCCGACGAAATCGACAACGTGCTGAAGCGTTTC
Organism: uncultured Vogesella sp.; assembly: GCA_946479405.1. Next base: position 910 of record CAMLGD010000264.1, read on the forward strand.
GACATCATGGGTCTGTCGCAGCTGGTTTCCGTAATCGGCATGCCGTCTGACGATGGCGTGTTGCGTCTGGTGCATGGCGAGCAGGAACTGTTTGCCGAAAGCCGCATCGCCCTGCAGCAGGCTTGGTCCGAGACCAGCTACCGCCTGCAGCGCCTGCGTGACAACCCGGTGGGTGCCGATAGCGAATACGCGCAGATTGCCGACAGCAACGCACGTGGCCTGTTTGCCGAGCTGACTTTCGATACCGAAGAAAACCCGGCGGCACCGTTCATCGCTACCGGCGCGCGGCCGCGCATCGCCATCCTGCGTGAGCAGGGCGTCAACGGCCAGATCGAAATGGGCGCTGCGTTTACCCGCGCCGGCTTCGAGGCCGTGGACGTGCACATGTCCGACATCATCGCCGGCCGCGTGCAGCTGGCCGACTACAAGGGCCTGGCGGCTTGCGGCGGCTTCAGCTACGGCGACGTGCTGGGTGCTGGCGAAGGCTGGGCAAAGAGCATCCTGTTCAACAGCCAGGCGCGCGAGCAGTTCGAGGCCTTCTTCGGCCGCGGCGACACCTTCGCGTTGGGCGTGTGCAACGGCTGCCAGATGATGTCCAACCTGTCGGATATCATCCCGGGCGCACAGTATTGGCCGAAGCTGAAGCGCAACGCTTCTGAGCAGTTCGAAGCACGCTTTGCGATGGTGGAAGTCACCGAATCGCCGTCCATCTTCCTGCAGGACATGATCGGCTCCAAGCTGCCGGTCGTGGTGTCGCATGGCGAAGGCCGCGCGGTGTTTGCGCCGGGCGCACAGGAGCAGGTGCTGACCGCGCTGCGCTATGTGGACTTCAACGGTCAGGCCACCGAGACCTACCCGCTGAACCCGAACGGTTCGCCGGCCGGCATTACCGGTGTTACCACGCCGGACGGCCGCTTCACCATCATGATGCCGCATCCGGAGCGTGTGTTCCGCAGCGTACAGAACAGCTGGCACCCGCAGGGCTGGGGCGAGAACGGCGGCTGGTTCCGCATGTTCGCCAGCGCCCGCCGCTGGATCGGCTAAGCCGCACCACGCAAAACAAAACGCCCCTCCGGGGGCGTTTTTTTATTGCTTGGCCGCGACTGCGGGACGAAAACGTTGGCCGCAAGAGCAGGGTGACGCCTTGGGGATGGCTGGGCGGAAATTTTTCTGCTGCGATCGGCGGCATGTCGCGCAAGGTGGCATGCCGCTTGCTGCATGTCCGATATGCAAAAACAGCAGACAAGGAATCAGGCGGTGCTGACGGTGATGCTGGTCAACGATGGCTCGGGCAAGGCTGCGGCGCTGAAGCAGGCGCTGGCCGCTGCCGGCGTGCGCGTGGTGGCCGAGGTGGAGGCCAACCTGCACCTGGCCGACGTGCTGGCGGCTGCGCGGCCGGACGTGGTGCTGATCGACAGCGATGCCCCGTCGCGCGACATGCTGGAGCAAGTCTGCGTGATGGGCGATCAGCATGGCCAGCCGGTGGTGATGTTCACCGGCGACGACAACCGCGACACCATCCGCGCGGCGCTGCAGGCCGGTGTGGCGGCCTATGTGGTGGGCGAGGTGGAGTCCAGCCGTATTCATGCCCTGCTGGAAGTGGCGATCGCCCGCCACCAGATCGAACAATCCCGCCGTGCCGAACTGGCCGATGCCCAGCGCCAGCTGGCAGATCGCAAACTCATCGAAAAAGCCAAAGGCCTGTTGATGCAGATGAAAGGCCTGGACGAGCCGACGGCGTATAAGCAATTGCGTGAACGCGCGATGAAGCAACAGAAAAAACTGGCGGAAGTCGCGCAGGAAATCATCAGCCTGGCCGAATGGTTGCAGAGCTGATGGCTGGCGCGTGCTGCGCCATGGTGCGGCTCTGCACCAAGCTGATGCAGCCTGTCGCCCGTCCGTGCCGTGGGGCACGGCCTCAAACAAGGAGCACGAGCATTGATTGCCGCTAACAGCATGCCGGTGGGAACGCCGGAAAAAACCGTGGTCAAGGTGGGCTACTTGCCGCTGACCGACTGTGCCGCGGTGATCGTGGCCGCGGCGCTGGGTTTCGACAAACGCTACGGCATCACCATTCAGCCATCGCGCGAGCCTAGCTGGGCCGCCGTGCGTGACAAGCTGCTGCTGGGGGACCTGGATGCCTCGCACGCGCTGTACGGCCTGATCTACGGCGTACACCTGGGGCTGGGCGGGCTGCAAAAAGACATGGCCGTGCTGATGACGCTCAACCAGAACGGGCAGGGCATCACCCTGGCCGGGCAGTTGGCCGCAGAGGGTGTCCGTGGCGGAACCGAGCTGGCGCGGCTGATCCAGCGTGCGCCGCGGCAGTTTACCTTTGCCCAGACCTTTCCTACCGGCACCCACGCCATGTGGCTGTACTACTGGCTGGCGGCGCACGGCATCCATCCGCTGGCACAGGTGAAAACCATCGTGGTGCCGCCGCCGCTGATGGTGGCTGCACTGCGCGCCGGGCAGATGGATGGCTATTGTGCCGGCGAACCGTGGCACAGCCTGGCGGCGGCAGAGGGCGTCGGCTTTACCGTGGCCAGCAGTGGCGACATCTGGCCGGATCATCCGGAAAAAGTGCTGGGCGCCACCGCCGAATGGGTGGCGGCCAACCCGGCAACCGCGTGTGCGCTGATTGCGGCGCTGCTGGATGCCTCACGCTTTGTCGACGATGTGCGCAACCGCGAGGTGGTGGCCGGCCTGCTGGCGGAAAACGCCGGCCTGCCGCTGCCGGCCGGGGTGCTGAATGCCGGCCTGTCTGGCACTTGCGTCGCCGGCGGGCTGAAGTGTTTCGACGACGGGCGGGTGAACTATCCCTACCTGTCGGACGGCATGTGGTTCCTTACCCAGTACCGGCGCTGGGGGCTGCTGCGTGAGGAGCCGGATTACCTC
>CAMLGD010000265.1 GCA_946479405.1 uncultured Vogesella sp.
GTGATTTCCAATGTCGGCGTCACCGAGCAGCGCAAGGAGAAGTATGACTTTTCCACCTACCGCCTGGGCTTGCACGGCTTTTATGTGAAAGCCAACAGCCCGCTGCGGCAGATCCGCGCACCGAAAGACATCGCCGGCCTGCGCGTCACCACCGGCTCCGGCACCATCCAGGAAAAAATCCTGCTGCAGTGGGATCGGCAGAACACCGCCCAAGGCCTGAAACCGGTCGAGCTGCAGTATTACGACGACGAGGCGGCACGCAATGTCGCGCTGCTGTCCGGCCGCGTCGATGCCATCTTCAACCCCAATTCGCCACTGGCCTACCAGGCCGCCCGCGACGGCAAGACCCGGCTGGTAGGCACGGTGAACGCCGGCTGGCCGCTGCAGGCCGATGTCGCCATTGCCACCCGCAAGGGCAGCGGCCTGGCCGCGGCGCTGACACAAGCCACCAACGGCCTGATCAAGAACGGCAAATATGCACAGGCACTGACACGCTGGGGCCTGCAGGCCGAAGCGGTGAGCCATGCCGAGACCAACCCGCCGGGCCTGCCCAAACTGTAGGAGCCGATGATGGCCATTGAAGAAATCAGCTTTCTGATCCCCGGCAACTATGCCGACGAACAACCGCAGCAAGGGCTGGAACACACGCTGCAGTTGATCCGCCACGGCGAGGAGCTGGGCTACGACATTGCCTGGGTGCGCCAGCGCCACCTGGAGCGCGGCATTTCCTCCGCCGCCACCTTCCTCGCCGCCGCCAGCCAGCGCACCCGCCGCATCGGCCTCGGCACCGCAGTGATCCAGATGGGCTACGAGAACCCGTTCCGCCTGGCCGAAGACCTGTCCACCGTGGATGTGCTGTCCGGCGGCCGGCTGCAGGTGGGGCTCAGCAGCGGCGCACCGCCGTTTGGCGAGCTGCTGGGCAGCCGGCTGTTCGATGCCGATCCGGCCGCCATCGATTTCTCGCACCAGCGGGTGCAACGGCTGCGCGACAATCTGCGCGGCGAGCTGCTGGGCGACGACGACACGCTGGTGGACTCCCCCGCCGGGCGGCAGCGGCCACGGCTGCACCCGCACGCCCCCGGGCTGGCGCAGCGGCTGTGGTACGGCGGCGGCTCGCTGCGCTCGGCCGAATGGGCTGGCAGTAACGGCTTTCACCTGCTTATCGGCAACCTGACCCGCGGTGAGAACAGCGACGATTTCTTTAGCGCGCAGCAACAGCAGCTGGACCGTTTCCATACCAGCTGGCAGGGCGACACGCCGCCACGGGTGGCGCTGGGGCGGGTGATCGTGCCGCTGGACAGTGCCGACGCCGCCACCCGTCGCCATTATCTGGATTACGCCGCCGGCCGCCACGCGCGCACCCTGGCGCCGCAGGGTGAACGGCGCACGCTGTACGCCCGCGATCTGGTGGGCAGCAGCGAGCAGATCCTGGCCTGGCTGGCGGCCGACCCGATCCTGCCGCAGGTCAGCTCGCTGCGGTTGGAGCTGCCGTATGACTTCCGTCCGGAGGCCTATCTGCAGATCCTGTCCGACTTCGTGCACTACATCGCGCCGGCGCTGGGCTGGCAGCCGCGCCACTGATGCGGCCAACCTTGTCCACGTAAAAAAGCCATGGTGGCAAGCACCATGGCTTTTTTGTTCCCCATCGCGCCGGCTTACTGCACGCGCGCCACCTCGTCGAACGCCAGCCGCGGGCCGCGTGGAAACGCCTGGCTGCTGTCGCCATAGCCCAGGTTCACCAGCAGGATGCTCTTGTAACGGCCGTCGCTGAAAAACTCGCGGTCCACCGCCTCGGCATCGAAACCGCTCATCGGCCCGGCGGTCAGCCCCAGCGCCCGCGCCGCCAGCACCAGGTAGGCCGCCTGCAGCGTGGCATTGCTGCGTGCGCCCGGCTCGATCAGATGCGGCAGGCTGTCGTAAAAACCCTTGGCGTCGAAGGCCGGAAACTGGGTGGGCAGCTGTTCGTGAAAGGCGGTGTCGTAGGCCACGATCACCGTCAGCGGTGCGGCCAACGTTTTGTCGCGATTGCCGGCAGACAGGGCCGGCGCCAGCCTGCTCTTGGCGGCGGCAGAACGCACGAACACGTAGCGCGCCGGCTGGCCGTTAAAGGCGGTGGGACCCCATTTTTGCAGCTCGTACAGTTGCTGGATCAGCTCGTCGCTTACCGGCCGCTCGCTGAAACGGTGCAGCGAGCGGGCATCGGTAAACAACTGCGCCAGCGCCTGCGGTGCCAGTGCGGTGGACATGGCAGCTCCTTACAGGGTGGCGATGGAGACTTCGGTGGATTTGACGAAGGCAATCACCTCCGAGCCCGGCTGCAGCCCCAGCTCGCGCACCGAGCGGGTGGTGATCACCGAGGTGACGATGCCGGAAGCGGTTTGCACGTCCACTTCCGACAGTACCGGGCCGTCGATGATTTCCTTGATCACGCCGCGAAACTGGTTGCGCACATTGATGGATTTGATGCTCATGATGAATTCCTCTACTGGGTGGTTATCGATTGCCACTAAATACCCGACATGGCCGTGATTTCCCTATCGCCCCATGCCGTGGGTTTTATGCGGCGGTCGAATTCACCTTACCAGCCCCCTTGCCGCGGCCAAACGAATTAAAGCTGGCTTGCTTTTGCAGATTCCCGCTAAGCAGCCGCGGTAATGAGCTTGTGAAAAAAGTTTGGTTCACCTGGCTGCGCGCCATTCCCACAATCCGGATTCATTCACATCAGGGAGAAGCGCATGAAACAGAAACTGCTAGCCTGGGCCGTGATATTTGCCAGCCTGCTGGGGCAACCGGCGTTGGCCGATATTTCGCTGCTGAATGTGTCCTATGACCCGACGCGTGAGCTGTATCAGGATTTCAATGCCGCCTTCGCCAAATACTGGAAAGACAAGACGGGTGAAACCGTCACCATCAAGCAATCGCACGGCGGCTCCGGCAAACAGGCGCGCTCGGTAATCGATGGTCTGGAAGCCGATGTGGTGACACTGGCGCTATCCAACGACATCGACGAGCTGTACCAGAATGGCAAGCTGGTGGCACCAAACTGGCAACAACGGTTGCCCAACAACGCCACGCCGTACACCTCCACCATCGTGTTCCTGGTGCGCAAGGGCAACCCCAAGGCGATTCGCGACTGGAGCGATCTGGCGCGCCCCGGCGTGGAGGTAATCACCCCCAATCCCAAGACCGGAGGCGGAGCGCGCTGGAACTACCTGGCGGCGTGGGGCTACGCGCTGAAACAGCCGGGCGGCAACGACGCCAGCGCTCGCGCGCTGGTGCAGAAGATCTACCACAACGTGAAAGTGCTGGACTCCGGCGCGCGCGGCTCGCTGATCACCTTTGCCCAGCGCGGTATCGGTGATGTGCTGATTTCGTGGGAAAACGAAGCCTTTCTCGCCACCCGTGAGCTGGGGCCGGACAAGTTCGACATCGTGGTACCGTCGGTATCCATCCTGGCGGAGCCGCCGGTAAGCGTGGTGGACAAGGTGGTGGACAAACGCGGCACGCGCAAGGTGGCCGAGGCCTATCTGCAATACCTGTACAGTCCGCAGGGACAGGAGTTGGCCGCACAGAACTACTACCGCCCGCGTGACCCGAAAGTCGCCGCCAAGTACGCCAGCACTTTCAGCAAGGTCAAGCTGTTCACCATCGACGAAGTATTCGGCGGCTGGGCCCGTGCGCAACAGGCCCACTTCGACGATGGCAAGATTTTTGACCAGATCTACGCCAAATGAGCCAAGTGCTACACCACGCC
>CAMLGD010000266.1 GCA_946479405.1 uncultured Vogesella sp.
CGCGTACCGGGCCGTCCAGACGCTGCAGGTTGCAGTTGATCACGAACACCAGGTTATCGAGGCCTTCGCGGGCCGCCAGCGCGATGGCGCCCAGCGATTCCGGCTCGTCCATCTCGCCGTCGCCGCAGAAGCACCACACCTTGCGACCCAGGGTCTTGGCCAGACCACGGCTTTCCAGATACTTCAGGAAGCGTGCCTGGTAGATGGCCATCAACGGGCCCAGGCCCATGGAGACGGTGGGGAACTGCCAGAAGTCTTCCATCAGCCACGGGTGCGGGTAGGAGGACAGGCCGCCGCCGTCCACTTCCTGACGGAAGCTGTCCATCTGCTGCTCGCTGATGCGGCCTTCCAGGAAGGCGCGGGAGTATACGCCCGGGGCAATGTGGCCCTGGAAGTACACCAGATCGCCTTCCTGCTCGTCGTTATGGGCACGCCAGAAGTGGTTGAAGCCAACGTCGTACAGGGTGGCGGAAGACTGGAAGGAGGCAATGTGGCCACCCAGTTCCAGGTCTTTCTTGCCGGCGCGCAGCACCATGGCCATCGCGTTCCAGCGGTTGATCGAGCGGATGCGGTGCTCCATCTCGTGGTTGCCCGGCGACTTCTGCTCTTTGCCCACCGGGATGGTGTTCAGGTAAGCGGTGGTGGCTTCGAACGGCAGGTGAGCACCGCGACGGCGGGTGCGTTCTACCATTTTTTCCAGCAGGTAATGGGCGCGCTCGGCACCGTCATTGTCCAGTACCGATTCGACTGCCTCGGTCCATTCCTGCGTTTCAATCGGATCGATATCGTCAGGGTAGATTGCTGCCATCTCACATCCTCACTGTTATTTTCCTTGCTGCACCCGAGCGGGTGCGGCAGGCGGACATTCATCGAAGCCCCCGTTCGAGGCTCCCGTTACTGCTTGCGATTATAAACGAACAAAACCGCAAAAAAAATTTGCGAAATCGAAAACATTCTTACACGCGGCAAAGTGTATAGCTTGCCTCTTTCGCGACGGAATAGCCTATTAGGGTTTTCACTCGAAAACAGCTTTAAATACATCGATATTGCGACGCAACATGTTGTTTTTTTGCGATAGATCGGGGGGAAAGACGGTCACTAGCGATGGCTTTGGCATCGAGCGCGCACGCAATGCCGCCGCCAGCCTAGCCGTAGTCAGCGCGCTACGACACCTTGCTCAGCGGCGGGGGTTGCCCGGTTCCGGTTTTAGCTTAGTCGTTAATTCGTTGAGACGGGCTTCGATGGCGGAGCGCAGATAGAAGTCATCGCCGGGCGCCTGACTGGCCAATTGATACTGCAGGCGCGCGGATTCGAACTTTTGTTCGTAAAAGAACGCATTACCCAGTGCCGCGTGATAACGCAGCGCATCGGCCTCGCCATAGCTGCGCGCGGCCAGACGCCACAGCGGCGGGCTGTCCTGGTAACGCGCCAGCGCCGCATCGATCGCCTGCCGCGCCTCGGCCTGGCGGTGATCCTGCAGCAGGGTATCGATCAGCGCCAGCCGCAACGCACGACGGCCCGGATACACCTCCAGCGCCTGTTGCAGGGTCTTGACCGCTGCCGCGTTGTTACCCGCTGCACGCTGTAGCTCCCCCTCCAGCAGCGCCAGCGACGGATGCGCCGGCAGTGCCCCCTGCAGCTGCGGCCATAGCGCCTGCGCTTCGCGCACATTGCCCAGCGCCAGCTGCGCCCGCAGCAGGCCGTACAAGGCGGCGCCGCGATTCAGGTAGCGACCGGCGGCCAGCGCGGTGCGGTAGTAGCGCAGTGCCTCGTCGCCCGGCAGGGTGGCCACGCGCAGCTTTTCGCGCAGCAGCAAGAAGTCGGTGCTGTCCAGGCGCATCCGCGGTGGGTAAGCCTGCGCCCGCGCCTGGCTCTCGCTAATGCGCTCCAGCGTCAGCGGGTGAGTACGCAGGAAGCCGAAGGCGTTGTTGTCGCTGTGGCGCTGCACCTGCTGCAGGCGTTCGAAAAACGCCGGCATGCTGCGCGGATCGAAGCCGGCGGCAACCAGATACTGCATCCCCAGCCGGTCGGCTTCGCGTTCGAAATCGCGGCTGTAGGACAATTGCTGGCTGGCCCCCACCCCCACGCCGGCATTGATGGCGCCAAACGCCACATCGCTGTTGTTGCTGTGCGCACCGGCAATGACCCCGGCCAGAATGGCGGCCAACACCCACAGCTGGCTCTGGCTGTTGTTCTGGTACATGCGCGCCAGGTGGCGCTGGGTGACGTGCGAGATTTCGTGCGCCAGCACCGAGGCCAGCTCGCTTTCGTTCTGCGTCGCCAGCAGCAGGCCGCTGTGCACGCCGATCACCCCGCCGGGCAGGGCGAAGGCGTTGATGCTGTTGTCGCGCACCACGAAGAAGTTGAACGGTGTGGCCACGCTTTGCGCCGCCGACACCAGTGCCCCGCCCAGATCGCCCAGATAGTCGGTGACTTCGACATCGTCGATCACATCGCCGTCATCCTGCAGCGAACGCAGGATGTCGCGGCCGACGCGGTTTTCCTCGGCCTGCGGCACGGCGGATTCCGCCACTGTGCCTAGGTTGGGCAGATTGTCGCTGGCCAGTGGCGCATGCGCCGGCCAGGCCAGCAGCACGGCGGCCAACAGCGGAGAGAGACGAATAAGCGGTTTCATGTCAGCTATGATAGCCAGATACGCGGCAAGTTCGGGAACTGGCTGCCGCCATCGCCCCCGCCGCCGCCATCAGATATGAAAATCCAGCGCCGGCAGCAGGCTCTGCCACGCCGCATAGGTAGACAGGTGCACGCGGCCGGCAAAACGCTCGGCCAGCCCGGCACGGTCGAACACGTCCCACACCGGGCCTTTGACCTCGGCCAGTTGCAGGCACACGCCACGCTCGGTCAGGGTGTCATCCAGCCGCTGCAGCATCGCCAGCCCGCTGATGTCCACCCGGTTCACCGCGCTCATCACCAGCAGCAGGGTATGCACCTGTCCGGCGGCGGCCAACCTGTCCAGCAGCGCATCGCGCACGTGGCGGGCGTTACCGAAATACAGGCTTTCGTCGATGCGCAGCATCAACACCCCCGGCAGGGTCTGGCACGGATGGCGCTGCACATTGCGGAAGTGGCTGCTACCCGGCAGCAGGCCCAGCTCGGCCAGGTGCGGGCGGCTGCTTTTCATCAGCCACGCCGCCAGCGAGATCACCACGCCGGCAACGATGCCGCTATCGACTCCCAGCCACAACACCAGCACAAAAGTCACGGCGAAGGCCACCGCATCGCTGCGCTCGGCGCGCCAAGCATGCCACAACGGTGCCAGCCGTACCTGCGGCGCCACCGCAGCGATGATGGTGGCGGCCAGCGCTGTCAGCGGCAACGCTGCCAGGCTGCCACTGCCCAGCCACAGCAGCAGTGCGATCAGCGCGGCGGTGATTAGCGATGCCAGTTGAGTATTGGCGCCGGCCTCGGCATTTACCACCGAGCGCGTCAGGCCGCCGGTCACCGGCAGCCCGCCACACAGGCCGGCGCCGATATTGCAGGCACCCAGCGCCAGCAGCTCACGATCCGGGTCCACTGTCTCGCGGCGTGGAATAGCCAGCAATTGCGCCACCGACAGGCTCTGTACGTAGTTAATCAGCGCGATGAAGAAGGCCGGCAACACCAGCGGGGACAATCCGCCCGCCGGCAGTGCCGGCCAGGCCAGCGCCGGTAGCCCTGCAGGAATGCGGCCAACCTGCGGCAGCTGCCCGTGCCAGCCCAGCACGCCGACGGCCAGCATGCT
>CAMLGD010000267.1 GCA_946479405.1 uncultured Vogesella sp.
GGCGAGATCGAGTTTTCCGGGGTGTCGTTCAATTACCCGAACAGCCCGATGGGGGCGCTGCGCAATGTATCGTTCCGCATCAAGGCGGGGGAGCGGGTGGGTATTCTGGGGCGGGTCGGCTCCGGCAAGAGCACCATCCAAAAGCTGGTCATGGGGCTGTACCAGGCGCAGGAAGGCGCGGTGCGCATCGATGGCGTCGACCTGAAACAGATCGATCCGGCCGAGCTGCGCCGCCATATCGGCTATGTGGCGCAGGACCCGGTGCTGTTCTACGGCACCCTGCGTCAGAACATCTGCATGGGCCAGCCGCACGTACACGATGCCAGCATCTATGCCGCAGCCGAACTGGCCGGCCTGAGCGAGTTCATCAACAGCCATCCGGAAGGTTTCGACATGATCATCGGCGAGCGTGGTGAGTCGCTGTCCGGTGGCCAGCGCAAGGCGGTGACCATCGCGCGCGCACTGTTGAACGCACCGCCGGTGCTACTGCTGGACGAGCCAACCAGCAATATGGATCACAGTACCGAAGCAGCGATGAAGCGGACTTTTGAAAAGATCGCAGCCGGCAAAACACTGGTGCTGGTGACGCACCACACCAATCTGCTTGATCTGGTCGACCGCATCATCGTCATCGATCAAGGGCAGATTCTGGCAGACGGCCCCAAGGCCGACATCATCCAGGCATTGCAACAGGGCCGCATCGGGAAGGCACGCGTATGAGCATGCAACAAGACAAAGAGAAGCAGACTTTCTTCCAGCGCTTGCTGGACTGGTCCTCGGCGGAAGATCTGCATGATCGCCAGGATTTTGCCGCGGATGCGGAGTGGGCGATTCTGGAGCAGAACCCGCAGCGACCGCGTTTGTTTCTGTGGACTATCGGGTTGTTTATCACCGTGGCCTTGTTGTGGTCGGCACTGGCGACCATCGATGAGGTGGCGCGTGGCGAGGGCAAAGTGGTGCCTACCAGCCAGATTCAGCACCTGCAGAGTCTGGATGGCGGTGTGGTGTCCAAGATTCTGGTGAAGGAGGGTGATATCGTTGACCGCGGCCAACTGTTGCTGCAGGTGGATAACACCCGTTTTGTGTCATCGCTCAACGAAAACCAGTCGCAGTCGCTGTCGTTGCAGGCCAAGGCCGCCCGCTTGCGTGCCCTGTCCGACGGTAAACCATTCGAGATGCCGGCACAGGTGACCCAGCAGGCACCTGATATCGCCAACCAGGAAATGGACCTGTATCGCTCCAAGCAAATGGAACTGGATGCCAACGTATCCATTGCCCGGCAGCAACTGTCACAACGCACACAAGAGCTGAACGAAGCTCGCGCCCGTCGTGACCAGGCTGCGCAGGGGCTGGAACTGACGCAGCAGGAACTCAACGTCACCCGCCCGTTGCTGAAATCCGGAGCGGTGTCCGAGGTGGACATCTTGCGGCTGGAGCGCGATGTGTCGCGTTATCGTGGCGAGCGCGATATGGCCAATGCGCAGATTCCCAAAATTCAATCGGCCATCGCAGAAGCATCGCGCAAGATTCAGGAAGTGGAGCTCACCTTCCGCAACCAGGCCAGTACCGAACTGTCGGAAACCATGGGCAAGTTGGGTACCTTGGGGGCGGGCAGCTCGGCACTGCAGGATAAGGTGCGCCTGTCGGAAGTACGCTCACCGGTACGCGGCGAAGTGAAGCGACTGCTGGTGAATACCGTGGGTGGCGTGGTGCAGCCGGGGCGCGACATCATGGAAATCGTACCGCTGGATGACACTCTGCTGATCGAGACCAAGATCTCTCCGCGCGATATTGCCTTTCTGCGGCCGGGACAGGATGTGTTCGTGCGCTTCACCGCTTACGACTCTACCATTTATGGCGGCCTGAAAGGCGTGCTGGACCAGATCGGCGCTGACTCCATCACCGATGAGAAGGGCAATACCTTCTATGTGGTGAAGGTCAAGACCGACTCTGCACACCTGAGCGAAAAGAAACTCCCGATCAAACCAGGCATGGTGGCCGAAGTGGACATCATTACCGGTCACAAGAGCGTGCTGAATTACCTGCTCAAACCGGTACTGCGTGCCAAGGCCCAAGCCCTGAGTGAGCGTTGATATGGATATCCGGCTGATTAGCGCCAGCAACTCTCTGCAGCAGCATCTACAAATGGTGTTTGGCAATTGCACTCAGTACCCCAGTCTGTGGGATCTGTCCGGGACGCTGCGGTTACAGGGTGGAGAGCTGGTATGGGTGGATGCCGATAATCAGGATGAAGATTTGGTACAGCGGCTATGCCACGGTGACTTTGGCACGGCACGGGTGGTGGTTTTGAGCAGTACGCCGACTGATGTTGCCGCGGTGAAGTGGTTGGGCATGGGCGCCGCCGGCTATCTGCATGCGTTTGCGGTCGCCGAGACCTTGCAACAAGTTGCGTCCGCCGTGGCATCTGGAGGCACCTGGATCGGCGTGAATCTGATGCAGCAGCTGTGTGCCCGTTTTGGCCAGGTCGCCAAAACCGATAGCCCGCTGCTAGCACAGCTCACCGAGCGTGAGCGTGAAGTGGTCAGTCACCTGCGCGACGGCAAGAGCAATAAGCAGATCGCGCGGGATATGGATATTGCCGAGCGCACCGTGAAAGCGCACCTGACCGCCATCTTCGGCAAGTTTGGTGTGCCGGACCGGGTGCAGTTGCTGCTCCGGTTGGCTAGTTGAGCAGCAGGAGTGGCTTGGCAAGTCATTGAAACAGCATCAAATACACGAAAACCGGCATCTGCCGGTTTTTTTGCGTCTCTGCCCTTTAGTACAATGTATTAAGAAATTGCCCGGCCATAGAATCTGCTCATCATGGTGAAAATGTATGGAGCGTTTGAATGAGTGCGATCGGCAATCACGGCAAAATCGTTGCAATTAGCGGCAAAATTATTGCAGTTGCGGCCGATGGCACGCAGCGCATCCTGAAAGTTGGCGATATCGTTGCCGTTGGTGAACGACTCATTGTGCCAGCAGATGGCAATATCGAGCTGCAGACAAATGATGGCAACATCGTAAGAATCGCTGAAGCACGCGACTTGACGATTACCGATGATGTTTTCGGCCATGCGGGTCATGACAACACCGATGCCGCCTTGGCAACGCCGACGCTGCCGACTGAAGCACAACAGATTCTGGGTGCACTGCAGCAAGGGCAGGATCCGCTGCAGAACCTGGAAGCCACCGCCGCTGGTCTGACTGCTGCAGGCGCCGAGGACGGTGGTAGCGCCTACACCATCCTGGGTCGTGTGAGCGAAAGCATCACGACGGCTAGCCTGGACAGCACAACCAGCAGTGGCAGCACGGAAACAGTTGCGGCAACCACCAGCACCCTAAGTACAGAGGCTGTCAATCAGCCATCTGTGCTGCAAGCTGATAGCAACACCGTTGAGGAAGATGGCGTTGCCAAGGGTAACGTGCTGAGTAACGACAGTGATGTAGACGATGTTCTCTCTGTGGCCAGCATCGAAGTGGATGGGCGCAGCTACACCGTCGACGGCACGGAAGGTGCTTTCATCGAGCTGGAGTCTGGCGTACTGCAGATCAATGCGAATGGCGACTACATCTTTACCCCGGCAACTAACTGGAGTGGGGACGTTCCGAGTTTCACATATACTACCAATACCGGTAGTAGCAGCACGCTGACCATCACTGTCAGCCCGGTAGATGACCTGCCGGTGATCAGCGCCGGCGAAGGCTCGGTAGTGGAAGACAGCCAGCCGAGCACCT
>CAMLGD010000268.1 GCA_946479405.1 uncultured Vogesella sp.
AGGCGTAGACGCGCACCAGGAACGAGGTCCAGAACGGCAGCATCACCAGCATCAGCAGCGTGTTGCGCTTGGTCAGCGGCGCGCGGGCGATGGTGTAGGCGATGGGGTAGCCCAGCAGCAGACAGATCAGCGTGGTGATGCTGGCCATCTGCAGCGAGCCGAGATAGGCGTCCAGGTACAGCGCATCGCCGAACAGATAGCGGTAGTTGCCCAGGTTCAGCGCCACGTTCAGCACGTCCTCGCTACGGCTGAGCAGCGCCCGGTACGGTGGCGACGCTACTTCCACCTCCGAAAAACTGATGCCGAGCACGAACAGGAACGGCACCAGGAAGAACAGCAGCAGCCAACCGTAGGGCATGGCGGTCACCAGCGCTTGCCCGCGCGGCAGCCAGCGGCGCCAGGTGGCGCGCGCCCGGCCGCGAGCGGTGGCAAGGTTGGCCGCAGGGTGTTGGGTCAGGAGTCGGCTATTCATTGCGTCAGCACCACGGCATCGTTATCGGCCCAGCTGACGAACACCGGCTGGTTCCAGCCGGGCGCCGCCTCGTCGCGCCAGTGGCTGGCTGGCACGCTGGCCTTGATCACCTTGCCGCTTTCCAGCCGCACGTGAAAGATGGAAAAACTGCCCAGATAGGCGATGTCGCTTACCGTGCCGGCGGCCCAGTTGTGCTGCTGCGTAGGCTGCTGGCGGCCGACTGCCACCCGTTCCGGACGCAGCGACAGCCACACCGGCATGCCCAACGTGCCGGTAATGCCGTGACCAATGCGCACCGGGCGCGGCAGCTCGGCTGCCTGGACGCAGACGTGGTCGGCTTCGTCTTCCACCACGTGGCCGCTGAACAGATTGGTCTCGCCGATGAACTCGGCGGTAAAGCGGCAATTGGGGTGCTCGTAGATGTCGCCGGGGCTGGCCACCTGCAGCAGTTGGCCTTCGGACATGATGCCGATGCGGCCGGCCATGGTCATCGCTTCTTCCTGGTCGTGGGTCACCATGATGCAGGTCACGCCGACCTGCTCGATCATGCTTACCAGCTCCAGCTGCGTTTGCTGGCGCAGTTTCTTGTCCAGCGCGCCCAGTGGCTCGTCCAGCAACAGCAGCTTGGGGCGCTTGGCCAGGCTGCGCGCCAGCGCGATGCGCTGCTGCTGGCCGCCGGACAGCTGGTAGGGTTTGCGGTGCGCGTATTTGGTCATCTGCACCAGCTCCAGCATGCGCTCCACCCGTGCGTCGATATCGGCGCGCGGCAGCTTGTCCTGCTTCAGGCCGAAAGCGATGTTCTGCGCCACGCTCATGTGCGGGAACAGCGCGTAGCTCTGGAACATCATGTTGATCGGGCGGTGGTAGGGCGGCAGGTCGGTGATGTCCTCGCCGTCCAGGATGATGCGGCCGGCGCTGGGTTTTTCCATGCCGGCCAGCATGCGCAGCAGGGTGGATTTGCCGCAGCCGGAGCTGCCGAGCAGGGCAAAGATCTCGTTGCGCTCGATGTTCAGGTTGACGTGGTCGACGGCGGTGTGGTCACCGAATTGCTTTTCGATGTCGACGATCTGCAGATAGGGGCGGGCGCTGCCGGCGTGTTGCGACAGGCCCAACTGCTGTTCAGCCAGGTTCATGTGTGTGTCTCCGCATGGGTGGGGGCCGGGGGGCGGGTTACTTGCGGGTCTTGATCTCGGTCCACAGCCTGGTCTGCAGCCGCAGGGTGCGCTGCGCCAGCGGCAGGCGCACAAAGCTCTTGCCCTGGATGGCGACCGGCAGATACACCGACGGGTCCTGCAGCGACTGCGCATCCAGCAGCTTGCGCGCCGGCAGGTTGGGGCTGGGGTAGCTCACCGCGCGGGCATTGGCTGCGGCCACCTCCGGGCGCAGCACGTAGTCGATAAAGCGCAGCGCGTTGTCCACGTTCTTGGCGTCTTTCGGAATCGCCAGGTTGTCCAGCCAGATTTCCACCCCGCTGCGGGGGGCCAGCACCTTCAGCTGCACGCCGTTGTTGGCCTCCGCGGCGCGGCGCTTGGCAATGTTCAGGTCGCCGCCATAGCCGTACACCACGCACAGCGAGCCCTTGGCCAGCTCGTTGATGTAGCCGGAGGAGGAAAAGCGGGTCAGGTAGGGGCGCACCTTGCGCAGCAGGTCGGCGGCGGCCTGCCAGTCGGCGTCGACGTTGCTGTTCGGGTTCTTGCCCAGGTAGTGCATGGCTGCGGCCAACGTTTCGCCCGGGCTATCCAGTACCGACACGCCGCAGCCTTGCAGCTTGGATACGTATTCCGGCTTGAACAGCAGGTCCCACTCGTTGGCCGGCAGCGGGGTGTTGCCCAGCAGCTTGGCCACGCGGCCGGTGTTGATGGCCAGGGTGTTGATGCCGTAGAAGTAGGGCACGCCATAGGTGTTGCCCGGGTCGAACTTGGCCGATTCGCTCAGGATCGCCGCGTCCAGATTCTTGTAGTTGGCCAGCTTCTGCTTGTTTATCGGCAGATAGACGCCGGCCTGGATCTGCTTGGCGAAAAACACATTGTTGGGCACCACGATGTCGTAGCCGGAGTTGCCGGTCAGAATCTTGGCCTGCAGTACCTCGTTGGAATCGAACAGGTCGTAGCGGACCTTGATGCCGGTTTCCTTCTCGAAATTCTTGACCGTGTCCGGGGCGATGTAGTCGGACCAGTTGTAGATATTAAGTATCTTGTCGGCGGCCAGGGCGGTGCCGGCGGTGGCCAGCAGCAGGCTGGCGGCGATGATGGTGGTGGGTGTGCGCATGGTGATCTCCTGTGGTCGAAGTGTGCGGCCAGGCGTGGGCGTGCCCGGCCACGGTGTTACAGCACGCCGATCTCGGCTGCGGTGCGGTCCACCGCCAGCTTGGTCTTGCTGATCAGCTCGTCGATTTCGGCGTGGCTGATCACCAGCGCCGGCGCCATGATCATGCGGCCCAGGGTGGAGCGGATGATCACGCCTTCCTCGAAGCCGATGCTGCGGCAGCGCCAGGTGATGTCGGACTCGTTGGCAAAGCGCTGGCGTGTGGTCTTGTCCTGGCAGAACTGCAAGGCGGCCACCAGGCCGGTGCCCTGGATTTCGCCTACCAGCGGGTGCTGGTCGAACACCTCGCGCAGGCACTTCTGCAGGTAAGGGCCGGTGTCATTCTTGACGCGATCGACAATGCCTTCGCGCTGCAGTGCGTCCAGGTTGGCCAGCGCCACCGCGGCGGCCACCGGGTGGCCGGAGTAGGTGAGGCCGTGGGCGAACACGCCGCCGTGCTCCACCAGCGCCTCGCCCATGCGGCGCGACAGCACCAGGCCACCCATCGGGATGTAGCCGGAGGTGAGGCCCTTGGCGATGCTGAGGGTGTCCGGCTGGAAGCCGAAATGCTGGCTGGCAAACCATTCGCCGGTGCGGCCAAAGCCGCCGATCACTTCGTCGGCGCACAGCAGCACGTCGTACTGGCGGCAGATGCGCTGGATTTCCGGCCAGTAGCTTTCCGGCGGGAAGATCATGCCGCCGGCACCTTGGAACGGTTCGGCCACAAAGGCGGCCACGTTGTCGGCGCCCAGCTCCAGAATCTTGTCTTCCAGTTCCTGCGCGCACTTGCGGCCGAATTCCGCCGGGCTCAGGTTGCCGCCGTGGGCAAACCAGTACGGCTCACCGATGTGCACCACATTCG
Source organism: uncultured Vogesella sp. (assembly GCA_946479405.1). The sequence goes on from CAMLGD010000268.1 coordinate 3,639, forward strand.
GAATCGGCAGGTCACCCATCTTGTGCATGAACTTCATGCCGCCCAGGCTGGCGCTGCCCACGGTGGAGCCGTGGTAG
>CAMLGD010000269.1 GCA_946479405.1 uncultured Vogesella sp.
CAGATGCTGCTGCAGGCCAGCACCTCGATGCTGAAACAGTCCGGCAGCATGTCCTCCATGGCCATGTCGCTGCTGCAGTAATTCCTCGGCAAATCTCACGTTTTGCTCACTGATGCCAGCTGCCCTGCAGCTGGCTTTTTCCGTTTCCCGCCGGGACTGAATCATGATCGTGGAGCCTTCGGTCGGCGCGCAGGCATTGCGCAGCGACCATCAAGCGGCGGCACCGGCGCTACCGCTGCCGGCGGTGGGCAGCACCCTGCAATTGTCGGTGCTGGCCCGCGAACAGCTGGGCGTGCGGGTGGTCACCGAGCAGGGGCTGACGCTGCTGCTGCCGGGGCTGGTGGCTGCCGAGCTGCAGCCCGGTGCGCAGCTGCTGATGCGGGTGGTGGCTACCCGGCCGCGGCTGCAGCTGATGACCCTGCCGCCGCAGCAGCCAGCCGAACCCGCCGGTGCTGCGACCCCGCGCCAGCTGCCGGTGTCGGCGGAGCAGGCACGGGTACAGGGCTGGCAGCTGCAAAAACCGGCGGCGGACACCCTGGCCGCCGGCTGGCGCGGGCTGCTGCTGGCCGCGGCCGCCAAGCCGCAGCCGGATGGCGACACGGCCCTGCCCGCCATGCTGCTGGCCGGTATGCGTGCCGAGCACGATCCATTGGCCCAGGCCAGAAGGCTGGCGGAACAAGGCTGGAACCTGGCGCATTGCTGGCCGGGGCAGACGCTGCGGTTGGCGCTGGCGGATGAAGAGCCGGCGGCGGGCAGCAGCGGCGACGAGCTGCTGTTGCAACTGCAATTGCCGTACTGGGGTGCGGTATTGCTGCGCTTGCGGCCCAGTGCAGACGGCCCGGTGCTGCAACTGCACAGCGAGTCGGTCACGGTGCTGGCGCAGTGGCAGGTCTGCTTGCCACGCTGGCGGCAGGCCATGTTGGCCGCAGGCTATCACCTGTTGCTGCAACTACAGCACGGCCGGCTGGACGTTGCCGTCGCTCGTCCCGGGCTGGCCAGGCGCGCCAGCGTGCCGGCACTGGCGCAGTTCCAGCTGGCGGCACACATGATCTTGCTGCTGCAGGCCGCGGCAGAAGAGGCACTGGCGGCAGACGCCCCGCCAGCGCCAGCAGAAAGCACCACTACATGAGTGAAGTCGATAGCGTGATGCCAGCCGGGGTGATCAACCCGGCCACCGATACCCGTCCGCAGCAGCTGGGCGACAGCGCGCAGATCGCCGCCTTGCTGGCCACGCTGCAGCAGGACAAGGCAGCGCTGTACCTGTACCCGCCGGGCAGCGAGCTTGCCTTCGAAGGGGCGCGGCTATTGCCGCTGGATGGCCCGCTGTTGCAGTTGTACCTGCCGGCCGGGGTGCAGCCGCCGCTGCCGCTGCTGGCGGACGGCTGGCGCATGGTGGCGATCGGCGCCGGCTGCATCGTGCAGTGCGAGCTGCCGCCGCTGCAGCAGCATGGCGAGCAGCTGCAGTGCGGGCTGCCGTGGCTGCTGACCCGCTGGCAGCGGCGCGCCTTCCTGCGGCTGGATGCGCCGCTGGGGCGCAGCTTCAGTGCCAGCTTTACCCTGCTGGGGGAGCAGTATCAGGCCAATGTCTACGACCTGTCGCTGGGCGGCATCGGTCTGTATGCGTCGCCGCGCGAGCTGCCGCAGCTGCTGCCGGGGCGGTTGCTGCCCAAGGTGCGCATCGAGCTGGGCGCCGGCCGTGTGCTGCAGGCCGAGCTGGAAGTGCGGCTGTGCCGGCCGTTCCATTCCCGTCTGCTGGGCGAGCAGCTGCACGTCGGCTGCCGTATCCGTGCGCTGACCGAGCACGGGGCCGCACTGCTGCGTGGCTGTCTGGCCGAGCTGGCGGCGCTGCAACTGCCGCCGGCGTAATGGCGGCCAACCTTGGCGGTGACTGGATGACCGGCTCTCAGCCCAGGGTGCCGATGATGCTGACGTCGCGGTTTTCCGGGATTTCGTTGTAGGACAGCACTGCCAGCCCCGGCGCAAACAGCCGGGCGTAGCGCGCCAGCAGCGGGCGGATCTGCGGCATCACCAGCAGCAGCGGCGCATTGGCCTGCTGCTTCATCTGCTCGCGGATGATGGGCATGTTCTGTTGCAGCTGCGACAGAATGTTCGGCTCCACCGGATAATTATCCAGTGCCACCTTGCCGCTCTGCTGCGCCTGGCTTAGCGCGCCCAGCAGCATGTTTTCCAGCTCGCCGCCCAGATTGAAGGCGCGCATCTCCACCTGCGGGCCGATCAGCCCGGCCACGATCTGGCGCCGCAGCGCACAGCGCACTTCCGCCGCCAGCAGGATCGGGTCCTTGGTGGCCTCGGCGTTTTCCAGCAGCGTGCTGGCAATCGGCACCACGTCCTTCAGTGCCACATGCTCGGCCAGCAGCACGCGGAACACCTTCAGCAACTGGCTGTGCGTCAGCGCCTTGTCCAGCGCTGCGGCCAACTTGGGGGCCTGCGCGGTAAGGCGTTCCAGCCAGGCCGCCACATCGTCGTGGCGGAACAGTTCCGGCAGGTAATCGCGCACCGTCTTGGCGACATGGGTGGCGATCACGCTGGCCGGGTCCACCACCTGGTAACCCAGCCCCAGCGCGTGCGCCTTGTCGTCGCTGGCAATCCAGATCACCGGCATGCGATAGGCCGGGTCCACCCCCGGCATGCCATCCAGCTCGCCATACACGGTGGGGGAGGGAATCGCCATCAGCCGCTCGGCCGGAATCTCCGCCTGCGCCACCACGGTGCCGCCCAGCTGGATGGTGTACTGGTTGGGTTTCAGCGTCAGATCGTCGCGCAGCGGAATCAGCGGCAGCAGCAGGCCCAGCGCCTCGCTCTGGCTCTGGCGCATGCCCTTCACCCGTTTCAGCAGCGGCGCGCCCTGGCTCGGATCCAGCAGATTCACCAGCTTGTAGCCCACCTGCACCGACAGCAGCTCGACAAACGGCAGGCTGTGCCATTCCAGCTCGCTGTGGTTTTCCGCCAGCAGCGCCTGGCTCAGTGCCTGCTGGCCGTTGTCGGCAACCAACGGTTGCCGCTGGCCGACACGCCAGCCGACATAGGCCAGCAGCGCGGCAAATACCAGGAAGCTGAACCACGGCATGCCCGGAATCACCGCCAGTACGAACATCACCGCCGCGGCGCTGTACAGCACGCCGGGCGAGGCCAGCAGCTGCGAGCCGACCTGCTGCTCGAAGTCACCGTCGTCGCTGATGCGGGTGACGATGATGGCGGCAGCCGCCGACAGCAGCAGCGCCGGAATCTGCGCCACCAGGCCATCGCCGATGGTCATCAGCGCGTACTGCTTAAACGCCTCGGCAAAGCTCAGGTCGTGCATCGCCACGCCGATGGCCAGCCCGCCCAGCATATTGATCAGCAGCACCAGGATGCCGGCCACCGCGTCGCCGCGCACGAACTTGGAGGCGCCGTCCATGGCGCCGTAGAAATCGGCCTCCATCGCCACGTCCTTGCGGCGTTGCTGCGCTTGTTCCTGGTTGATCAGGCCGGCGTTGAGGTCGGCGTCGATCGCCATCTGCTTGCCGGGCAGCGCATCCAGCGTGAAGCGCGCCGATACTTCGGAGATACGCTCGGCGCCCTTGGTCACCACCACGAAGTTGATGATCATCAGGATGACGAACACCACCAGGCCGACCACGAAGTTGCCGCCGATCACCACCTGGCCGAAGGATTCGATCACCCGGCCGGCGGCATGGGTGCCTTCATGG
>CAMLGD010000270.1 GCA_946479405.1 uncultured Vogesella sp.
ACACCTGCATCTTGCTGTACAGGCTGGAGTTTTCCGGGTCTTTCAGCCGCGACAGTACCGCAAACTGCGCCATCATCTTCAGCGTGCCCGGGGCGCATGGCGAGCCGGACAGCGAGGAGTTGCGCAGCAGCTTGTCGTAGATCTTGATCTCTTCCGTTACCCGCAGGCAGTACGGCACCTTGACGATGTAGATACGGTCGAGGAAAGCCTCGTTGTTCTTGTTGTTGCGGAACTGCTTCCATTCACTCTCGTTGGAGTGCGCCAGGATGATGCCGTCGAAGGGAATCGCGCCAAAGCCCTCGGTGCCCTTGAAGTTGCCTTCCTGGGTGGCAGTCAGCAGCGGGTGCAGCACCTTGATCGGCGCCTTGAACATTTCCACGAATTCCAGCAGACCCTGGTTGGCCAGGCACAAGCCACCGGAGTAGCTGTAGGCATCCGGATCGTCCTGGGCGTAGCTTTCCAGCTTGCGGATGTCCACCTTGCCCACCAGCGAGCTGATGTCCTGGTTGTTCTCGTCACCCGGCTCGGTCTTGGATACTGCGATCTGCTTGAGCACCGACGGGTAGCGCTTCACTACGCGGAACTGGCTGATGTCACCATTGAACTCGTGCAGGCGCTTCACCGCCCACGGGCTGGGGATCGCGCGCAGGTAGCGACGCGGAATGCCGTACTGTTCTTCCAGCAGCGCGCCGTCTTCGTCGTAGTTGAACAGCCCCAATGGTGATTCGTTCACCGGGCTGCCCTTGATGCAGTAGAACGGTACCCGCTCCATCAACTCCTTCAGCTTTTCAGCAATCGACGACTTACCACCGCCCACCGGGCCCAGCAGGTAAAGAATCTGTTTCTTTTCTTCCAAGCCTTGAGCGGCGTGGCGGAAGTAGGCCACCACCTGTTCGATAGCTTCTTCCATGCCGAAGAAGTCACGGAAGGCAGGGTAGACGCGGATCATCTTGTTGCTGAAGATGCGCGACAGCCGGGAATCATGACGGGTGTCGATCATCTCCGGCTCGCCAATCGCCATCAGCATGCGTTCGGCTGGCGAGGCATAGGTCATCGGATCGCGCTTGCACAGCTCGAGGAACTCCTGGACGGTGTATTCCTCTTCGCGGGTGCGGTCGTAACGGGAAGCGTAGTGACTGAAGATGTCTGGGGTCATGGCGTCACCCTCCTGGTGGAGGCAAGCGAGACCCTGGCAGAAGCGTGATTGCCGTGCCAGATCCCCCTTGCCAAGTTGTCAGCTGTCGCGGAAAAGCTGTTCTTTGATTGGGTATAGCACAGCAAAAAAGTGCAAGTAAGAAAAAGCCGACATTCCGTCGGCTTTTTTAATGGTGGCGTAATTATTCTGTATTCATGTGCGGCGCTGCAGGATGCGGGTGCCAATCTCATAAAGCTTGCCACGCTCTACCTCGTTGCAGCGGCGCACCTCCACCATGGCCTCCAGTGGTCGCATCGGCACACTGCCAACCCCGGGCACGATCACCACCACTTCCAGCTTCTCGCCGTGCTGCGGCACGTAGGAGCAACGAATGGCCATGCCATCCACCGACAGATCGACACACTCGCCATAGTGTGTCTCGCCGGTATGCAGCGACTTGAACTTGGCGCGGCAACCCATGCGCATGCGGCGGCCAACACGGCGGTCCTGGTAGTGACTCTCAAACGGTTTCACCGGGCAGTTTCCCCTGTTGCCATGCGGCCAACCAATGCAGGCCAACAATGGTCTTGCTGTCCGCGATTTCCCCACTCAGTGCCATCTGCTGCACTTTATCCAGCGGCAACAGCTGCACTTCCAGGAATTCGCCGTCATCCAGCTGCCGCGCCTGTCGGGCAAGCCCGGTCGCCAGATAGTAATGTATGACTTCGTCGGCATAGCCGATGCACGGCCAGGCCTTACCCAAATAAAGCCACTGCCGGGCCGTAAAGCCGGTTTCTTCCAGTAGCTCGCGCCGGGCAGTGTCGTGTGGCAGTTCAGCCGGGTCCAGCTTGCCGGCAGGAATCTCGATGAATTCGCGACCCGCCGGGTAGCGGTACTGCCGTTCCATCACCAGCATGCCATCGTCGGTCAGGGCCAGCACCGCCGCCGCACCGGGATGGTGGATGAATTCACGGGTGGCGATCTTGCCATCGGGCAGCTCGACTTCTGCCCGGGTCACTTGCAGAAAACCGCCACTAAATACTTGTTCGCTACGGAGAGTTTTTTCGGTCAGGTCCACGCGGTGTCTTTCGGTGTTGCCATTGATATTGCACGGCCAGGCGCCAGCACAGCATGACAAGGCAGTAGCCCAGCACGCCAAGCGTCAGCCCCAGCGCCGGCACTCCCAGCAGCAGCGGCTTGCCATATTCTGTCAGCCAATGTGCAAGCTGTGGGCCCCAAAGTGCAATGTCATTCCAGGCGCCGGCCGGCATGATCGGCATTGTAGCCGTCGTATGCTGACCAAGTAACAGCAAACCGAAGCGAAACGCCAGGAAGTACAACGGCAGGTAGGTAAACGGGTTGGTATACAGGGTACAGATCAGCGCTACCGGCAAGTTGATGCGGAAAAGCAACGCCAGGGCACCGGCAGCCAACATCTGCGTCGGCCCCGGCATCAGCCCGGCAAACATGCCTACCGCCACCGCACGCGCCACGTTGCGGCGCTGCACGCTCCACAGCTCCGGCCGGTCCAGATAAGGGCGCAGAAAGCGCAACCCCGGCGCCTGCAGCCAGCCGTGGGCGATTTCCATCTTGCCGCGTACCCAGCGCTTCAGTCTTGCCATGCCTGCTCCAGCGAACGGTGTTCAGAAATGTGAGTTGCCAAAATGGCCGGAATAATTTAAACAGTCGTTTGATTAGTTTTGCCGCACGAGCAGAACACTGCGGCCGCCCACCCGGCCAACACGAGGAAACCGCTCCAGCCAGGCGCCGGGGCGCGCGACAACAACGGAGACCATCATGCCTGCTTATAAAGCACCGCTGCGCGATTTTGATTTTGTCCTGAACGAGCTGATCAAAGTTCAGGAGATTCTGCCCTCACTGCCGGGTTACCAGGAGGCCAGCCAGGACATTTTCAGCTCTTACCTGGAGGCCGCCGCCCAGTTCTGCGAGAACGAACTGGCGCCGCTGAACCGCCAGGCCGACGAAGAAGGCTGCCAGTTCGATGCGGCCACCAAGTCGGTTACCACCCCGGTGGGTTTCAAGGCGGCATACAAACAGTATTGTGAACTGGGCTTCCCGGCACTGGACTGCGACCCGGCCTACGGCGGCCAGGGCATGCCCAAATCGCTGGCTTTCCCGGTGATGGAGATGCAGTGTGCGGCCAACGTGGCATGGTCGATGTACCCAGGCCTGTCGCACGGCGCCTACTCCGCCATCCACGCCCACGGCACCGATGAACAGAAAGCCACCTACCTGCCGCGTCTGGTGGATGGCAGCTGGACCGGCACCATGTGCCTGACCGAGCCGCACTGCGGTACCGACCTGGGCCTGCTGAAGAGCCGCGCCGAGCCGAACACCGACGGCAGCTACAGCATTACCGGCACCAAGATCTTCATCTCCGCCGGCGAGCACGACATGTCCGACAACATCATCCACCTGGTGCTGGCCCGCCTGCCGGACGCACCCAAGGACGTGAAGGGCATTTCGCTGTTCATAGTGCCCAAGTTCCATCAGGACGGCAGCCGCAACAGCGTGTACTGCGGCAGCCTGGAACACAAGATGGG
>CAMLGD010000271.1 GCA_946479405.1 uncultured Vogesella sp.
GCCAACGGTGAGCTGTACCTGGGATCGCTGATTGAACTTGGCCTGATCCTGTTCTTTATTACTTTTGTCGTGCTGGCCTGCTCCAAGCTGCTGTTGCTGCGCTTGAAGAAGCAGGAAGGCCGCGCATCCTGAGGACGCAACATGACCACCAATGTTGCCCGCACTGACAAGGCAAGCAAGCCCATGGCAACTCAAGCCCACCGCAGCCGTGCGATTTATGCCCGCCGCCGGTTGATCAACAACTTCAATATGCTGGGCGCCACCCTGGCCATGGCCTTCGGCCTGTTCTGGCTGCTGTGGATCCTGTGGACGCTGCTGCAATACGGCCTTTCCGGCCTGTCGGTTGACGTGTTTACCAAGATCACCCCGCCGCCCGGCTCCAGCGGCGGCCTGGCCAACGCCATTGCCGGCTCGCTGCAGATGACCTTCTTCGGCACGATGATCGGCACGCCGATCGGCATCATGGCCGGCATCTACCTGGCCGAGTTCGGCGATCGCGGGTGGCTGGCACCAGCCACCCGCTTCATCAATGACATTCTGCTGTCGGCACCGTCCATCGTGATTGGTCTGTTCATCTACGAGGTGTACGTGATTTCGGTGGGCCACTTCTCCGGCTGGGCCGGCTCGCTGGCACTGGCGTTGCTGGTGATCCCGGTAGTGGTACGCACCACCGAGAACATGCTGCGTCTGGTACCGGGCAGCCTGCGCGAAGCAGCCTTCGCGCTGGGTGCGCCACAGTGGAAAGTCACCCTGTTCGTAACGTTGCGCGCCGCCAAATCCGGCGTCATCACCGGCATTCTGCTGGCGGTGGCACGCATCTCCGGCGAGACCGCCCCGCTGCTGTTCACTGCGCTCAACAACCAGTTCTGGAGCAACATGAACCAGCCGATGGCCAACCTGCCGATCGTGATCTTCCAGTTCGCCATGAGTCCATACGAAGACTGGCATCAACTGGCGTGGGCAGGCTCCATCCTGATCACCTTCAGCGTACTGACCCTCAACATCGTTGCCCGCTGGCTTGGTAGCCAGAAATCGCAATCTCATTAAGGCTTGGCGACCCATGACCACTAACGATATCAAGCTCCAGGTAAAGAACCTGAACTTCTACTACGGCAAGTTCCACGCGCTGAAGAACATCAATCTGGACATTCCCGCCGGCAAGGTGACTGCCTTCATCGGCCCGTCCGGCTGCGGCAAATCCACCCTGCTGCGCACCCTGAACCGCATGTTCGAGCTGTACCCTGGCATGCGCGCCGAGGGCGAAATCCTGTTTGACGGCAGCAACCTGCTGGCCAAGAGCGTGGACGTGAACATGCTGCGCGCCAAGGTCGGCATGGTGTTCCAGAAGCCCACCCCGTTCCCGATGTCTATCTACGACAACATCACCTTCGGCGTGAAGCTGTATGAAAACCTGTCGCGCGCCGAAATGGACGACCGCGTGGAATGGGCGCTGCGCAAGGCCGCGCTGTGGGGCGAGGTAAAAGACAAGCTCAAGCAATCCGGCAACTCGCTGTCCGGCGGCCAACAGCAACGGCTGTGCATCGCCCGCGCCGTGGCTACCCGCCCGGAAGTGCTGCTGCTGGACGAGCCGACCTCGGCACTGGATCCGATCTCTACCGGCCACATCGAAGAGCTGATCCACGAGCTGAAAGAGGATTACACCATCGCCATCGTTACCCACAACATGCAGCAGGCGGCACGGGTGTCGGACTACACCGCCTATATGTACCTGGGTGAACTGATGGAATTCGGCGATACCGACAACATCTTCACCGCCCCCAAGCGCAAAGAGACCGAAGACTACATTACCGGTAAATTCGGCTAATATTACGTTTATATTACAAAGCCCTTACGGTTTGCGCCGCAAGGGCTTTTTCCTTTTTGCATCAAATACCTACAACGACTCCAAATACCCTTTTGTCAAGCCGGACACCAGCATTTGGCGCAAGTTTTCGACATCACGCAAAAAGTTTATTACAAGCTCTTGACGTGTCATGTTGCAGCCCCAAGAATCCCGGCTTTCCCCAATAACTACAGCCAAAATCATGCTGGAATTGCTCTCGGGCCTCGATACCTCTCTTGCAGTCGTGCTGGTCCTCTCCGTCGGCTTCGTACTGGCCTTCGAATTCATCAACGGTTTCCACGACACCGCCAACGCGGTGGCCACCGTCATCTACACCCAGTCCATGAAGCCGCAGACCGCCGTACTGCTGTCAGGTTTCTTCAACTTCCTGGGCGTGTTCTTCGGCGGTCTGGCCGTGGCCTATGCCATCGTGAACCTGATCCCCACCGAGATGCTGCTGCACATCCAGTCCACCCAGGGCATGGTGATGGTGTTCGCCCTGCTCTCCTCCGCCATCCTGTGGAACCTGGGCACCTGGTACTTCGGTATCCCGGCCTCCAGCTCGCATACGCTGATCGGCTCCATTCTGGGCGTGGGCATCGGCAACGCACTGCTCACCGGTGACTCCATCGCCAACGGCATCAACTGGAGCAAGGCCATCGACGTGTTCCTGTCGCTGTTCGTGTCGCCGCTGTTCGGCGCCGGCCTGGCTGGCCTGATGCTGTTCGCGCTGCTGAAAATCCGCCCGCTGAGCAACATCCACAAGTCGCCGTTCCAGCGTCAGCAGATCGAAGGCCGCAAGCACCCGCCGTTCTGGGCACGTTTCATGCTGATCGTATCCTCGATGGGCATGAGCTTCACCCACGGCTCCAACGACGGCCAGAAGGGCGTCGGCATGGTGATGCTGGTGCTGATCGCGCTGGCCCCGGCGCAGTTCGTGGTGAACCTGGATGCCGAGCCGCTGCAGATCGAACACACCAAGATCGCCGCGGTACAGCTGAAGGAAATCTACCAGCGCAACCAGAGCGTCATCGATGCCAAGTACCCGGTCGGTGGCAACCACACCTGCGAAGTGAACAAGGTAGTGGCCGAGAGCGGCGCGCTGCTGTCTGCCATCGGTGACGCCAAGACCCTGCAGCAACTGCCGGAAAACGCCCGCGCCGACGTGCGCACCCAGCTGATCTGCCTGGCCGATGCTGCCAAAAAGATCGGCAAGGTACCGAGCATCAGCGAAGTTGACCAGAAACAGCTGAAGGGCTTGCAGAAAGACCTGGCCGCCACCACCGAATACGCACCGACCTGGGTGATCATCGCCGTAGCGCTGGCCATCGGCATGGGCACCATGGTGGGCTGGAAGCGCGTGGTACACACCATCGGCGAGAAGATCGGCAAGCAGGACATGACCTACGCCCAGGGCATGGCGGCGCAGACCATGTCGGCCGCCTCCATCGGGCTGGCCAGCCTGATCGGCGCGCCGGTGTCCACCACCCAGATCCTGTCCAGTGCCGTAGCCGGCACCATGCTGGTGAACCGCGCCGGTATCCACTTCTCCACCGTGAAAACCATCGCGCTGACCTGGGTGCTGACCCTGCCGGTGAGCATGGGTCTGGCCATCGGCCTGTACTACGCCGGGGTGAAGCTATTCGTGTAAACGCGACGCCGCAACGCAAAAGGGCTGCCACCGGCAGCCCTTTTTTACGTCTCAAGGTTGGCCGCATGCGGCCAACCTTCACGCCTTGAGGAAGTGCTCGCGCCCGGCCAGCCAGCGCGTCAGATGGGCATGGGCATGCTGCGGCCAACGTTGCAACAGCTGCGGCGCCAGCTGGCGGGCAGCCTCCAGCAGTTCGAT
>CAMLGD010000272.1 GCA_946479405.1 uncultured Vogesella sp.
GCCTTGGCGGCCATGGTGCCGAAGGTGGCGATCTGGCTCACCGCCTCGGCGCCGTAGGCCTGGCGCACGTATTCGATCACGCGGTAGCGGTTGTCCTGGCAGAAGTCGATATCGAAGTCGGGCATCGATACCCGCTCCGGGTTGAGGAAGCGTTCGAACAGCAATGCATAGGCCAGCGGGTCGATGTCGGTAATGCCGATGCTGTAGGCCACCAGCGAGCCGGCGCCGGAACCGCGGCCCGGACCCACCGGACAGCCGTTGTTCTTCGCCCAGTTGATGAAGTCGGCCACGATCAGGAAGTAGCCGGGGAAGCCCATGTCAATGATGGTCTTGCACTCGATGGCCAGCCGCTCGTCGTAGCGCGGGCGCTCGGCAGCGCGGACCGCCGGGTCCGGATACAGCTTTTCCAGCCGCGTCTCCAGGCCTTCCTTCGACAGATGCACCAAGTAGTCGTCCAGCGTCATACCGTCCGGAGTCGGGAACTGCGGCAGATAGTTCTTGCCCAGCTGCACGGTGATGTTGCAGCGCTTGGCGATTTCCACCGTGTTCTGTAGTGCCTCGGGGATGTCGGCAAAGCGCTGCAGCATCTCCTCGCTGGACATGAAGTACTGGCACTCGGCAAAGTCCTTCGGCCGGCGCTTGTCGGACAGGGTGTAGCCCTCGGCGATGCACACCCGTGCCTCGTGCGCCTTGAAGTCGTCCGGGTCCATGAACTGGATCGGGTGGGTGGCCACCACTGGCAGGCCGGTGTCGCCTGCCAGGCACAGCGTGCCCTGTACCACGTTTTCCACCTGCGGATTGTCCACCCTCTGCACTTCCAGGTAGAAGCTGCCCGGGAACAGGCGCGACCAGTGCTCGGCACGGCTGCGCGCCTCGTCCAGATTGCCGTTGGCAATGGCGATGCCGACGTCGCCCAGATGCGCACCGGACAGGCACAGCAGGTTGCTGTTGTCGCCGTCTTCCAGCCAGCTGCGCTTGATCTCGGCGCGGCCACGATGCTGGTTGTGGGTGTAGGCAGCCGCCAGCAGCTCGCACAGGCGGCCATAGCCGGCGCGGTTTTTGACCATCAGCAGCAGGCGACTGGGCTTGTCCGGGTCGGTTTCGTTCTCTACCCAGATGTCGCAGGACACGATGGGCTTGATGCCCTTGCCGCGGCAGGCCTTGTAGAACTTGACCATGCCGAAGATGTTCATCAGGTCCGACATGCCCAGTGCCGGCATGCCATCCTTGACGGCGCGTTTTACCGCATCGTCGAGGCGGACGATGCCGTCGCTGACAGAGAATTCGGAATGGAGGCGGAGGTGGACAAAGCGGGGTGCGTTCATCCCGCCATTGTAACGGGCGCGTGCGCGGGCGTCATGACAAGGTTGGCCGCAGAGTGCGGCCAACCTTGGTGTTTACAGGTCTTTGGGCTTCATGGCCGCCAGCGCGGCCTTCTGCATTTCCAGCGTCTTGATCTGCATCGACAGCATGCCGAGGTTCATGGTGAGCCAGGTTTCCACTACCCGCAGCTCGGCAATCTTGCGTTCGACTTCTTCTTCCGTCATCGGCGGCAGAAATGGTTGTGCGCCGGGCGGGGTGGCGGATTGCAGCAGCTGGCGGAACATGGCAAACGGGTCGGCGGGGTTGAAGTCGGCGCTCATGGTGGTCTCCGGAGTGGCCGGCGCTGCCGGCATGATGGCTTCATCTTAGCGCATCGTTGCTGGCGCGCGGGCGGCGAAATAAAAAACGGACACCCAGTGGGTGTCCGTTTGTCTGTGTTACCGCGACCGGCTTAGTTGCAGGAGGCATCCACGGCTGCCAGTGCCACCATGTTGATGATGCGGCGTACCGAGGAGATCGGAGTCAGGATGTGCACTGGCTTGGCCATGCCCATCAGGATCGGGCCGATGGTCACACCGTCGGACGCCGACACACGCAGCAGGTTGTAGCTGATGTTGGCGGCTTCCACGTTCGGCATTACCAGCAGGTTGGCCGCGCCTTTCAGCGTGCTTTCCGGCATGGCTTGCTGGCGGATGCTTTCCACCAGCGCCGCATCACCCTGCATTTCGCCGTCGATTTCCAGTTCCGGATGCGCTTCCTGTACCAGGGCCAGGGCGTCGCGCATTTTGCAGGCGCCTTCCGAGTTCCAGGTACCGAAGCTGGAGTTGGACAGCAGTGCGGCCTTGGGCTGAATGCCGAAGCGGCGGATGGATTCGGCGGCCATCTCGGTGATGGCGGCCAGTTGCTCTGCATCCGGGTTCGGGTTCACGTAGGTGTCGGCAATGAAGATGTTGCCGGACGGCAGGATCAGCGCGTTCATCGCTGCTGCCACCTTGTCCTGGCGGGCGTAGCCGATCACGTTTTCGATGATGTCGAAATGCTGGCGATACGGGCCGTAGGTGCCGCAGATCATGGCATCGGCTTCACCGCGACGTACCATCAGCGCACCGATCAGGGTGGTGTTGCCGATCACGCGGCGACGCGCCTGTTCCTGCGACACGCCCTTGCGCTTCATCAACTGGTAGTAGTCCTTCCAGTACTCTGCGTAGCGCGGGTCGGACTCGTTGTTCACCAGCTCGAAATCCTTGCCGATTTCCAGCTTCAGGCCCAGTTTCTTGATGCGCTTCTCGATCACCGACGGACGACCGATCAGGATCGGGAACGCCAGACCTTGTGCGGCGATTTCCTGGGTGGCGTGCAGTACGCGCTCGTCTTCGCCTTCGGCCATCACCACGCGTTTCAGCGCTTTCTTGGCCTGGGAGAACACCGGCTTCATGAACAGGTTGGTCTTGTACACGAACTGCGCCAGCTGGTCGGCGTAGGCGTCGAAGTCCTTGATCGGGCGGGTGGCGACGCCGGAATCCATGGCGGCCTTGGCTACGGCCGGGGCGATCTTCACGATCAGGCGCGGGTCGAACGGCTTCGGAATCACGTATTCCGGGCCGAAGGACAGTTCCTGGTCACCGTAGGCGGTGGCTACCACATCGTTCTGCTCGGCCATGGCCAGGTCGGCGATGGCGCGCACGGTGGCCAGCTTCATCTCTTCGTTGATGGTGGTGGCGCCCACGTCCAGCGCACCACGGAAGATGAACGGGAAGCACAGTACGTTGTTCACCTGGTTCGGGAAGTCGGAACGGCCGGTGCCGATGATGGCGTCCGGGCGCACTTCTTTTACCAGCGGCGGCAGGATTTCCGGCTCCGGGTTGGCCATGGCCAGAATCACCGGGTAGGCGGCCATGGATTTCACCATGTCCTGGGTCACCAGTTTCGGGCCGGACAGGCCCATGAAGATGTCGGCGCCAACCATGGCGTCCGCCAGCTTGCGCTGACCGTTGTCCGGGATGGCGAAGCGCTTCTTCGATTCGTCCATCTTGTCGTCGCGGTCCTGGTAGATCACACCCTTGGAGTCGCAGACGGTGATGTTCTCGCGCTTCACGCCCAGTGCTACCAGCAGCTCCAGGCAGGCGATGGCGGCGGCGCCGGCGCCGGAGGCCACCACGCGCACATTGCCGATTTCCTTGTTCACCAGGCGCAGCGAGTTCAGCACTGCGGCGGCGGCCACGATGGCGGTACCGTGCTGGTCATCGTGGAACACCGGGATGTTCATGCGTTCGCGGCACTTCTTCTCGATGTAGAAGCATTCCGGCGCCTTGATGTCTTCCAGGTTGATGCCGCCGAAGGTCGGCTCCATCGCGC
>CAMLGD010000273.1 GCA_946479405.1 uncultured Vogesella sp.
TCGCCCAGCGCAAAGCCCAGGTCGATGTGGTATTCGCGCTCCAGCGGCAGATCCAGCGGCAGCAGCCCGGTATCGGCGGCAATCTGCGCCAGCACGGCATCGATGTCGGCGCGGCAGGCCGCCGTCAGCACGAACCACAGGTTGTAGTGGTGATCGCGCGCGTAATTGTGATTGACCTCGCGCAGGCTGCTGACCTGCGCCGCCACCGCGTCCAGCCGTGCCGGCGGCACCGCCAGCGCCGCCAGCGTACTGGCACCAACGGTATTGGGCGCGAACACCGCGCCGATACGGCTGAGCAGGCCGCTGTCGCGCGCCTGCTGCAGCCGCAGCAGTAGCGTGGCTTCAGTCAGGCCGCACTCGGCGGCCAGCAAGGCAAACGGGGCGGACTGCAGCGGAAAGTCGCGCTGGTAGCGGTCCAGCAGGCGCAGCAACGGGTCCTGCAACGGCTGATTCATGTCACATCCCCATGCGGCCGGCGCGCCAGCTGAAAAAGATGCCGGAAGGGTTGGCCGCCGGCAGCTCGGCCACGGTGGCAAAGCTTTGCGTGTCGATCACCACCAGCTTGTCGTCGTCGCGGCTGGACAGCCACACCGCATCGCCGCGGGCGGTGAATTCCATGTGCAGGATCGCCCGTCCCGGCTTCAGCGTCTTGATCACCTGCATCGTCGGCACGTCGATCACCTGCACCGTGTCGTTGTGCGGAAAGGCAAAGTTCACCCACACCCGGCGGCCGGATGGCTCCGCCATCACGAACACCGGCTGGCCGTATACCGGCACCCGCGCCGCTTCCTGCCAGCTGCGGCTGTCGGCCACCAGCACCGTGTTGTGGCCGATGGCCGGCAAAAAGGCGTAGTCGCCGGCCAGGCTCCAGCCGCGCAGGTGCGGCATCTTGTACACCGGCTGCTTGTCCTGTCCCTGGCCATAACCGGGCAGGATACGGCGCACGCCGGCCTCCGGATGCCAGTTGTCCAGCAACGCCAGACCGTCCTCGCCGTACAGGCCGGCGATGTAGTAGCGGCCATCGCCGCTGGCCAGGCCGTCATACGGCTGGCGGCCAACATTGCGGTACCTGGTCACCACCGGCGCGCGCGGCTTGGCCGCATCCAGCAGCCAGATCTCGCCGGCCTCGAACAGGCTGAAGGCGAAGCGGTTGCCCGGCAGATCGGCCAGGCCCACCACCTTGGATGGCTGGCCGTGTTCATCCAGCGCCGGCACCTCGGCCAGCAGCGCCAGGGTATCGGCATCAAACAGTTTCACCCCGCCCGGGCTGTAGTTCTGCGCCGCCACGATGCGGCCATCGCTGGAGATGGCGCCGCCGATGCTGTTGCCGGCCTGCATCACCCGCGCCACCAGCTTGCCGGCCAGAATGTCGACCTTGCTGATGCCGCCATCGCGGCCAAATACATACACGTAGCGCGCATCGCGGCTGTACACCAGCGACGCGTGCGACAGATCGCCCAGCCCCTGCACCCGCGACAGCGCTGTCTGGTGGCTGTTGTCCACCACCTGCACGCTGCCATTGGCGCGCTCGATCACCACCCCCAGATCGCCGCTGCCGCGCAACACCGGCGTGGTGCAGCCGGCCAGCAGCAGCATGGCGGCCGCAGCTGCGGCCAACCTTGTCATCGTGTTCATGGTGCCTCTCCTTGTTGCAATTGCCGGATCAGCCAGCGGGCTTCGTCTTCGCTGATGAACGGCCGCCATGGCGGCATGGCGCTGCCCGGGCGGCCATCCAGCAAGGTGGCCACCAGGCTGTCGGCCGGCTTGTCGGCCAGTGCGCGTGCGGTGAGCGGGCTGCCCAGCCCGCCCTGCAGCGTCAGACCGTGGCAGGCGCCGCAGTCCTGGCGCAGCAGATGGCGCAACTCGGCGGCACGCGCGGGTTGCGGGACGGTTGGCAGGGAGTCGGCGTGGGCGGCTTCGTAGACAAACAATGCGCTACAGGCGAGCAGCAACAGACATTTGATGGTGAGCCGCGATGGGCAGGCAGGTGGTGGCTTCATGACATGGTTCCGGCAAAGGCTTGCGGCAGCAGGCAATACCCGCTGGCACAAGCCATCGCAGACTGCGGCCAACCTTGCCGGCGGGCCGCAGCGCTGACTGGCTTACTGTGCCAGCACCCACTTCACCAGCTGCTTCACTTCGGCATCCGGCACTTGCGGGTTGGGCGACATCGGCACCGGGCCAAAGCTGCCGGCACCGCCTTTTTTCACTTTCTCTTCCAGCTTGGCCTGTACGTTCTGGCCCTTGTACTTGCTGGCGATGTCCTTGAAGGCCGGGCCGACCACTTTTTTATCCACGCTGTGGCAAGCCAGACAGTTGTTCTTTTTCGCCAGATCCAGCGAGGCATTGGCCGAACCGGCCAGCAGCAGGCCACCGGCCAGCAGGCAGGCGCTCAGTAGTTGCTTGTTCATGTCGAGTCTCCATGGCGGCAAGCCGCCGTTGATTGCGCACCGGCGACGGCATCCGGCATGCCGGATGCCGTGGGCACGGTCAGTAAATATCGTGCTGGGTGTTGAACACGTTGAACTTGCCGGTCGGGGTGATCAGGCGCTTGTCCTTGATGACCGCCTTGCAGCTGCGGGTCTTGTCGTCCACCACCACGATGGCCGACTCCTTGTTCTTGGCGCTCCACACCGAGAACCACACCTCGTCGCCAGCCTTGTTGAATTCCGGCTGCACCACGCGCTTGGCACCGTCGTCGGTCAGCTTGGCGCAGGCCGCCACGTCCACGACCTGCGGGCCTTTGGCCAGATTGTTGATGTCGTACACCGCCACGCTCTGGCTAACCTTGGCATCCGGGTTCAGCGGGGTATCCACCCACAGGTTGTGCGACTTCGGATGGGTCTTGATGAACAGCGAACCGCCACCCTGGCCCTTGAAGGTGGCCACCGCTTTCCATGCATACTGCGGGTGTTTCACCGGGTCGGTGCCGATCAGCGTCACGTCGTCGCTACCCAGATGCGAGGTGCTCCACACCGGGCCGAACTTGGGATGCACGAAGTTGGCGCCACGGCCCGGGTGCGGGGTCTTGCCTACATCTACCAGCGCCGCCAGCTTGTCGAGCTTGGTATCCACCACCGCGATCTTGTTGGAGGCGTTGGCCGCCACCAGGAAGTAACGGCCACTGCTGTCGAAGCCGCCGTCGTGCAGGAACTTGGCAGAGTCGATGGTGGTGGTCTTCAGGTTATTCAGGTCAGAGTAATCCACCATCATGATCTTGCCGGTCTCCTTGGCATTGATCACGAACTCAGGCTTGTAGTGGCTGGCCACGATCGAGGCCACGCGTGGTTCCGGGTGGTACTCGTTGTCCACGGTCATGCCGCGGGTGGAGACGATCTTGCGCGGTTTCAGCGTGTCGCCATCCATGATCACGAACTGCGGCGGCCAGTAGGTGCCGGCCACGGCGATCTTGTCTTCCCAGCCCTTGAACTTGGAGGTTTCCACCGAACGCGCCTCCAGCCCCACCTTCACTTCCACCACGTTGTCCGGCTTGGGCATCCACAGGTCGATGAGGTTGATCTTGGCATCACGGCCGATCACGTACAGGTAGCGGCCGGAGCTGGACAGGCGCGAGATGTGCACCGCGTAGCCGGTCTTGACGATGTTGATGATCTGCT
>CAMLGD010000274.1 GCA_946479405.1 uncultured Vogesella sp.
TCAGGATGCGCGGATTGGTCAGCAGCCAGCGGCCGATCAGCACCTTCTGCTGGTTACCGCCGGACAGGTTTTCTACCCGTTCGTACAACCCCGGTGCCTTCACCCGCAAGGTGGCGGACATGTTCTCGCACAGCTCGGTAATCCCCTTCTGGCGCACAAAACCGGCAGTCATGTGGTCGTCGTTCAGCACCGCGATCTGCATGTTTTCCAGGATGCTGAGGTTGAGGAAGCAGCCGGTGTCCTTGCGGTCTTCGGTGAGGAAGGCCATGCCGTGCTCCATCGCCACCTGCGGGCTGCTCACCCGGATGTCGCGGCCAAAAATATTGATGCTGCCACTGCTGGCGGGGGTGACGCCAAACAGCGTCTCCGCCACGTTGCTGCGGCCGGAGCCGATCAGGCCGGCCACGCCCAGGATTTCGCCGCGGCGCAGCTCGAAGCTGACATCGTGGAACACGCCGTCCAGCGTCAGGTTCTTCACCGCCAGCACCACGTCGCCGATTTCTGCCGCTTCCTTGGGGAACATGTCGGTGACTTCGCGGCCAACCATCATGCGGATGATTTCGTCGCGGTCCAGACGCTCGGTCTGCATGCAGCCGATGTAGCGGCCATCGCGGAACACGGTGACTTCGTCGGCGATTTCCGACAGCTCATTCATCTTGTGGGTGATGTAGATGATGCCCTTGCCCTGTTCGCGCAGCGATTTGATGATGCGGAACAGGTGTGCCACCTCGTGCTCGGTCAGCGCCGAGGTCGGCTCGTCCATGATCAGCACTTCGGAGTCGTAGGACACCGCCTTGGCGATTTCCACCATCTGGCGGGCGGAGATGCTCAGGTCGCGGATCAGGCTGTCGGCCGCGACGTCGATAGACAACCGCTCCAGCAGCTCCTGGGTCATGCGGTTCATGCGGCCATGGTCGATCAGACCCAGGCGGTTCAGCGGTTCGCGGCGGATCCAGATGTTCTCGGCCACCGTCATGTACGTCATCAGGTTCAATTCCTGATGGATCATGGCGATGCCTTTTTCCAGCGCATCCAGCGGCGAGCTCAGGCTGACGTCCTGGCCATTGAGGCGGAACACGCCCTTGTCCGGCGGCTGCACGCCAGCCAGAATTTTCATCAGCGTGGATTTGCCGGCGCCGTTTTCGCCCATCAGTGCGTGTACGGTGCCGCGGCGCAGACAGAACGAAGCATCGTCCAGCGCCACTACACCCGGAAACTCCTTACGCACGCCCTTCACTTCGATCAGCGGTACGGCCTGTTGTCGACCTTGGGCGGCGGCGTCAGCCTGGGCGGCGGCGACTTTTTCGGGAGCTAAGCTCAGCATGGCTTGTATTCCTTTTGCTTGCCGGATACAGGGTGGGCCGTATCCGGCAGGACAGTCGGTGACGCTTAGTTGCGTGCTTCGTAGTTCTTCAGGTTGGCCGGGGTAACCAGTTCAAACGGAATGTAGTTCATTGACGGTACCTTTTCGCCGCGCGCCAGCTTCAGCGCGGTGTCGATGGCGCCACGGCCCTGGCCGGCAGCGTTCTGGAATACGGTCACTTTCAGATCGCCGCCCTTCATCGCGGTCAGCGCGTCACGGGTAGCATCCACACCGGCAACGATGGTGCCATTCAGACGCTTGGCGGATTTCAGCGCCTGGATCGCGCCCAGCGCCATTTCGTCGTTGTTGGACACCACGGCGTCAAATTTCACGCCGGCGCTGAGCCAGTTCATCATCAGGTCGCGGCCTTCGGTGCGCGACCACTTGGCGGTCTGTTTTTCCACGATCTTGATGCCCTTGCATGCCGGGGTGGCAATCACGTCTTCCACGTCCTTGGTACGTTGACGCGCCGCCTGGTTGGACAGGTCACCCATCATCACCACGATGTTGCCCTTGCCATTCATCTGGCGGCACACCTCTTTCATCTGCAGGGTGCCGGAATCCACTTCGTTGGAGCCGACAAAAGCCACCTTGGCCGGCAGTACGCGGTCGGCCGGCAGGCGGTTCACATACACCAGCGGGATACCGGCAGCCGCCACCATCTTGGTGATTTTCGGCGTCACTTCGGTATCCACCACATTCACCACGATGGCGTCCACTTTCTGGGCGATGAAGTTCTGTACCTGGGAGATCTGACGACCGATGTCGTTCTGCGCATCTTCAAACTGCACGCTGACATCCTTCTGGCCAGCCGCGTGCGACTTCATGCCATTGCGCAATACGGTCAGGAAGTTGTCGTCGAAGGCCGACATGGTGATGCCGATCTTGGCGGCGGAGGCCGGCATGGCGGCAGCGGCCAGGGACATGAACACAAGGGAACCAGCAAACTTGGTGATGCGTTTCATCGGTGTCTCTCCTTATTTGATTTGGTCGGGCTTGCCGTCTCCACCGCCTGGGCGGCACCGGGAGTCAGGCCCGCGACAAGTCCGTGTCACTAAGATAAGAGTTCACGCCGACAATTGCAAATAAAATTTCACTAATTTTTTTAAGTAGAAATTTATTTCCATAAACGTGCGTTTTAACGTTGGCCGCACGCCATTGCGCTGTGCGCAGCAGCAGAAAATACAAGCAGTTAGCGGGCTGGTATCGATACCACAAACCATCACTGCCAGACCATAGCCAGCAGCGCAAGGTGCGGAAATGCAACGCCGCCGATCGACGGCAACCACGCACCACCACCCGCCACACCGTCAGCGACAGGCATAAGCAAACAAAACGGGCTGCCGGTTTCCCGACAGCCCGTTGCGGCCAACCTGTAGCGCGGCGTTACCAACGCTGCTTGCGCACCGCCTCCTCAAAGCGCTCGCGCGCCGCATTCACCTCGCTGCGCTCCGATACCTCGGGAATGCCCACCTGCCACCAGCTGCCGCCTTCCGGCGTGCACTGCGGACCGTCCACCTGCAGGCTGATCAGATAGCTCTTCTTCGACGCGCGTGCGCGCTGCATCGCCTCGGCAAACTCGGCGACGGTATGCACCGTTTCCGCCGCCGCGCCCAGCGAGCGCGCGTTCATTTCGAAGTCGATCGCCGGCGCGCCGTCCGGCCCGGTCAGGCAGTGCTCGTACATATTGTTGAACTGCGCGCCGCCGCAGGCCTGCTGCAGGCGGTTGATGCAGGCGTAGCCGGCGTTGTCCAGCAGCACCACGATGATCTTGTGCCCCAGCATCACCGAGGTGGCCAGCTCGTTGTTCAGCATCATGTAGCTGCCGTCGCCCACCATCACGATCACTTCTCGCTCCGGCTGCGCCATCTTGGCGCCCAGACCACCGGCCACTTCGTAACCCATGCAGGAGTAGCCGTACTCCATGTGGTAGCCGCCGGGGCGGCTGGTGCGCCACAGCTTGTGCAGCTCCGCCGGCAAGGTGCCTGCCGCGCATACCACGATGTCGTTATCGACAGAGTCCGCCGCCGACGCCTGCACCGCGCCGATGGCTTCGGCGTAGGTCGGCAGTGCCGCGCGCGAGCTGACCACGATCTCCGCTACCTGGCGCCGCCAGGCATCGCACAGGCGACGGGCCTGCGTATCCCAATGTGCCTCGCTGTGCCAGTCGCCCAGCGCGGCGGACAGCGCCGTCAGGCCGGCGGT
>CAMLGD010000275.1 GCA_946479405.1 uncultured Vogesella sp.
GCGGCGGCGCGTTCCATCGCCGCCTTGATGGCGGCTTGTTTGGCGTCGTCCATGCCACTGGCGGCGCCCGGGCTGGCCGCAACGCTGTGGTCGGCCGTGTCGTTATTCGCTTGCTGTGCGGCGGCCTTGCGTGCGGCGGCGCGGTCCATCGCTGCCTTGATCGCCGCCTGTTTGGCGTCGTCCAGTGCCTGGATGTGGCGGTCGGGTAGTGGCTTGGCTTCCTGCTGCGCAGCGGCACGAGCCATGGCGGCGGCGATGATGGCTTTTTTCGGGTCGTCGTCACTGGTCACCGTGCTGCTTGCTGGCGGCTGGCTGGCGGCCAACTTGGCGGCTTGTTCGGCGGCGCGGGCGGTCAGGCGCTCGGCCTTCTCCGACTTTTCCCGCTCGATGCGGAACTGGCGAAACTCGTGCCGGCTTCGTGCCAGATTGGCGGCTTTCTTGTCGTGCTCGGCGGCCCAGATTTCGCTCTTGGCAAAGCGGTAGTAGTCCACCAGCGGTATCTGGCTGGGGCAGACATAGCTGCAGGCGCCGCATTCGATGCAGTCGAACAGATGCCACTCCTGTGCCTTGCCGAAGTTCTTGGCCTTGGCGAACCAGAAAAGGTCCATCGGCTGCAGTTCCATCGGGCAGGCGCTGGCGCATTCGCCACAGCGGATGCAGGGCATGGCTGCGGGGAGGGGCGGGAATTCGGCCGCACTTTTGACGATCAGGCAGTTGCCGGCCTTGCTCAGGCCGGCGCTCAGGTCCGGTACGGTAAAGCCCATCAGCGGACCACCCATGATGACTTCCGGGGCGGGGGCCGGCAGGCCGGCTTGTGCCAGTAGCCACTCCAGCGGGCTGCCGAGCAGCGCTTCCACGTTGGCCGCATGCGCCACGGCACCGGTGAGGGTGACGATACGGCTGAGCAGCGGCTCGCCATGCAGCACCGCGCGGGCAATGGCGTACAGCGTGGCCACGTTCAGGCACTGCACGCCCAGCTCGGTGGCGCGCACGCCATGCGGCACTTCCTTGCCGGTGAGGATGCGGATCAACTGCTTGGCACCGCCGCTGGGGTACTTGGTGGGGATGGCTACCACGTGGAAGCCGGTGCCGCTGCAGGCCGCCTGCATGGCGGCGATGGCCTGCGGCTTGTTGTCCTCGATGCCAATCAGCACTTCACCGGCCTGCAGTGTATGCGCGGCAATGCTGATGCCGGCGACAATGTCTGCGGCGCGCTCCTGCATCAGGCGGTCGTCGCAGGTAATGAACGGCTCACACTCTGCGCCGTTCACCACCAGCGTTTGCAGCCCAGCTGCGACCAGCTTGAGGTGGGTGGGGAATACCGCCCCGCCCAGGCCCACCACGCCCATCTGCTGCAGGAAGTCGCGCAGCTCGCTGCCGGTTGCCTCGCGCCAGTGAGGCAGGTTTTGTCGCGGCTGCCATTGTTCCAGCCCATCCGGCTGCAGGGTGATGGTGCTAGCCGGCAGGCCGGAAGGGTGGGCAAAGGCATGCTCGCCAATGGCGATGATGGTGCCGGAGGTGGGGGCGTGCACGGCGGCAGACAGCCGGCCATCCGGCTCGGCGATGCGCTGGCCTTTCAGTACCTGCTGGCCCGGTTGCACGCAGGGCAGGGCGGCATTGCCCATGCTCTGGCGCAGCGCGACATGCAGCAGTGGCGGCAGCGGCAGCTGGCGGATCGGCGTGCTGTTCGACTGCTGTTTGTGTTCAGGCGGGTGGATGCCGCCGTGGAAGTCATGCAGCCGGCTCATGCGCGCGGCTCCGCCGGGGCTTTTACCGACTTGATCGGAATGGTGGGGTAGCGCCATTTCCAGTTGGTGAGATCGGTGCCGACCGGAATCATGCGGATGCAGTCCACCGGACAGGGAGCAAGGCACAGCTCGCAGCCGGTACATTCGCTGGCAATGATGGTGTGCATCATCTTGGCCGAGCCGAGGATGGCATCCACCGGACAGGCCTGGATGCACAGCGTACAGCCGATACAGGTGGCTTCATCGATCAGCGCCACCGATTTGGGCTTGGGTTGTGGCGCATCGGCGGCAAACGGTTTGAACTCCACGCCCAGCAGTTCGGCCAGCTTCTTGATGCCATCCTCGCCGCCCGGCGGGCATTTGTTGATGTCGTCGCTGCCGTCGGCAATGGCCTCGGCGTAGGGGCGGCAGCCAGGGTGGCCGCACTGGCCGCACTGGGTCTGCGGCAGAATGGCGTCGATCTTGTCCGCCAGCGGGTCGCCCTGCACGCGGAAACGTATCGAGGCAAAGCCCAGCACGGCGCCCAGCAGCAGCGCAAGTGCCACCATCACGATTACGGCAAGCAACAGTGCGCTCATTTTACCAGCCCTCCAAAGCCCATGAAGGCGAGGCTCATCAGCCCGGCGGTGACCAGCGCGATCGGCGTGCCCTTGAATGCGTCCGGCACGTCGGCACCTTCCAGCCGTTCCCGCATGGCGCTGAACAGGATCAGGATCAGCGAAAACCCCAGCGCGCTGCCAAAGCCGAATACCAGCGATTCGGCAAAAGTGTGGCCTTCCTGTGCGTTCAGCAGCGGAATGCCCAGCACCGCGCAGTTGGTGGTGATCAGCGGCAGGTAGATGCCCAGCACCTGGTACAGCACAGGGCTGGTCTTGTGGATTACCAGCTCGGTGAATTGCACGATGCCGGCAATCACCACGATGAAGGATAGTGTGCGCAGGTATTCCAGCCCGGCGGCGGTGAGCAGCAGGTTGATCAGATGGCTGCTGCCGGCGCCCAGCGTCAGCACGAAGGTGGTGGCGGCGCCCATGCCGATGGAGGCTTCCAGCTTCTTGGAGACGCCCATGAACGGGCACAGGCCCAGAATGCGTACCAGCACCACGTTGTTGACCAGTACGGTGCTGAGCAGAATCAGCAGGTAATGCGAGAAATCCATTGATGCCATTGCCAGCGGAGAATGCGCGAATTATCCGTGTTCGCCGGCATGGCTTCAACCTTCATGCCGGCATGGCAAGGTTGGCCGCAGTTTTAATAACCGGGATTTATATTGTGGCTGGGGTGTCTGCCCCTCAAAAAAACCGCCACACGGTGATTGCAGCACGCGTGTGGCGAAGGAGGGTACTGTTACTACTACTTCAGCAGGGTACTACTCGGTTGCCGAGGCGGTGGACGATACTGCGGGGGGCGTCCACCGCCGCGGGGCTTAAATTGCAGCCTGTTGCAGCTGCTCCAGGATGTGCGGGTTTTCCAGCGTGGACACGTCCTGGGTGATTTCCTCACCCTTGGCAATGGAACGCAGCAGACGACGCATGATCTTGCCGGAGCGGGTCTTGGGCAGGTTGTCGCCAAAGCGGATGTCGTCCGGCTGGGCAATCTTGCCGATCTCGTGCGCTACCCAGTTTTTCAGCTCGGCGGCGATCTTCTTGGCGTCGTCGCCTTGCGGGCGGGCGCCCTTCAGCACCACGAAGGCCACTACGGCTTCGCCTTTCACATCGTGCGGCTTGCCGACCACGGCGGCTTCCGCCACCAGCGGGTTGGCCACCAGCGCCGATTCGATTTCCATGGTGCCCAGACGGT
>CAMLGD010000276.1 GCA_946479405.1 uncultured Vogesella sp.
CGCTGTCCTGCAGGATCTGCTGCACGGTATCGACGATATTGCCAAACTTGAGCTGACGACCGGACAGGTTCACCGCCACCCGGCCGCAGAAGTCGTAATCCGCCTGCAGCTGACGGGTAAAGCGGCAGGCCTCGCTCAGCACCCAGGCGCCCAGCGGTACGATCAGTGCACACTCTTCCGCCACCGGGATGAATTCCACCGGCGACACCAGCCCCATCTCCGGGTGCTGCCAGCGCACCAGCGCTTCCATCCCCTCCAGCCGGCCACTGGCCAGATCCACTTTGGGCTGGTACCAGACCTGGAATTCGTCACGAGTCAGCGCCCGGTGCAGGCCATACTCCAGCTTCAGCCGCGCCATGGCGCTGGCATTCATGTCGGCGGTGTAGAACTGGAAGGTATTCTTGCCGCGGTTTTTGGCGCGATACATGGCCGCATCGGCATTCACCAGCAGCGAATCGGCGGTGGTGCCGTCTTCCGGGAACATGGCAATGCCAAGACTGGCGGAAATAAACACCTTGCTGCTACCCGCCAGCACCACCTCACCGGCGATGCCATCCAGCACGTCCTGCGCCAGGCTGGCGACATTGTTGAGCGAGCCGACATTCGGCAGCAGCAGCGTGAATTCGTCGCCGGCCAGGCGGGCCACGGTACTGCCGGTTGGGGCTTCCGCCTGCAAGCGGGCGGCAATCTTGACCAGCAATTCGTCGCCGGCCTGGTGGCCGAGGGTATCGTTGATCAACTTGAAGCGGTCCAGGTCGATGAACATCAGCGCCAGAGGCTGACCATGCTCCTGCGACTGCTCGATGGCACTTTGCAGCTTCTCGCCAAACAGTGTGCGGTTGGGTAAACCGGTCAGCGCATCGTGGTTGGCCAGAAAGTGCAAGCGCTCTTCTGCCTGTTTGCGCTGGGTGATATCGGAAAACACCGCCACATAATGGCGAATACCGCCAAAGCCGTCCGGAATGCCGGTAATGGTGAGATGCTCGGTATACAGCAGGCCGCTCTTGCGGCGATTCACCACCTCGCCCTGCCAATAGCCGTCATTTTTCAGCTGCCGCCACATGTGCTCGTAAAAATCCGCCGACTGACGGCCGGATTTCAGGATCGCCGGCGTCTTGCCCAGTACTTCTTCGCGACTGTAGCCGGTGATGCGAGTAAAGGCCGGGTTTACCGACTGGATAACGCCGTAATGGTCGGTGATGACGATGCCTTCCAGCGTGGACTCGAACACCTTGTCGGCCAGTTGCAGGCTCTGGCGCGACTGCAGCAGCGCCTCGTCACGCTCGCGCAGCGCCGAGCGCAGCTCGATCAGGAACTCCTGCTCCATGGTGGCCAGAATATCGGACATACCGATGATGGCCACCAGTTGGCCATCGTCCCCATCCACCCCCAAGTGGCGGGTACGCCCCTCCTGCAGCATGCGCCGGGCGTTCAGCAGTGTCATCTGCCGTGGCACCGTACGCAGCGGGTGGCTGGCCAGCGCCGACACCGGCAATTCACTGTCGCCACCGGCGACAAAGCGCACCACGTCGCTCTGGGTGAGGATGCCCCAGCTGCCGTCCGGGTAGCGCACCCCCAGCGCCTCGACCGAGAAATCGCGCATCTGGTGCATGGCCTCGACCACCGGCTGATCGGCATTCACGATCACCAGCGGCCGGTGCAACATGCTGTCCAGCCGCTTCAGACGCAGAAAGAACTCGGCATCCTGATTGACCACGATATCGGTAACCGACAGCAGGCCCAGCAACTGATGACTGACCGGGCTGGTCACCAGCAGATGGCGCACCTTGTTTTCGTGCATGTGCGCGGTGGCTTCCTGCACCGACATATCCGCGGGGATGCTCAATACCGGCGAGCTCATGAACTGCCGCACCGGACACCGTGCGACATCCGGATGGAACAGGTCCAGTTTGACCACGTCGCTCTCGGTCCAGATGCCCAGCGGGCTCCCCTGCGCATCCACCACCACGATGGAGCCGCAATGTGCGCGGCACATCGCCTGTGCGGCCTCGCTCACCGGAGTGTCCGGGGAACACGTCAGCACATTGCGGGAAATGATCGATTCAACGGCATGGGGAAACGTCACACCTACTCCAGACAGTATTCAAATCAGAAAGCTTTATATTTCACATATTGATTTGATAGGCATTGATAAAAAACAAACCAGATAACACTTGTCATTTGCATTATTCGATAATGCACGCCCATCGATCAAGCGTTTGGTTCCATAGCAAAAACCTTAAAATAAAGTATGCCATTCATTTGCCATGACGGCTTTTACCTGCCCGCAACACGCAGCGCCAAATCATAGCGCCGAAACGGTATTCAAACCTGCAAAAAACCGGGGCTTGGCCGATAAAGAACTATCCCTTTCTTTGCCCCCGGAGCCGTTCATGGACATCTCGCGTATCAATGCCCCGCCCATTACCCCGCCAGGCCGTCAGGTCAGCAGCGAGGCCCACACCCGGGCCGCCGCCAAGCAAGCAGAACAGCGCGAAAAGCAGCAAGAGAAAGTGACGCTGGGCCAGCAGGACGACACCGCCGCGCTGACCTATGACAAGCCGCGCAAGAGTGACGCGCCGCAGCAGGTGGACTTGACCGCCATGCTGGAAGAATCCGACCGCAAGGCCGGTGAAATGTTGCAATTGCTGGGCAACCTGATTCAAAAGCAGGGGCTGGAATGGAAAAAAGTGGTCAGCGGCGAACAAAAGCTGACCGCCGACCCGGCGACCATCAAGGCAGCACAGGCCGCCATTGCCGAGGATGGCGAGCTCGGCGTACGCAAGACCGCCGAGCGCATCCTGAGCTTTGCCCGCTCGATGATTGGCGACGACCCATCACGGCTGGAAGCCGTGCGCGATGCAGTCAGCCAGGGCTTTGATCAGGCCAAGGAGGCGCTGGGCGGCGCCCTGCCGGACATCAGCAACCAGACCTACGACACGATCATGGCCGAGTTCGACCGTTGGGCCAAAGACGGCCTGCCCAGCGCCACCACCATCAGCCTCAAGCCCGCGGAACAGGCCAGCAGCAACGCCTGATCCGGCTACGGCCGATAACTGCCGCCGTCCGCCCATTGCGGCCAACCTCCAGGTTGGCCGCAATGCGTTGCCGGGCTGACGATAGCGCTCTGCTATACTGCCCGCCTTGTCGAATTCCGTGCTCTTTATCGCCGCATGACCACCCCCACCCTGCCCGAACTCAAAGCCGCCCTTGCCACCTGCCTGATCCGTGACCGCCATGGCCTCAAGCGCAAGCTGCAGGACATCGAACAGCGCCTGCGCAAGAACCAGCCGTCCGACCGGTTGCTGGCCGACATCGCCGCCCATATTGCCCGCTCCGCCAGCCGTGCCGCCGTGCGCGCCCAGCACCTGCCGCGGCCAACCTTTGACGACGCGTTGCCGGTCAACCAGAAGCTGGACGACATCAAGACGACGATTGCGGCCAACCAGGTAGTGATCATCTGCGGTGAAACCGGCTCCGGCAAAACCACGCAGATCCCCAAGATCTGCCTGGAGCTGGGCCGCGGCGTGTACGGGCTGA
>CAMLGD010000277.1 GCA_946479405.1 uncultured Vogesella sp.
CCAGCTACCGCGCCAGCGGCATCAACCGGCTGTCGATCGGCATCCAGAGCTTCAATGACCGGCACCTGCAGGCGCTCGGCCGCATCCACGGCGGTGCCGAGGCGCGCAAGGCGATCGACATTGCCCAGGCCAGCTTCGACAACATCAACCTGGACCTGATGTACGCCCTGCCCAGCCAGACGCTGGACGAATGCCGGCAGGATGTGGAAACTGCGCTGTCGTACGGCACCACGCACCTGTCGCTGTACCACCTGACGCTGGAGCCCAACACGCTGTTCGCCAGGTTCCCGCCTGCGCTGCCGGATGACGACAGCGCGTACGAAATGCAGGACTGGATTGAAGCGCGCACGGCCGAGGCCGGCTACCGGCACTATGAAACCTCGGCGTACGCAAAGCCGCATCGCGAGGCGCGCCACAACCTGAACTACTGGCGCTTCGGCGACTACCTCGGCATCGGTGCCGGCGCGCACGGCAAGCTGTCGTTCCCGCATCGGATACTGCGCCAGATGCGGCACAAGCATCCGGCCACCTACATGGAGCGGGCGCTGGCCGGCAATGCCGTGCAGGAAGCGCGCGATGTCGGCGCCGACGAGCTGCCGTTCGAGTTCATGCTCAACGCCCTGCGCCTGACCGACGGCGTGCCGGCATCCAGCTTCCACGACTACACCGGACTGCCGCTGCATACCATCAGCAAGCAGCTGGCCGAGGCGGAAAAGAAAGGGCTGCTGGAAGCGGACCTGACCACCATCCGCCCCACCGAGCTGGGCCGGCGCTTCCTCAACGACCTGCAGGAGATGTTCCTGAAGGACTGAGCGCCGCCGTGCACCGGCAACAAAAAAAGGCCACGCAATGCGTGGCCTTTTACATGCTGGCAAACGTCAGGCTGGCATATCAGTACGGCGTTGCCATGTCGTTGGCCACGCGCGCGCGCATGCCCACCTGCAGGTTGCCCAGGCTCGACTGGGTCACCGTGGCCACGCGGCCATCATCCAGGCGCACGTTGACGCGGTACGCGGTCTGCGTGTTGCTGCCCGCGCGCTTCTCGATCTGGTTGCCGGCCACGGCGCCGACCACGGCACCGCCGATGGTCGCCGCGGTCTGCCCGCGCCCGCCGCCGATCTGGTGGCCCAGCAGGCCGCCGGCCGCACCGCCGATCACGGTGCCAAGCAGGCCCGAGCTGTTTTGCGTGTTGGTGATCGGTTCAATCGATTCCACACGGCCGTAGTACACCGCGCCAGCCGGGGGCTGCGAGGTGTTGGGAGTCTGGTACCCCGGAGGCGGGGCGTTGTAGCCGGTGTTGTAGCCGCTGTCATACGGCGCGGCACAACCGGCCAGCACAGCCGCTGCGGCCACTGGAACGATCAGCCATTTCTTGCTATGGATTCGCATTTTGAGTTCTCCTCTGTTGCCAGGCGAAAGCCGGGGATGCAGCACACACCGCGCCACCCGGCACGACAATATGAGCGATGCCGGCGTGTGAAGGTTCCGTAATGTCAGACAGACGCCGACATCCGTGGCGGTGGATGTGGCAGGAAGTTTACGCGCGCTTGCGTGCCGCAACACAAGACCACCATCGATCCACGCGAGCCTTGTATAATGCGCGGCCTGACCGTCAGGTCTGCAGGCGGCAGCGCGCGGGGCCCGTGCCCTTTCGCGCTACAATGCCCGCACTTTCCAGGAAGCGTGGCCGAGTGGTTTAAGGCAGCAGTCTTGAAAACTGCCGATGGGGTGACCCATCCGTGAGTTCGAATCTCACCGCTTCCGCCAGACAAGAGAAACGGCCCGCGCCAGTGACTGGTGCGGGCCGTTTTCATTCGGCATCGTCGTGCGGGTCTTGCGTCAGCAGCCGGTACGCCTCGGCTTCTGAAATCCTGAGCCGGTACTTGCACGCCAGCACGCGCGCCAGGCCATGCGCCGCGCCCGGCGGGCTGTGCCGCAGCTGCACGCGGTACGCCTCCACTTCATAGCGCAGGCGCCAGCGCCGGCTGGCCAGGTAGAGCACGCCCATCAGGCCCCAGCTGCGCCAGAACTGGCGCACATGCACCTTCTCATGCTCGATCAGCGCCTGGCTGGCGCCGGGGCGCAGCAGGATCAGCGGACCGGGCGTGAAGCCGTCAAACCCGCACGGGATCAGCCAGCGGGTTTCGACGACCAGGCACAGGGGCGAGCGGCAATAGCGGAGCATGCACCTAGCATAGCGCGGAAGCCGCCGCCCTGCTGCTGGCTCAGGCCGCCGCTCGCAGCGGCGCGGGAGCGGAGGCGGCCAGCGCCCCGGCCTGCCCGCGCGAACGTCCCGAACTCAGGTACCCCGCGATCGATTCCTGCGTGACCTCGCCCAGGTAGGCGCCGTCGGCACCCATCACCGGCAGCCAGCTGGTGTTGTGCTGGTACATGCGCGACAGCACGATGCGCAGGTGCTCGTCGAAGGCCGCGGTAACGGCGAACGGGCGCATCACGTCGCTGCACTGGCCCCGGCCCGAGCGCGCATCGCGGCGCGTGACGTAGCCCAGCGCGACCTGCGCGTCATCCACCACCGGCAGGTGGCGCACGTCGGCATCGTCCATCACGGCCAGCGCCTCGGCCAGCGGCATGTCGGGGCGGCAGCTCGGCGGCATGGTGGCGGCGTCGCCGGCGCGCACCAGCAGCAGGCGCTTGAGGGTGTTGTCATGGCCGACGAAGGCCTGCACGAACTCATCGGCCGGATGCGCCAGCAGCGCGTCGGGGTGATCGAACTGCACCAGCTTGCCGCGGCGGAACACCGCCACCTTGTCGGCCAGCTTGATGGCCTCGTCGATGTCGTGCGAAACCATGATCACGGTCTTGCCGAGCTGGCGCTGCATCTGCAGGAATTCATTCTGGATGCTCTCGCGGTTGATCGGGTCGACCGCGCCGAAGGGCTCGTCCATCAGCAGCAGCGGCGCGTCGGCCGCCAGCGCGCGGATCACGCCGATGCGCTGCTGCTGGCCGCCGGAGAGCTCGCGCGGATAGCGCGTCAGCAGCCGGTTGGGATCGAGCTGCACCATCGCCATCAGCTCGCGCGCGCGTTCGCGGCTTTGCTTCTTGTCCCAGCCCAGCAGGCGCGGCACCACCATGATGTTCTCTTCGATGGTCATGTTGGGGAACAGGCCGATCTGCTGGATCACGTAGCCGATCTTGCGGCGCAGGGTCACGCCGTCAAGGCCGCGCGTATCCTCGCCCTCGATGCGCACCGTGCCCGAGGTCGGCTCGATCAGCCGGTTGATCATCTTCAGCGTGGTGGTCTTGCCGCAGCCCGAGGGGCCAAGGAAGACGCAGATCTCGCCGCGCGGCACCGTCAGCGACACGGCGTCGACGGCGCGCGTTTCGGTGCCGTCTTTCTGCGGGAAGGACTTGGTGAGTTGGTCGAGTTCGATCAAAGCCGGATTCCTTTCGGCGTCAGTGCCCGCTGCAACCACTGCAGGAAGGCGTCCGCCACGATGGCGAGCAGGCTGACCAGGACCGCGCCCACGGCCAGCTTGC
>CAMLGD010000278.1 GCA_946479405.1 uncultured Vogesella sp.
CGCCGGCGGCACCCACCGCCACCGGCAGGGTGTCGGCGCCGAAGCCGGCCAGGTCGCGGGTGCCGAAGTGACGGGTCAGCGCCAGCTGCGACGATTCCACGTCGAATTGCCACGGCGGCAGCTTCTTGCGCGGCATGGTAATCGCCTCGAACGCCGCCAGGCCGGTGTCGTCCGGTATCACCAGCTCGGCCGGCTTCAGGCGTTCCAGCTCGCTGTGCAGCTCTTCCACGCCGGTCTGCATAATCTTGAACTCGCCGCTGGCCAGCGACAGCCAGGCCAGGCCCAGCACGCCCTTGTGCATGTTTACCGCCAGCACCAGGTTGTCTCGCTTGTCGTCCAGCAGTGCGGCGTCGGTGAGCGTGCCGGGGGTGACGATGCGCACCACCTTGCGCTCCACCGGGCCCTTGGCCAGCGCCGGGTCGCCGATCTGCTCGGCAATGGCCACCGATTCGCCCATCTTCACCAGCCGTGCCAGGTAGCCTTCCGCCGCGTGGTAGGGGATGCCGGCCATCTTGATTGGCTGCCCGCCGCTGGCGCCGCGCGCGGTGAGGGTGATGTCCAGCAGGCGCGAGGCCTTCTCGGCATCCTCGTAGAACAGCTCGTAGAAGTCGCCCATGCGGTAGAACAGCAGCTTGTCGGCGTGTTCGCGTTTCAGGGCGAGGTACTGCTGCATCATCGGGGTGTGCTGGGGCGTGCTCATCGGGTGAATCCTGGGCAAAAGGTTGGCCGCAAAAATGCTGGCGCCCCGACTGGCGGGGCGCGGCGCAACATTTTACGGGATGCCATGCGGGCCGTCACGGCAACAGCGCAAAGCAGCGATCCCGTCCCTGATGCTTGGCCTGGTACAGCGCCTGGTCGGCGCGCGACAGCAGGCTGCTGCTGCTGTCGCCGGCGCGTTGCTGGCTGAGGCCGATGGAGACGCGTAGCGGTACGCTGTGCTGCTGGTACTGCAGTGGTTGCCGGCGCAGGCTGGCTAGCAACGATTCGGCCAGTTGCTGCGCCATGGGCAGCGAGAGGCCGCGCAGCAGCACGGCGAACTCCTCGCCACCCAGGCGGCCGGCCAGGGTATCGGCCGGCAGCAGTTGGCGCAGCAGCTGGGCAAAGTGGGTCAGCGCATGGTCACCGCAGTCGTGGCCGTAGTGGTCGTTGATGGCTTTGAAGTGATCCAGATCCAGCATCCACAGGATGCTGTCCTGCTGCGGGCCGGCCAGTTGCGTCTCCAGCCGTTGCAGGAAGTGGCGGCGGTTGGCCAGCCCGGTCAGCATGTCGATGCTGGCTTGTTCGCGCAGCTGCCGCTCCAGCGCCTTGCGCTCGCGGATGTCGCGCGCCGAGCCCCAGATCACCGGTTTGCCGTCCAGCACGATGCGGCGGGCGCTGACTTCCACCTCGATCAGCTCGCCCTGTTTGCTGCGGTTGACGCTGTCGAAGGTTTCGCCGGCTTCCAGCGTGCAGGCCAGCCGCTGGCGAATGAGCTCGGGGCTGACATCGGGCACCACCTGCCACAAGTGCATGGCCAGCAGTTCTTCCTGGCTGTAACCCAGCATCTGGCACAGGTAGTCGCTGACTTCCAGAAAGCGGCCGTCCATGTCGATGATGGACAGCGCATCGGCCGAGTTCTGCAGTACCGCTTGATACCAGCTGGTGCGGCTGTCCAGCGAGCGGCGGATTTCGCTGTTTTCCATGATCACCGCCAACAGCCGGGCGCAGTCTTCCAGAATGGTAATGGCCTGCGGCGTCGGGGTGGCCGGCTGGCGCTGGTAGACGGCAAAGGTGCCATGCACCTTGCCCTTGCTGTCGATGATGGGTTCGGACCAGCAGCTGCCCAGGCCGAAGCGGGCGGCGATGTCGCGGTACGGCTGCCAGTTGGGGTGTTGCTGCAGGTTTTCTGCCACTACGCGGCGGCCATGCCAGGCGGCGGCACCACAGCTGCCCACCGTCGGGCCGATTGCCATGCCGTGCAGGATATTGCTGTAGGCGGCAGGCAGTGAGGGCGCGGTCAGCGGATGCAGGCACTGCTTGTCATCCAGTAGCACGATGGAGCATAGCCAGTCCGGCAGCTGTTGTTCGATCTGCCGTAACACCCGCTCCAGCAGCGCGGGCAGCGGCTGCTGCGTGGTGACGTACTGCCGCAACACGCTGCTGTGCAGCGCATGCCAGCGCATGCGTTGCTGCTGGGCTGCCTCCTGCTGCAGGCGCTGCAGCTCGGCACTGGCGCGCAGCGCAAACGGCGCGATGATGGTCAGCAGCGTGTCATCCAGGGCGTCGGCGTGTGGGCAGAACAGGCTCAGCAGCCCCAGGCAGTTGCCCTGGGCGTCGTGCAGCGGCCAGGCGGCATAACCTTGCCAGTCAGCGCCGGTGGGGGACGGCGCCCCGGCTGGCCCCTGTTGTTGCAGCAAGGGGTGGCCGCAGCGGATCACCCGTTCGCAGGGGCTGCTGGCCACGTCATAGCCGTCATGCCCGAGCGCTTGATTGCTGTACAGGATGCGGGCGCGTTGCCGTGGCTGGAACTGCAGGCTGCTGATCAGCGCCTGGCTGTGCGGGAAATGTCTGGCCACGCCGCTGACCAGCGCCTGCAGGTACTGGCCGCCCACGGTGGGAGCGGTCGCGTGCAGCAACTCGATGCCAAGCCTGGAAGGGTCTGCCATGCGAACCCCGGGGTGTTTCGATAGTGACAGTATCGCTTTTGTGCCGGCTGCCGCCAATATCAACCGGCGTGCGCCGGGCCCGCGGCGCAGCCGGTGGTGAAGCGGCGCTCGGGCACGGCTTGATGCAGGGCAGACATGCTGCGAATTGTGGCGCCAGCGTGGCCGCGCGAAGTGGCTAGGCTGTGGGTCTGGAAGGCTTGCCAGCACGCGTTGGCCGTGTTGTTGGACATTCGGCGGAGATGGCGCTTGCAGACGGTCTTTGATTTATGTCAAACTTTCAGAAATTACTGAAAATTGGAAAAGACATGAATCTGCCACCCCTTATCCAGTCCTTCGTACTGCATTTCGGCGAGATGGGCAGCCATTGGGGCATCAACCGTACCGTGGGCCAGATCTACGCGCTGCTGTATGTCTCCGACCGGCCGCTGAACGCCGACGACATCGTGGAGGCCATCGGCTGCTCGCGCTCCAATACCAGCATGGCGCTGAAAGAGCTGCAGGCCTGGCGGCTGGTGAAGCTGCAGCACCTGCCGGGCGACCGCCGCGAGTATTTCTCCACCCCGGAAGACGTGTGGGCGATCTTCAAGACCCTGGCCGAGGAGCGGCAGAAGCGCGAGGTGGAGCCGACGCTCACCATGTTGCGCGGCGCGATTCTGGAAACGCCGGGCAGCGATGCCGAGCGCCATGCCCAGGCGCGCATGAACGAGATGTACCAGCTGATCGAGCTGGTAACGCGCTGGTTTGCCGACATCCGCGACATGGATGTGGAAACGCTGCAGAAGCTGATGAAGCTGGGCAGCCAGGTGCAGAAGGTATTGCAGTTCACCCAGAGCCTG
>CAMLGD010000279.1 GCA_946479405.1 uncultured Vogesella sp.
GCGCTGGCAGCCCAAGGTTGGCCGCAAGCAGAAAGCCGCCGCGCAGGCACGCTGAGCCACGGTTTAATACGGCGGGCCAGCGAGACGGCGCAAACTGGACGCTGGCAGGCGCAGTTAGCATGGCTAGACGCTGCGTCCTGCTGTTTGTGCCTGCGCTCGCACCAGCGTAAGCAAGCAGCCGCGTGGCCCCTGCAACAGAATCACCACACCCCCGCCCTGTGTGACAAGACTTGGCGGGGTTTTGCTATACAAGACGGTCGATTGTATACAAAAATGCGCACTTTCCTGCCCCAGCCGTGGAAGGTCGTCATGTTCCAGCCCGATATCTACCTGCAGCGTCGCCAGCGTCTGGCC
This sequence comes from uncultured Vogesella sp., assembly GCA_946479405.1. The sequence continues at coordinate 355 of CAMLGD010000279.1, forward strand.
GCGCTAATGCCGGACAGCCTGTTGCTGTTGCTCGGCAACGTCGATTCGCCGATGAACTACCGCGACAACATCTTCCCCTTCGTGCAGGACAGCTCGTTCCGCTACTTCTTCGGCCTCAACGAGCCGGGCCTGGCCGGCATCATCGACACCGCCAGCGGCGAGGCGGTGCTGTTCGGCAATGACCCGGAGGTGGCCGATATCGTGTGGACCGGCGAGCTGCCGACACTGGCCGCACGTGCCGCGCAAGCCAAGGTTGGCCGCAGCCAGCCGTATGCCGCGCTGGCGGAGGTGCTGGCTGCCGCGCAGGCTGCCGGCCGCGCGGTGCATTACCTGCAGCCGTATCGCGGCGAGAGTGTGCTGGAGCTGGCGCGCCTGCTGCGCTGTGACCCGGATGCGGCCAAGACCGGTTACAGCACCGCGTTGACCCGTGCCGTGGTGAGCCTGCGCGAGATCAAGGGCGAGGAAGAGATCGCCGAGATGGAAGCGGCGCTGGCGATTACCCGCGACATGCACCTGGCGGCGATGCGCGCCGCCAAACCGGGGGTGGTGGAGCACGCCATCGTCGGCGAAATGGAAGGCATCGTGCGCCGCCACGACCTGCAACTGGCCTACCCCAGCATCTTCTCGTGCCGCGGCGAGGTGCTGCACAACCATCACCACGATCAGGTGCTGCAGGCTGGCGATCTGGTGGTGAACGACACCGGCGCCAACTCTGCCGCCGGCTACGCCAGCGACATCACCCGCACCATTCCGGTAGGCGGCAAATTCAGCCAACGCCAGCGCGAGCTGTACGACACCGTGCTGGCGATGCAGCTGACCGCCATCGACGCCATCCGCCCCGGCGTGCGCTATCTGGACATCCACAAGTTGGCCGCAAAGGTGATGGTGCAGCGCATGACCGCGCTGGGCTTCTTCCACGGCGATAGCGACGAAATCGTGAACAGCGGCGCCTACGCCATTGCCTTCCCGCACGGGCTGGGGCACCAGATCGGCATGGATGTGCACGATATGGAAGGCCTGGGCGAGGATCTGGTGGGCTACGGCGACGAGGCGGTGCGCAGCCCGCTGTTCGGCATGGGCTATCTGCGCCTTGGCAAGACGCTACAGGCCGGCATGGTAGTGACCGTGGAGCCGGGCATTTATTTCATCCCGGCGCTGATCGCCGCCTGGCAGGCCGAAGGCCGCCACGCCGGGCTGATCAACTACGCGCGTTTCAACGAATACCGTGACTTCGGCGGCATCCGCATCGAGGATGACGTGCTGGTAACCAGCACGGGCAGCCGCGTGCTGGGCGACCCCATTGCCCGTACTGCCGACGAGGTCGAGGCGGTTATGGCGGGCTGACACCCTGCCACCGGCTGCGGGTGCAGCCGGCTGCTCCATCGTCAATACTCCATCCTTGCACCGCCCTTCGGGGCGGTTTTTTTTTGCCTACGACCTGGCGCGTGGCTGGCGGCAGCATGAAAACGCCTGCGAATGCGGCATTTACCCGGGTAAACACGCATTCCACAGGCGTTGTTGACGCGCTGGGCTACTGCACCGCGATTACAGGAACTGCAGCAGCTGGCCCTGACGGTTGAACGCCAGATAGCGGCCAACATCGCCGCCGGTCTGGATGGTCTGCACCATGCGCTTGATCGGCCCGTCGGCATCCTGGCTGCCGCTGTCATCGATGGCGGCGACAAACACCACCTGCCAGCTGTTGTCCATGCTGTCGGCCTGCTCGGCCAGTGCGGCAAAGCTGTCCAGCTCCAGTACCGATTTGTCCACACACAGTACCGGTTGCAGGATGCCGCCTTCGCCGGCGGCAAAGCGTGCCGCTTCCGCCGCGGAGTGATCGTCGTGCAGGCGGCGGTTGCAGAAGGCGAACAGCAGGCGCTGCGGGGCGGGCTGGGCGCGGGCGGCGCCCAGCAGGCTGGCAAAATCGGTGATCGGTTGCATGGTGGACTCCGCAGCAAAAAGCTCAGTCTAGGCGCGGATACCCCGGCGGCGCGATACGCCGGAAGGAGGAGCCGGTGCGGGCAAATGGTTGAGGCGGGTAAATTCGGTTACACGAAATGGCTGCAAGCCGCACGGCCGCGTGCTTAGATGAAAAGACCGGGCATGCCAAGGGGTGTTGCCGCATCGCCCGGCCGTGTACCGGCCTGCCACATACGGGCCGGCAAAAAGTAAAACACGGGAGCTGCCCGCGATGAGGGCGCTACCCGCCGTACAGGAGCCCGTAGCATGGACTATCACGCCCTCCCCGGTATCAGCCTGCCTGCCACTACCGACCTGATTCACGTCGAACAGCGACCGCAACGCCCGCTGTCGCTGAAAAGCCCGGCGGTAGAAGTCATGACCGACCTGCGCATCATCGACCCGATCAGCATCCACGATGACGCGGCGCTGGAAGAAGCCCACGCCCGCATGATCAACCACGGTATCCGCCTGTTGTTCGTCAGCAACAATGCCGGCGCGTTTACCGGCCTGCTCACTGCCAGCGACGTGCTGGGCGAGCGCCCGCTGCGCTGCATGCAGAGCAGCGGCAAGCAGCGCAAGGAGCTGCTGGTGGCGGACGTGATGACGCCGCGCAACCAGCTGGAAGCGCTGAACATGGCAGATGTGCTGCATGCCAGCGTCGGCCACATCGTCGCCACGCTGAAAGAGCACGGCCGCCAGCACGCGCTGGTGGTGGAGCGCAACAGCGGCAGTGGCCATCTGGAAATCTGCGGCCTGTTCTCCACCTCCACCATCGCCCGCCGGCTGGGCATCTCGCTGAACTTCCTGCGCGTGCCGCGCGCGTTCTCCGAGATCGAGCACGCACTGCTGCACGAGAGCTGAGCAGAAATTTACCCAATAGACATGCGGCCAACCTTCGCGGGTTGGCCGCACTGTTTTCCGGATGCACTGCCCTTATCCGGACTACGGCTGGCTACGCGATGGCAGTGGCCAGCAAACGGGGTGGTGGTGCAGGCATGCGGCCGGCGTTGGCGGCTCAGTCCTCGTCCTGTGGCACCGCGGTGCGGTACTTGCAGGTATTGATCACCACCAGCGATTCGAACTCGCGCACATGCGGGTTGTTCATCAGGTGGG
>CAMLGD010000280.1 GCA_946479405.1 uncultured Vogesella sp.
GGTGGGCAAAAATCCACTGCAGCGAGTCTTCCGGCAAATTGCAGTCGATTACCAGTGCGGCGGCATGGCGTAGCCGCTCCAGCTTGTCGGCCAGCCGTTCCGGCCCCAGTCGTTGCAGGATGTCCATGTCGTTGACCGCCACCGCCATATCGCCGTCCGGGCCGTGCAGCGACAGATAGGTAGAGGTGGCTTCGTCCGGCAAGATCCAGCAGTCGCGCACGTCCACGCCGGCTTTGTGACTGGCATCCAGCAGGGTGCGGCCGTACAGGTCGTCGCCGACCACGCTGAGCAGGCGGGCATCGTTGCCCAACCGGGCCAGGTTTTCGGCGATATTGCGAGCCACCCCGCCAGGCGAGCAGCGAATACGGCCCGGTGTCGAATCGCCGCTCTGCAGCGTGCGCTCGGTACTGCCGCAGATGTCCATATTGGCGCCGCCGATCAGCAGTACATACTGCTGCTGCGCCAGGATGTAACCCTTGCCCAGAATGCGGCCCTTCTGCATCAGGTTCATGATGTGGCCGGCTACGGCGGAACGACTGATGCCAAGGCGGTCGGCCAGCTCCTGCTGCGGAATCAGTGGTTCGTCGCGCAGGATGGCGAGGATTTGTTGTTCGCGTTCGGTCATTTAACAAATGTTTGTTGTGCAAACTTAAGTTTGAATTGTGGTGGTGCGGTGTGGCACTGTCAAGCGCCGTGGTGTGCCGCCGGCTGGCGGCAAGGTTGGCCGCAACCATGGCGATCAGTGCAAAAGTGCCGCTGAAATGCGGCCGGGTGGGTACACGGCGATGGTAGGGAGGGTGCCACTTGCTGCTTGGCGGTGTGTGGCGGCTGCGCGCCGGGTGGGCTGCGCAGGATTGTGCGGTAGATGTTGCCGCGGCATGAAAAACGGCCGGAGGCATGGCGTCCGGCCGTGGGGTATCAGCAGGCGGGCTTAGCAGGGCTGCAGCTGCCAGCCGCCGCCACCTTGCAGCTGCAGTTGCTGGTCGTGGTGCGCCAGCAGCGAGCTGCGGTGACCCACGCTGATCAAGGTGGTGTGGGGCAGGCGTTGGCGCAACAGACGGTACAGCGCATCCTCCAGCCCCTCGTCCATGGCCGAGGTGGCCTCATCGAGGAAGGCGACGCGTGGTGCGGCCAACAGCAGGCGGCCAAAGGCCAGCCGCTGCTGCTCACCCAGCGACAGTGTGTGGCTCCAGTCGGTGTCTACGTCCAGCTTGTCGGCCAGGTGTCCAAGGTGAACGGTCTGCAGGGTGGCAATGGCGGCACTGTCGTCATGTCCGGCCTGGTTGGGGTAGTACAGCGCATCACGCAGCGTGCCCAGCGGCAGATAAGGACGCTGCGACAGGAACAGTAGCTGGTCGGGCCACGGGTGCTGCATCTGGCCGTCACAGTACGGCCACAGGCCGGCGATGGCGCGCAGCAGCGTGGTCTTGCCGCTGCCGGATGGGCCACGGATCAGCAGCGCGTGCCCGCCATCCAGTGTCAGGTCCAGCTTGCTCAACAGCGGTTGCTGGTCCGGGCGGCGCACGTTCAGCCCGTGCAGGGACAGTCCGCTCTCGCGCAGGGTGTGGGTGGGTTGTGGCAGGTGTGCCGCGGCTTCCACGGCATCCATGAAACCGGTAAGACGATCCAGTACCGCCTTGTATTCGGCAAAGCTGTCATACGCGCTGCGGAAGAACGACAGATTGCCCTGCAGTTGGCCGAAGGCTTGTGCCGTCTGCACCATGTCGCCCAGCGAGATCTGCTTGGCAAAGAAGCGCTTGGCCTGGATCAGGAACGGGAATACCGCCGCGGTCTGGCTGACGATCAGGTTGAAGCCGCTGAATTTCAGGCTCCGGAACACGATCTGCCACACGTTATCGATGATGTTGTCAAAGCGCTGGCGCAGGGTGCGACCTTCTACCGCCTCGCCGCGATAGAACGCCACGCTCTCGCCATATTCGCGCAGGCGAATCAGCGAGTAACGGTAATCGGCGCCCAGTTTTTCGTTGAGGAAGTTAAGCCGGATCAATGGTTTACCGATGCGGAATGCCAGCACGGTGGCGATGATCACGTAGATGTAGACCATGAACACCATGCCACGCGGGATGTCCACTTCAAGCAGTGTCAGTACGCCGGACAGCCCCCACAGGATCAGCGTGAATTCGAAGGTCGACACCAGGGCGTCAATGACGCCCATCGACAGCGACAGCGAGCTGGACACGAAGCTGGCGATGTCCTGCTGGATACGCTGGTCAGGGTTGTCGCTGGGGTTGGCCAGATGGGCAGTGCGGTAGTAGGCCTGCCGGTTCAGCCAGCGCTTGAGCATGCTTTCGTTCAGCCACTGGCGCCAGCGGATCACGAACGCCTGCTGCAGGTAGTATTCCAGCAGCGAGCGGCCAACGTGTACGGTTGCCAGGGCGGCGAAAATCCACATCGAGGTCCAGAACAGCTTGGCATCCCACTTCTGCAGTGCGGTGTACATGCCGTTGTACCAGTTGGAAAACAGTACGTTGACGCGCACGCCAGCCAGGGTGATCAGCAGGATCAGCAAGATGGCCAGCAGCGGGCGCCAGCCATTTTTGGCCGGCTGGAAAAAGTCACCGGCCAGGCGCCAGAACTGGCGACCCCACACGGTAAAGCGCGTCAGCAGCCAGATGGCCAGCGCACTGGCCAACAGCGTGATTGCCATCGCCTCGCCCAGCCAGATCGTGCTGCCGAGTAATTCCTGACTCCAATCCATCATTTCTCCTTATTGTGCTGGAATGGTCTATTGATAGCCGCGGCGAGAAACTGTTCCGCCGCCGACTGTGGCGGGCTTGACGGGTTTGCTACAATGCCGTTTTGTCGACAACGCAACAGGCCATACCCCCGCCATGCTCAATCTCTACAACACACTGACCCGCCAAAAAGAAGTATTCAAACCGATAGCACCCGGCAAGGTAAAGATGTACGTGTGTGGCATGACTGTCTACGACCTGTGTCACATCGGTCATGCACGCATGCTGACCGCATTTGACGTGATCTATCGCTGGTTTGCCGCCTCCGGTTACGACGTGACCTATGTGCGCAATATCACCGATATCGACGACAAGATCATCAAGCGCTCCGCCGAACGCGGTATCACTCCGGAGGCGCTGGTGGAAGAAACCATCGCCGACATGCATGCCGATACCGGGGCGCTGGGCCTGCTGCGGCCAACCTTCGAGCCGCGCGCCACCCAGCACATCGGTGGCATGCAGGACATCATCAGTAAGCTGATCGCACGTGGCAAGGCCTACCCGGCGGCCAACGGCGATGTGTACTACGCGGTGCGCGAGTTTGCCGGCTACGGCAAGCTGTCCGGCAAGACGCTGGAAAGCCTGCGTGCCGGCGAGCGTATCGA
>CAMLGD010000281.1 GCA_946479405.1 uncultured Vogesella sp.
CCAGCGGCAGGTTGCCAGCGAGGCCACGGCGTAGGCCAGCGAGATCAGCGTCAGCCCGCCGCCGCCAAAACGCTCCCAGCCCAGGTTCATGAACAGCGTCATCGCCCCGATGGCGGTCATGCCACCCAGGTAATACAGAATATGGGTGAGCTGAAAATGCGGCATCGCCGCATCCTGCTGCTGCTGGAGAAAGCCCCACAACGCCTCGACCTGGCGCTCGCTCAGCAGGCCGTGCCTGGCTGCCTGCTGCAGATGCTGCTTGCTGATGTTCATGTCACCTCCCGGTTGGCCGCAGAGCGGCTGGCCCGCTGGCGGCGGGCTATCCCAATGTATTGTCGGCAAGGCGGGTGGTCGGGGCAAGGTGGATGCGCTGGGCAGTGGGGGCAAAAAGAAACAGCCAGCAAATGCTGGCTGTTTTGGGTTGGGGGCGGGCTTATTGCGCCTCGCCGCCATCCTCTGCCTGTCGTGCCTCGTAAGCTGCGCGCTTGTCGGCATTGGCCTGGGTGCGGGCGTGGAACTCGGCGGTGCGGGCGGCCTTTGCGGCCAACCTTTCGGCTTTTTCTGCAGCCTGCTGCTCGGCCAGCGTGGCTTCGCGCTCCAGGCGGGCGGCAATGGCGATTTCACGGGCGGCGGCGCGCTGCGCTTCTTCCTCGGCTTCCATTGCTTCCAGCTCGGCGTGGGTCTTGCACGGGCCGGTTTTTTCGAACCATGCAACGGACTCCACGTGGGCGGTGTGCGGGAACATGTTAACGATGCCGGCGGACTTTAGCGTGTAGCCCTTCGTGTGCACCAGTACACCGGCGTCGCGTGCCAGGGTGGACGGGTTGCAGGATACGTACACGATGCGCTGAGGTGCGGTTTCCTCGGTGATGGCTTTCACCAGCTGGATGGCGCCATCACGCGGCGGGTCGATCAGCATCTTGTCGAACTTGCCCAGCGCGGCGAACGATTCCTCGGTCACTTCGAACAGGTTGGCCATCTCGTAGCTCACCTTGTGCTGCAGCTGGTTGTGGGTGGCGTTTTCCACCGCACGCTTCACCAGTGCTTCGCTGCCTTCCATGCCGTGTACATCGGCGCCGCTGCGTGCGATCGGCAGGGTGAAGTTGCCGATACCGCAGAACATGTCGGCGATGCGCTCTCCGGCCTTGGGGTCCAGCAGGCGCAGTGCGCGGCTGACCATCACGTTGTTGATTTCCGGGTTCACCTGGGTGAATTCGGTGGGGTAGTACGGCATTTCCACATCGAAATCACGCAGGCGGTAGGTCAGCTTGGGGGCATCCAGCGGATAGATCGGGTAACAGGTTTCCGGCCCCTTGGGCTGCAGCCAGATTTGCAGTGGGCGCTTGGGTTGCGAGTGCTGGTCGGAGAACTTCTGCAGAATCCCGAAGTCTGCATCGGTAATGGCTTCCATATTGCGGAACACCAGGATGTCCACCTCGGCACCGACGGCGACTTCCACCTGCGGCATGCGGTTGTTGATCGACAGCTTGATGATCATCTCGCGCAGCGGCACGATCAGGTCGGAGATATGCTTGGGCAGTACGCGGCATTCACGCATGTCGGCAATGAAACTGGAGCGCTTTTCGTGGAAGCCAACCAGCACGCCGCCTTTTTTCTCCACCAGCCGGGCGGACAGGCGCGCGCGATGGCGGTAGCCCCAGGTCGGGCCTGCGATCGGGGTCATCACCACTTGCGGTTTTACCTTGCCAAGCCGCGTCAGGTTGTCTTCCATGACGCGCTGCTTGATGGCGACCTGGGCACTGAATTCGACATGCTGCATCGAACAGCCGCCACACACACCGAAGTGCGGGCAGGCCGGTTCGGCGCGCATATAGCTTTCCTTGATAATATCGACGGCAACTGCGTTTTCGTAGCTGGGCTTTTTGCGGAAGCTGCTGTAGGTCACGGTCTCGTAGGGCAGGGCGCCTTCGATGAAGATGGTCTTGCCGTCTACGTGGGCAACACCCCGGCCTTCGTGGTCCAGTGATTCGATATGGGCAAGCTGCTGTTGAGTCATTGTTTTGTAAGTCAAAATTCTAGGGCAAAGACGATAATTGTCGCAGAAACCACAGTAAAACGCACGGCAATGGCTGCTATCTATCGCAACGCAACAAACGAGGGACCATCTGGTACCATCACGGCTATGCAAACCGTATCACCTATTCCGTCCATGCTGCGCCTGGGGCTGATCTGCAGCCTGTTGGCGAGCTACTCCTTAACGGCGCTGGCTGCCGAGCCAGAGCCGGATGTTGCCATTGCTGCGCAAGGGCAGCATCTGGTGGTGAATCTGCCGCAGACCAGGGTGCATTTGTACCAAGATGGTCTATTACTCAGGACCTATCCGATTGCCGTCGGCAAGCAGATTACCCAGACGCCTACTGGTAACTACAGTGTGACCGGCATTTATCGCGACCCCACCTGGCATATCCCCAAATCCATCCAGGCGGAAATGGCCAAGCAGGGCAAGCCGGTAAAAACCGAAATTCCACCCGGGCCGGACAATCCGCTGGGCAAGGTGTTCATCCGCTTCGGCGAGCCGCGGTTGGGGTTGGGCTTTCATGGCACCAACCAGCCGGGGAGTGTGCCTGGCGTGCGTAGTCATGGTTGCGTGCGGCTGCGCAATGAAAATGCGCTGGCGTTGGCGGACTGGGTGAATGTTGGCGCCCTGGTGACCATAGCCTATCAGCCGCTGGTGCTGAATGAAGACGAGGCCGGCGAGTTGTGGCTGACTGCCTATCGTGATGTTTATGGCATGAAGGATCCGTCCTACCGCTACTTGGCCAACACCTTGTTGTCCTGGCAGCAGGAAAAAGGCCGGGTGCTGCATGGTGCACGGGTAGATCAGGCGATTCGCGAGCGCAAAGGTAAGCCGGTGTGCCTGTCGTGCAAAGATGTCGACAAGGCGGTGGTGACGGGTAGTCTGCTGGTAAAGCGCTGGTTGAGCGTGGATGAGGAGCAGATGTTGAATAACGGTGAAGTGGTGCAGCCGGTCGGGGGGCATCTTAATCCGAGACTGCCACGCAGCATGCCCGGCATCAGCTGACAGCCAATGACAGAACCCCGCTACGGCGGGGTTTTTGCTTGTTGCTGCCATGAATGCAAAAGAGCTGCAGACATTGTCTGCAGCTCTTTATGCTGGTGCCCAGGAGAAGACTCGAACTTCCACAGTGTTGCCACCGCTAGGACCTGAACCTAGTGCGTCTACCAATTCCGCCACCTGGGCTAAAACCTGATTGTGCATTGCTGATGCGTGAACACCAACAACAAGAAACTTGTTGGTGCCCAGGAGAAGACTCGAACTTCCACAGTGTTGCCACCGCTAGGACCTGA
>CAMLGD010000282.1 GCA_946479405.1 uncultured Vogesella sp.
AGCACGTCCTGGCCGAAGTACTGGCGGTCGATGCAGTAGTTGGCGCCGACGCACTGGCGGATCTGGTCTTCCTTGCCGTCGCGGATCTTGATCACCAGGTGCGGGTCGGCGATGTGGGCGCGCGTCATGCCGACCATGTCGACCATGCCGGAGGACAGGATGCGCTCGGCCTGGTTCGGGTCGCGGATGCTCTGCGCGTGCATCACCGGCACCTTGGACACCGACTTGATGCCGGCGGCCAGGTGCACGAACGGTTCCGGCGGCAGCGCCATCGGCGGCATGCAGTTGGCCAGGGTGTTGTGGGTGTCGCCGCCCGAGCCGACCACCGACAGGTAGTCGATCAGGCCGGTTTCCGACATCGCCTGGGCGATGTCCTTCAGCATGTCGTGGGTCAGGCCGTCTTCGTGGAATTCGTCGCCGCACATGCGCAGGCCGACACAGAAGTCACTGCCAACCTCTTCGCGGATTGCCTCGAACACCTGCATGCCGAAACGCATGCGGTTTTCCAGCGAGCCGCCGTATTCGTCGGTACGGAAGTTGGTACGCGGGCTCCAGAACTGGTCCATCAGATGCTGGTGGGCGGCGGAGACTTCCATGCCGTCCATGCCGGCGGCCTTGATGCGGCGCGCGGCCTGCTTGAAGTCGGCGATGATGCGCTTGATTTCGTGCGGCTCGATGATCTTGGCGTTGCCGCGATGCACCGGCTCACGAATGCCGGACGGGCTGACCAGATGCGGCCAGTGCTCGCCGTAGTAGCTGGAGCGGCGACCCATGTGGGTGGCCTGGATCATGATCTTGGCGCCGTGGCGGTGCATGCTTTCCGCCAGCCGTGCCAACGGGTCGATGATCTTGTCGGTGGACAGGTTCACCGACTTCCACCAGCTTTGCGGACTGTCGATCGACACCGGGCTGGAGCCGCCACAGATGGCCAGCCCCAGGCCGCCCTTGGCCTTCTCCTCGTAGTAACGGATGTAGCGCTCACCCGGCAGCCCGCCTGGCTCGGCATACACCTCGGCGTGGGCGGTGCTGACAATGCGGTTGCGGATGGTCAGCTTGTTGAGGGTAATCGGTTCAAACAGGTGCGGGTAACGCATGACTCACCTCACTTCGGCTCGACAGTGAATACACAGTATTCGGCGCCTTCGCCGGCACACTGGGTTTCCGCACTGATGGTGTGATAGTCGTGGCCCAGGTGTTCACCCACCCAGTCCATGGCACCGGAGAACCAGCCGGCAAACATGTAGCAGGCCATGCCTTCGCTCTGCGGCGCACCGGCCATGCTCTGTGCCAGCACGAAACAGGAGTTGTCGAGGCGAATCTGCGCATGGCCGCTGGCCGGATCGGCGCTGATAAAGGAGAACTGACCCCAGCCGCGCTGCGACAGGCGGTTCAGATAGTGTTCGAATACCGCCATACCCTGCAGGCCGTGGGTACGTGCCTCGGCATCACACCAGAAGTAGGCGGAACGGTAGCCGGCGTCGTACAGTGCCTCGGCATAGGTGCCGCGACCCAGCGCCGCTTCTACTGCCATGTGGTTGTTCACAAAGAAATGGCGCGGCACATACAGCATCGGCAGGCCATTGGTGGTCCACACGCCGGTATCCTGGTCGACGTCGATGGGTACGAGTGGTTGCATCATGAGTCTCCTGCACGTTGTGTTTGCGGGCGCGGGCTGCGCTCCGCCAGTCAGGAGAAATGTTGCATGAGGGCAATGCGGCCAACGTCGGCGGCAACGACCGGTATTTGCCGTCGCCCGACACGAAATGGCGAAATCCGCCTTTCTTGCACCACGCCGGCAGCTGGCCAGGCAAGAAACTGATGCGGCGGCCAGCATGACAAGCCGGCAACTGGCCATCGCCCTGGATGCGACGGTGCCGCCAGCCCGGCATGTCAGCTGGGGGTAAATCACTGGCCAGTACCGACAGTCTGACTGCATGGCCGGTCGGAGCGCCGTCTTCCAACCGACAGCCACGCGACGCCAACAGGCCAGCTCTGCCCACCGGAGAGGCAAGGTTGGCCGCAGCATGAACATGGCAAGCATCGAGCGCCGGCTGCAGTTAAATGCAACTGCGCTGGCGTTTACCGTGCCGGCCGCCATGCTGTCGGTTTTTCGCATCCGACTGTCGCACAGCAGCCGGTCACAGATACGGGGCGACCTAGACTCCCGCTCAAGGTGCACGCAACACATCAATCGGAGGCCACCATGCGTCTGCTTCAACAAGTCCTCAAGGAACATGCCGCAGAATTGGCCGCCATCGTGCTGATCGCTGCCACGCTTTACTTGCTGTTTTAAGCCGCCAGATCGCCCGTTTCCTTTTTGTCTCGCAGGGTGACGCCACAAAGAAAAAAGCCACGCTTGGTAAGCAAGCGTGGCTTTTTGTATTGGCGGGCTATTAGTTAGCCAGCAGCAAGCACAGGGTTAATCGCGGTCACCGGCAAAAGCCAGCAGCAGCTGCAGCAGGCTGGTAAACAGGTTGTAGATGCTGATGTAGATACCCAGTGCGGCCGAGATGTAGCTGGTTTCACCGCCATCCACCACATTTTTCACTTCCCACAGGATCATCAGCGAGCTGAACAGCGCAAAGGCCGCCGCAATCGCCAGGTGCATGGCCGGCAGTTGCAGGAACAGGTTAGCCACGACGGCAACCATCAGCACAATGGCGCCGACAGTCAGAAACTTGCCCATGCCGGACAAGTCACGCTTGGTGGTCGTCGCAATGCCTGCCATCACGGCAAACACCACCGCAGTCGCACCACCCGCCACCATGATCAGCTGCGAGCCGTTGGCAAACTTCAGTGCGTATTGCAGCAGAGGACCCAGCAATACCCCCATCAGGAAGGTGAAACCCAGCATCAGCGGGACGCCAAGCGCATTATTGCGATTAGCCTGAATGGCAAACACCAAGCCGTAAAACACGGCCATGATCGCCAGTGACCCCATCAGCGGGCTACCCGCCAGGAAGGCAAAGCTCATCGAGCTGCCAACCGCCGCGCCGATGACAGTAGGAATCATCGACAGGCCAAGTAGGCCATAGGTATTGCGCAGCACCTTGTGACGGCTAGCCGTGTAACTTGCGGTTTGGAATGCAGGTTGAAATTGCTGTTGCATGGCGACGTGGCTCCTCGCTCTGTAAATAAAGTGTGGTTATGCAGCGTTACGACTACATCTGGTTACATAAGTTTCCATGTTGCTACCGATAGATGCAAGCACTTGCCAATTCACTATGTGCAAGCTAATATTCGACCCCTGCCGAGCAATGCTTGGCCGTGCGAGAGTGGCGGAATTGGTAGACGCACTGGATTTAGGTTCCAGCGCCGCAAGGCGTG
>CAMLGD010000283.1 GCA_946479405.1 uncultured Vogesella sp.
GCGCTGGAAGGCAACCTGCACTTCGTGTTCACCCCCAACTTCAGCGGTGCGGAGGAAATCGCCCGCTACGAAGCGTTTATCGAGGCGGTGTGCCAGCTGGTGGCGGTGGAGTACGAAGGCGCGCTGAAGGCCGAGCACGGCACCGGCCGCAATATGGCGCCGTTCGTGGAAATGGAATGGGGCCCGGCCGCCTATCGCCTGATGCAGGAAATCAAGGCGCTGTTCGACCCGCAGGGCATCCTCAACCCGGATGTGATCATCACCCACGACAAGCTGCTGCACGTGCGCGACCTGAAGCCGATTCCGGCGGCCAACCCGCTGATCGACAAGTGCATCGAGTGCGGCTTCTGCGAGGTGATGTGCCCCAGCCGCGCCATCACCCTCACCCCGCGCCAGCGCATCGTCGCCAACCGCGAGATGGCGCTGCTGGAAAAACAGGGCGACAGCGAGCGGCTGGCCGAGATCCAGGCCGCCTACCAGTACGCCGGCGATGAAACCTGTACCACCTGCGGCCTGTGCGAAACCGCCTGCCCGGTGGGCATCAACACCGGCAGCCTGACCAGCCTGATCCGCGAAGCGCAGCTGTCCGACATCGGCTGGGCCACCGCCAACACCCTGGCCGACAACTTTGCCACCGCCGCCAGCGGCGCCAGGCTGGGGCTGAAGGCGCTGGACACCCTGCACGCGGTGGCTGGAGACACCGCCACCGGCGCCATCATGCGCGGCCTGCGCAAGGTGGTTGGCCGCAAGATTCCGCGCTGGACGCCGTACTTCCCGCGTGCCGCCGGCAAGCTGCAACTGGCCGCCGGCCAGGCCGGCAGCGCACGCAAGGTGGTGTACCTGCCATCCTGCCTCACCCGCACTTTCGTGCCGTCCGCCAAGGCGCCGGATGCGCGGCCGCTGAACGAAGTGGTGGCCTCGGTGCTGAACAAGGCCGGCTACGCGCTACTGTACCCGGACAATCTGGCCAGCTTGTGCTGCGGCACGCCGTTCAAATCCAAGGGCGCCACCGAGGCGGCACAGAACAAGGTGAACGAGGTGGAAGCCGCGCTGCTGGCCGCCAGCGACAACGGCCGCTGGCCGGTGCTGATCGACAACGGCGTGTGTACCGCGGCGCTGCTGGATGGCGTGCAGGACCAGCGGCTGCGCATTGTGGATGTGACGACTTTTGTACAAGAAGAAGCGGCACAGTACCTGCAGTTCAGCCCGCAGGACGAAACCGTGGCGCTGCACGTGGTGTGCTCGATGCGCAAGAAAGGCCAGTCTGCCACCCTCAACGCGCTGGCCAGACGCTGCGCCAAGACGGTGATCGAACCGGCCGGCATCACCTGCTGCGGCTTTGCCGGCGACAAGGGTTTTTCGCACCCGGAGCTGAACGAAAGCGCACTGACCGGGCTGAAACAACAGGTGGCCGGCTGCTGCGGCGGCTTCTCCACCAGTGCCACCTGCGAGATCGGCCTGTCCAGCCACAGCGGCATCCCCTACCAGCACCTGATGGTGCTGGTGGATAGCGCGACCCAGCCGCAGCGCTAAGCCGTAGCCCCCCCAACTGCCCGTGCCGCCCACAACGTTGGCCGCACGGGCAGTTGTGCTTCCGGCTAAGCACATGGCATGGTGTCGCTTCGGGTGCGGCCAACCGTTGCCGCCACCCGGCAACGCCGAAAGCCGCCCATGAACTACCTCATCCGCCGCCTCGCCCCTACCGATGGCGCCGCCCTGCACCGCCTGCGCACCAGCCCCGGCGTGGTGCGCAATACCCTGCAACAGCCGTTCCAGTCGCTGGCCAGCGTGCAGCAGCTGCTGGACAACTTTCCACCGCACATCCATGCGCTGGTGGCCTGTACGCCAGATGGCGAACTGGTGGGCTGCGGCGGCCTGCACCTGGCCAATCGCCCGCGCCGCCAGCATGCCGCCACCTTTTTCCTGATGGTGCGCGACGACTGGCAAGGCAAGGGCGTCGGTGGTGCGCTGCTGCGCGCAGTGCTGGATTACGCCGACAACTGGCTGGATCTCAAGCGCATCGAGCTGGACGCGGTGCACGACAACCACGGCGCCATCGCGCTGTATGAACGCTATGGTTTTATGCACGAAGGCATGGCGCGCGGCTTCAACCTGCGCGAAGGCGTGTACGAGGACGCGGTACTGATGGCGCGGCTGCGCTTTCGCCCCGGCGAGCATGCGGCCAACCTGGCCGTACCAGCGCCCGGCACGCGCGCGCCACGGCCGCCGCTCAGCATCAGCCTGCGCCACAGTGAGCCGGCCGACGCCGCCGGCATCGCCGCGCTGATGGCGCACGACAGCACCCAGAGCAACACCCTGCAGCTGCCCTATCCCAGCGAGGGCTTCTGGCAGCAGCGGCTGTGCGCCGGCAACCTGGGGCTGGTGGCGGTGGCTGACGACGACCGCATCGTCGGCAATGCCGGCATCTGGCAGCCCAGCGACAACCCGCGCCTGAGCCACATCGCCGCGCTGGGCATCAGCGTGCACCCCGCGCAGCAAGGCAGCGGTATCGGCGATGCCCTGCTGACGGCTCTGCTGCAGCAAGTCAGCCATTACCTGCCTTATCGCCGGCTGGAGCTGACGCTGTTCGGCGACAACGCGGCGGCGCTTGCGTTGTATCGCAAGCATGGCTTTGTGCAGGAGGCGGTTCTGCGCGGCTATGGCTTGCGCCATGGCGGCTACCACGACTGCCTGCTGATGGCGCGGGCGGTGAAGCCGGCATGACCGCAGCGCCGCTGCGCCGCCTGGCCGGCTATCTGTGGGCAGCGCCGTGTTCGCTGCTGGGCTTGCTGCTGGCCGTACCACTGCTGCTGTGCGGCGGCAGTGCACGGCGCCGGCTCGGCGCGCTGGAAGTGGCATTGCCGGCGTGGCGCTGGCTGCAGCGGCTGCCGTTTGCCGCCATCACCATCGGCCATGTGATCGTGGGACAGAACCATGCGCTGCTGACGGCATTGCGCGCGCACGAACAGGTACACGTGCGCCAGTTCCAGCGCTGGGGCGTGCTGCTACTGCTGGCTTACCCGGCGGCCAGCCTGTGGCAATGGCTGCGCGGCCGACGGCCGTACTGGGACAACCCGTTCGAGGTGCAGGCACGGCGGCTGAGCGGCATTCCGCGTGAGCCGCACCCGTCTGCAGACGAGTGAACACCCGCGTTGCCGCCAGCAGGCGTCAAGACTGGCGCTGTTGAATTCGCGGGGACGAACGAGCGTTTTGCGGCTGCGGCCACCCGGCACACAGGCACACAGGCACACAGGCACACAGGCAGGCCG
>CAMLGD010000284.1 GCA_946479405.1 uncultured Vogesella sp.
TGTCGTTCGCGGTGAAGGTGCCGATGTGGCCGGTACACACCTGGTTGCCGGATGCCCACGTTGAAGCGCCGACCGGCGGCTCCATGGTGCTGGCTGCTATCACCCTGAAAATCGGTGCTTACGGCTTCCTGCGTTTCGCACTGCCGATCGTGCCGGATGCCGCGTTGCAGCTGTCCCCAGTCATCGTGGTGCTGTCGCTGGTGGCTGTGGTGTACATCGGCCTGGTAGCGCTGGTGCAGACCGACATGAAGAAACTGGTGGCGTACTCCTCCATTTCGCACATGGGCTTCGTGACCCTGGGCCTGTTCCTGTTCTCCGGCAGCAACCTGAATGCCTGGGCGGTTGAAGGCGCGCTGGTACAGATGGTCTCGCACGGCTTTGTCTCCGCTGCCATGTTCTTCTGTATCGGTGTGATGTATGACCGCGTTCACAGCCGCAACATTGCCGACTACGGTGGTGTGGCCAACAAGATGCCGATTTTTGCTGCCTTCATGATGCTGTTCGCCATGGCCAACTCCGGCCTGCCGGCTACCTCCGGTTTTGTCGGCGAGTTCATGGTGATCATGGGCGCCGTACAGGTGAATTTCTGGGTTGCCGCTCTGGCTGCCACCACGCTGATCTTCGGCGCCGCCTACACCCTGTGGATGTACAAGCGCGTGATTTTCGGTGATGTCGGTAACCACCATGTGGCCGAGCTTTCCGACGTGAACAAGCGCGAGTTCCTGGTGCTGGTAATCCTGGCGGTTGCCGTGCTGGGCATGGGTCTGTACCCGCAAGCCTTTGTCGAGAAGATGCACCTCTCCGTTAATGACCTGATTGCGCACGTAGCGATCAGCAAGCTCTAAGCCAACAAGGACCAAGCGATGAATTGGGCTGATCTCAACCTGATGCCGGCATTGCCCGAGATGTTTCTGCTCGGAGCATTGCTGGTCATCCTGATGCTGGATCTGTTTATCTCGGATGCCAAACGCGTTATTACCTACAGCTTGTCGCTGGTGACGCTGGCGGTGTGCGCGTTCCTGCAGATCAACACGTTTGAACCGTTTGCCAGCTACACCTTCAGTGGCATGTTTATTGACGATCCGCTGTCCGACATCGTCAAGGTTGCCATGTACGGCGTTACTGCCACTGTACTGGTCTACACCCGTCAGTACGCTACCGACCGCGGTCTGTTCAAGGGCGAATACTTCACCCTGTCGCTGTTCGCGCTGCTCGGCATGAACTTCATGGTGTCAGCCAGCAACTTCGTTAGCCTGTATCTGGGCCTGGAGCTGCTGTCACTGTCGCTGTACTCGCTGATTGCGCTGCAGCGTGATTCCGCGCGTGCCACCGAGTCGGCGATGAAGTACTTCGTGTTGGGTGCGCTGGCTTCCGGCCTGCTGCTGTACGGGATGTCAATGCTGTACGGCGCCACCGGTTCGCTGGATCTGGCGCTGATTGCCAAGTCGATTGCTTCCGGTTCTGCCAACCAGACGCTGCTGGTATTCGGCCTGGTGTTCATTGTTGCCGGCCTGGCGTTCAAGCTGGGTGCCGTACCGTTCCACATGTGGGTGCCTGACGTGTACCACGGTGCTCCGACCGCACTGACGCTGATGATCGGTGCTGCCCCCAAGTTGGCCGCATTCGTGTTTGTGCTGCGTATTCTGGTGCAGGGCCTGGGTGCCATGGTGGCCGACTGGCAGGGTATGCTGGTGATCATCGCGGTACTGTCGATGGCTATCGGTAACATCACCGCCATCGCCCAGACCAACCTCAAGCGTATGCTGGCGTACTCTACCATCTCGCACATGGGCTTCCTGCTGCTGGGCCTGATCGCCGGCACACCGGAAGGCTATTCCGCGGCGATGTTCTACGCCATCGTTTACGTGCTGACCACTCTGGTGGGCTTCGGCATCCTGTTGGGCCTGTCCCGTGCCGGTTTCGAGTGCGAAACCCTGGACGACCTGAAGGGTCTGAACAGCCGCAATAGCTGGTACGCGCTGCTGATGCTGCTGGCACTGTTCTCCATGGCAGGCATTCCGCCGCTGGCTGGCTTCTATGCCAAGTTTGCGGTGATCCAGGCGATCGTGAACGTGAACCTGGTATGGCTGGCGGTGGTGGCGGTGATGATGTCGCTGATTGGTGCTTTCTACTACCTGCGCGCAGTGAAGGTGATGTACTTCGATGATGTGCAGGACAACAGCCCGATCAGCATGGCAGGCGACATGAAGCTGGTACTGTCGGTCAATGCTGTAGCACTGCTGGTGCTGGGTGTGATGCCGGAACGTCTGGTCGCCATGTGCGTCCAAGCGATGAAACTGTCGCTCACTACCCTGTAAGGATCTGATTGTGGAAACCAGCGTTGTCGTTCTGTTGCTTGTCGCCTTTGTTGCGGCCAATCTGCCGTTTGTCAGCAACCGTGTTGCCGGCATCAAGCGGGTCGCCAGAAAACACTTTGGTTGGCATCTGGCAGAACTGGTAATGCTGTTCCTGCTGCTGGGTCTGTTGGCGCGGCTGCTGGAAGGCCGTCTGGCACCGGTGCATCCGCAAAACTGGCAGTTCTACGTGACTACCATGGCGTTGTTTTTGGTGTTCGCATTTCCTGGTTTTGTGGCGCGCTACTTCTGGAAGCGCCGCAGCAGCTGAGCCAATCCGAGTCAAACAAAACAGCCCGCATTTGCGGGCTGTTTTGTTTTGTGTTCAGCAGGAGACGGGAGGTGTGAGATCGCACTTGGCCTTCAGCACAGGCAGGACGCCGCGATCTAGGTTTTGCCTGGGGTTTGGCATTTGCCTGACTCATACTCGGTCGAGTTAGTACGCAACAGGCACCACAGTGGTGAGCATCCAGGCGGGGCAATCAGCGGTAAACACGTTGTTTGATGCCGCCTTATGACAATAAAAAAGCCAACCTGTACAAGGTTGGCCGCATGTGCTCGCATCCGGCTCAGTACAACTTGGCCTGGCCGGGTGGGCGGGTCTTGAAGCGTTTGTGCAACCAGAAATACTGTTCCGGCGCTTCCAGAATGCGCTGTTCCAGAAAGGCGTTCATCGCCCGGGTGTCGGCGACCAGGTCATCACTGGGGAAGTTTTCCAGCGGCGGATGGATGTCCAGCACGAACTTGCTGCCTTCGCGGCGGGCAATCGCGGGCACTACCTTGGCCTTCGCCAGCGAGGCAATGCGCGACAGGCCAGTAATGGTGGCGGCATCGGTGGCAAAGAACTTCACGAACACCGAGTCGCGCGCGCCAAAGTCCTGGTCAGGCAGATACAG
>CAMLGD010000285.1 GCA_946479405.1 uncultured Vogesella sp.
TCTCGTCGTCCAGCAGGTCGGCGTGGTACTGGTGCTTCAGCCGCTGCACCGTCTCATGCACCCGCTCGTCGTAGAACTGGATACGGTCACGCACCAGCTTCTGCACTCCCTGCCAGTCAGCGGCCTCGAACAGCTGCTTGGCCTGCTGGCTGGTGGCGCGAAACAGCCGGTAGTGGCGGTCGAAGCCATCCACCAGCGCCTGCGCAATCTCGCGCGCCACCGGATTGTAGTATTCGGGAATCTGCATCGTGGCACCTCGCTGGCGCCCGCAGCAGGGCCGCGGGCGGGACGATCGAAGAGTACGGGCGGCTTGTAGTTCTGCGGGCAACCGGGCGGCGAAGTGCGCAGTGGCGCCGCCGCCAGTGTTCCTGCTGCTTACTTTTTCTTGGCGAAACGGAAGCGTGGTGCAGGCGCGGCTTTCGCTGTCACCGGTTCCCGCTCCTGCCTGGCTGGCGCCGGCACAGCCGGTTTAGCATGCCGCGCACGCGGCAGGTCGGCAAGCGACACCTCGATGCTGCGCAGCATGCCCGGCTGCAGCTCGTCCAGCCGCCACGGCCCGATCGCCACCCGCACCAGCCGCAGCGTGGGCAGCCCGACCTTGGCGGTCATGCGCCGCACCTGGCGGTTCTTGCCTTCGCTGATGATGATCTCCAGCCAGTGATCCGGCACCGTCTTGCGAAAGCGTACCGGCGGCTTGCGCTCCCACAGCGCCGGCGGCTCCGGCAACAGCCGCACCTCGGCTGGCTGGGTAACGAAATCGCCCAGATCCACCCCGGCACGCAGCGCCGCCAGCTTGTCCTCGTCCGGCCGCCCTTCCACCTGCACCCAGTAGGTCTTCGGCAGTTTCCAGCGCGGGTCGCTGATGCGGTGCTGCAGTTCGCCATCGCCAGTCAGCAGCAGCAGCCCCTCGCTATCGGTATCCAGCCGCCCGGCCGGATACACCCCCGGCTGGGACACGCATGACTTCAGGGTCGGGTGCAGCGGATGGTCGGAAAACTGGCAGATCACGCCATACGGCTTGTTGAGCAGAATGAGTTGGGGCATGTTGTGGCGGCGGCAATGAACAATTGCCCGGATGATAGCAAGGCTGGCAAGCGGCGGTCACATTGGCATGTCCGTGACCCGCAGACGACACAATTCAAACATTCGTTTTAGAAATTACAGGCGTTATAGCAGCTATCGCGCTTCGGAATAAGCCGCGCCTGGCGTCGCCCCGCTGCAACACAATTCACATTCGAACAAGCGTCCACTGCTAAAACGACACCAAAGTTCGAATGTGCGTCGAACAGAACGGCGGCGGCGAGGTATAATTCGCATCTGAAAAGCCGCCCGAGAGTCACCGGGCATCCGCGTTCCGCGGGCGACAACCGCCCCGGAACCTCGAGCCCGCCTTTCCAAAGTCTTTCCCCGCGTCGACACGGGTTGTCGTCCCGCACAGCAAGCCCCCCGTGCCATCGTTATGTCGTCACAAGATAATCATGGAGATAGCGTAATGCCTTCGGAACAGCCGACCATCATCTACACCCTCACCGACGAAGCGCCCGCGCTGGCAACCAGCGCCTTCCTGCCGATCATCCGTACCTTTACCGGCCCCGCTGGCATCAATATCGATACCGCTGACATTTCTGTCGCTGCGCGCGTGCTGGCCGAGTTTCCCGATTATCTGAGCGACGCACAAAAAGTGCCGGACACCCTGGCCGAGCTGGGCCGTCTGACCCAGGACCCGGACGCCAACATCATCAAGCTGCCGAACATCAGTGCCTCCGTCGGCCAGCTGCAGGCCTGCATCAAGGAACTGCAAGCCAAGGGCTATGCGGTGCCGGACTTTCCGGAAAACCCGAGCAGCGACGAAGAAAAAGCCATCAAGGCGCGTTACAGCAAGTGCCTGGGCTCGGCCGTCAACCCGGTGCTGCGTGAAGGCAACTCTGACCGTCGCGCACCGAAAGCGGTAAAAGAATACGCGCGCAAGCATCCGCACAGCATGGCCGAGTGGAGCCAGGCATCGCGCACCCACGTATCGCACATGCACCACGGCGACTTCTACCACGGCGAAAAATCCATGACCCTGGATCGCGCCCGTGACGTGAAGATGGAGCTGGTGACCAAGAGCGGCCAGACCATCGTGCTGAAGCCGAAGGTATCGCTGCTGGACGGCGAGATCATCGACAGCATGTTCATGAGCAAGAAGGCGCTGTGCGAGTTCTACGAGAAGGAAATCGAAGACGCGCACAAGACCGGCGTGATGTTCTCGCTGCACGTGAAGGCCACCATGATGAAGGTGTCGCACCCGATCGTGTTCGGCCACTGCGTGAAGATCTACTACAAGGAAGCCTTCGAGAAGCACGGCAAGCTGTTCGACGAGCTGGGCATCAACGTCAACAACGGCATGGCGACCCTGTACGAGAAGATCGAGACCCTGCCGGCCTCCAAGCGCGAAGAGATCATCCGCGACCTGCACGCCTGCCAGGAACACCGTCCGCGCCTGGCCATGGTGGACTCCGCCAAGGGCATCACCAACTTCCACTCGCCGAACGACATCATCGTTGATGCCTCGATGCCGGCGATGATCCGCAACGGCGGCAAGATGTGGGGCGCCGACGGCCGCCTGAAGGACGTGAAGGCAGTAATGCCGGAATCGACCTTCGCCCGCATCTACCAGGAAATGATCAACTTCTGCAAATGGCATGGCAACTTCGATCCGAAGACCATGGGCACGGTGCCGAACGTTGGCCTGATGGCGCAGAAAGCCGAAGAGTACGGCTCGCACGACAAGACCTTCGAAATCTCCGAAGACGGCGTAGCCAATATCGTTGACCTGGCCACCGGCGAAGTGCTGCTGAGCCAGGACGTGGAGCAAGGCGACATCTGGCGCATGTGCCAGGTGAAGGACGCCCCGATCCGCGACTGGGTGAAGCTGGCGGTGACCCGCGCCCGCAACTCCGGCATGCCGGCGATCTTCTGGCTGGACCCGTACCGTCCGCACGAGAACGAGCTGATCAAGAAGGTGAAGCGCTACCTGAAGGATCACGACACCACCGGCCTGCACATCGAGTGCATGTCGCAGGTACGTGCCATGCGCTACACGCTGGAACGCGTGATCCGCGGCCTGGATACCATCTCGGTAACCGGCAACATCCTGCGCGACTACCTGACCGACCTGTTCCCGATCATGGAACTGGGCACCTCCGCCAAGATGCTGTCCATCGTGCCGCTGATGGCCGGTGGCGGCATGTACGAAA
>CAMLGD010000286.1 GCA_946479405.1 uncultured Vogesella sp.
CGCTGGCAATGAAGGGGCTGGACGGCGGGCGCATCAATATCGCCGCCTGCTCGGTAGGCACTGCGCAGGCCGCGCTGGAAGCCGCCACCCGCCACGTACAGCAGCGCCAGCAGTTCGGCCAGCCGCTGGCCGAGTTCCAGAGCGTGCAGTTCCGCCTGGCCGACATGGCCACCGAGCTGATTGCCGCGCGCCAGTTGGTAAGGTTGGCCGCATGGCAGCTGGACAACGCCAGCCCGGACGCCAGCAGCTACTGCGCCATGGCCAAGCGCCTGGCCACCGATACCGGTTTCAAGGTAGCCAACGAGGCGCTGCAGCTGTTCGGCGGCTACGGCTATATCAAGGAATACCCGCTGGAGCGCTACCTGCGCGACAACCGCGTACACCAGATACTGGAAGGCACCAACGAAATCATGCGCGTGATCATTGCCCGCCGCCTGCTGCAGGACGGCGCACTGGACACGCTGCGCTGATGGGCATTTCGAAAAACCCCGCTTTCGTGCGACACCGCGTTGCTCACGCCTGTCCAGCTTAGAAACCAGGGTTTTCCGAGCCGCCCTGATCCAAACACAGGAACCCACATGCACTACGCCAACCTGAACGTTGAAAAAATCGGCCACACCGCCCTCGTCACCATCGCCAACCCGCCGGCCAACACCTGGACTTACGACAGCCTACAGGCGCTCAAGCAACTGGTGGCCGATCTGAACGCCGACCGTGACATCTACGCACTGGTGCTTACCGGCCAGGGCGAAAAATTCTTCTCTGCCGGCGCCGACCTCAAACTGTTCGCCGACGGCGACAAGGGCGTGGCCGCCAGCATGACCATCCTGTTCGGCGAGGCGTTCGAGACACTGTCGGCTTTCCGTGGTGTGAGCATCGCCGCCATCAACGGCTACGCCATGGGCGGCGGGCTGGAATGCGCGCTGGCCTGCGACATCCGCATTGCCGAGGAACAGGCGCTGATGGCGCTGCCGGAAGCCGCCGTCGGCCTGCTACCCTGCGCCGGTGGCACGCAGCACCTGCCGTGGCTGGTGGGCGAAGGCTGGGCCAAGCGCATGATCCTGTGCGGCGAGCGGGTAGATGCCGCCACCGCGCTACGCATCGGCCTAGTGGAAGAAGTGGTCTCCCGCGGCGGCGCCCGCGATGCGGCGCTGGCGCTGGCGGAAAAGGTTGGCCGCCAGTCGCCCTGCTCCGTCACCGCCTGCAAGTCCCTGGTCCAGGCCGCACGCCACGCACCGCCTGCGGCCAACCTGATCCACGAGCGCGAGCTGTTCATCAAGCTGTTCGACACCCAGGATCAGCGCGAAGGCGTGCAGGCGTTTCTGGAGAAACGCACGCCGACCTGGAAAAACGCCTGAGAACCCGCTTGCGATCTGCTGCGCTTCGGCGATATGGCGTGAATTCAACTCAGGAATGCGCATTGACTACATGTCAACTCCGCGCCCCTCAGTTTTCGCCTTGTCTCGCCCTTGCTCGCCAGATCGCAAACAGGTTCTACCCACGACTTCCGCACAAGAACAAAGGGAACATCATGAACGACGCGGTACTGTTTGACGAAATCGCCACCGCCGGCGACCAGCGCATCGGCGTGGCGATACTCAATGCCGAGAAGTCGCTGAACGCGCTGAATCTGGAGATGATCCGCCTGCTGGATGCGCGGCTGTCGATCTGGGATCGCGACGACGGCATCGTGGCGGTGCTGCTGCGCGGCAGCGGCGACAAGGCGTTCTGCGCTGGCGGCGACGTGCGCGCCATGCGCGAGGCAATACTGGCCGACGACAGCTACCCCAACCCGCTGGCCACCGAGTTTTTCAGCCGCGAATACGCACTGGACTACCGCATCCACACTTACCGCAAACCGCTGCTGGTCTGGGGGCACGGCATCGTGATGGGCGGCGGCCTGGGGCTGATGGCCGGCGCCAGCCACCGCGTGGCCACTGCCAGCACCCGTATCGCCATGCCGGAAATCACCATCGGCCTGTACCCGGACGTGGGCGGCAGCTGGTTCCTGCAGCGCATGCCGGCCAAGTGCGGGCTGTTCCTGGGGCTGACCGGCGCACCGCTGAATGCCCGCGATGCGCTGCTGGTGAATCTGGCCGACCACATCCTGCCGCAAGCCGGCTGGCAGGCGCTGACGACACAGCTGCAACACGCGCACTGGCAGGCCGACGCTGCGGCCAACCATGCGCTGCTGACAGCCGTGCTGGGCAAACTGGAAGCCGCCAATGACGACGCATTGGCCGACAGCAATGTGGCGCGCAATCTGCCAGCCATCCACGCACTGCTTAACAAGGGCTCGCTGACGGCGTTCGACCGGGCGCTGCGCCAGGAACAGTTCGACGACCCGTGGCTGGCCGCTGCGGCACATAGCTATCTGGCCGGCTGCCCCACCAGCGCCGCCGTCACCTGGGAAATTTTCCGCCGTGCCAAGCACCTGTCGCTGGCCGAGGTGTTGCGCATGGAGCTGGCACTGTCGGTGAATTTCTGCGCCGCACCGGATTTCCGCGAAGGCGTGCGTGCGTTGCTGGTAGACAAGGATCGCCAGCCGCGGTGGGTACACGCGACACTGACCAGTGTCGATGCCGGCTACGTGGCGCAACATTTTGCCTCACCGTGGCGGCCGCAAGATCATCCATTGGCTACGCTGTAAGTAGCTGTTCCGCCGCGATAACTACCGCACGGTTACAGCGCGGCAGTGCTGCCTGATCATGCCGCATGACCGGTGCGAGTCAACGCCCCGGCCGGCACGTGAGTAACAACAGGTTTTTGGCAGGATTCCTCACCGCAAGGAGCCGCATCATGCAACACATCGCTTTTATTGGCCTGGGCAATATGGGCGGCCCGATGGCCATCAATCTGGTGAAATCGGGCTATGCCGTACGCGGCTTTGATCTGGCTGCCGAGGCGCTGGGCCACTTTGCCGCCCATGGCGGCAGTGCGGCGCGCTCGGTGGCAGAGGCCGTGGCTGGCGCCGACACCATCATTTCCATGCTGCCAGCCGGCAAGCATGTGGCAGCGCTATACTTGGGCGACGAAGGGCTGTTTGCCACCCTGCCGCAGGGCACGCTGGTGATCGACTGCAGCACCATCGACGCGCAAACTGCACGCGAGGTTGGCCGCATCGCCGAACACAGCGGACTGTGCTTTATCGACGCGCCGGTATCCGGTGGCACCGCCGGCGCGGCCGCCGGCACCCTGACCTTCATGGTGGGCGGTGATGCGGCC
>CAMLGD010000287.1 GCA_946479405.1 uncultured Vogesella sp.
TTGTAGGCCACCACCGCCGGAATCGCCGCGAACAGGCCGATGGCGGTGGCGATCAACGCCTCGGCAATGCCCGGTGCCACGGTAGCCAGCGTGGCCTGGCCGGCGTTACCCAGCCCGATGAAAGCGTGCATGATGCCCCACACCGTGCCGAACAGACCGATATACGGGCTGACCGAGCCGACGGTGGCGAGAAAGGCGTTGTGGTGGTCCAGCGCGTCCAGCTCGCGCTGCGCGGCGGCACGCATGGCGCGGCGGGCGCCGTCCAGCTGCTCGGACGACTCCACCCCGGCCTGGCGACGCAGCTTGAGGAACTCGGCAAAGCCGGCCTGGAACAGCTTCTCGCTGCCGGCGGCGTCGGTATTGACGCGCGAGGTATCGTACAGGCTGCTCAGGTCCACGCCGCTCCAGAACTTCTGCTCGAAATCCTGGGTGGCGCGGCGCGCGCGGCGCAATACCGCCAGCTTGTTGAAAATGATGCCCCACGACAGCAGCGACAGCAGCACCAGCCCGGCCATGACCAGTTGCACCGGCAGGCTGGCATGGACGATCAGGCTGAAGATGGAAATTTCCTGCACATTGGCTCCTTGGGATCAACGCAGCACGCGGCCGCTGTCCAGATCGATGATGGTAGAGGGTTTACGGCGCTTGCCGATGCGGCCGGACAGCGTGTGCACGCGTTCGCCAAAGGCGATACGGCAGGCACGCGCGCTGCGCAGTGATTTCTGCCCGGCACGGTTGGCCGAGGTGGACACCAGCGGCGAGCCCAGCGCCTGGCACAAGGCGGCGGCCGGACCGTGGCCGGTGACGCGCACCGCGATCTTGTCATGACGGCCGCGCAGCAAGTGCGGCACCCGGCGCGAGGCCGGCAGCAAAAAGGTATACGGCCCCGGCCAGTACTGGTTGACGACCGCCAGCTGCGCCGGCGTCAGCGGGCGGATCAGCGGTCGCAGTTGCGCCAGGTTGGCCGCAATCACGATCAGGCCCTTGTGATTGGGGCGCGCCTTGATCGCCAGGATGCGGCGGATGGCATGGACATTGAACGGGTCACAGCCAAGGCCAAAACAGGATTCGGTGGCATAGGCCAGCACCCCGCCATGGCGGAAGCGGGCACGGGCGGTATGCAGCGCGGCAGCGCGGGGAAGTTGCGGCAACAGTTTTCTCACAGCGGCTAACAATCGGGACCACGGGAAACAGACCGCGCCGCGGCGCGCCGGGTTCCCGTTCAGTCGTGCAGATAACGGGCGTTGATTTTAGCCACAGTACCGTCTTTCTGCATCTTGCGCAGCGTATCGTTGAGCTGACCGACCAGCTGGTCGCTGATGCCGAGATAACAGGCCAGGTACATGAAGGTGGTATTGAAGGTGAGGATGGGCTTGAGGTTGGCCGCCTTTTCGCGCGCCACCAGCTGCGCGCCGATGTACTTGCCGGTGGCCCAGTAATCGATGCGCCCCGCCTGCAGCTTGCGCACGTTCTGCACATCGCTGTTGGCCAGATCGACATCGAAGTTGCGCGCAATCAGGTACTGCGCCACCGCGTCGCCGGCATAGCCGCCCAGTCGGTAACGGCGCGCGTCTTCCAGATTGTTCAGCACGCGTGGGGTATCGCTGCGCGCGTACAGCACCCACGGGTTTTCCGCCACCGGGCCGACCCACTTGAACTGGCCCTCGCGCTGATCGGTGCGGGTGGTGGAATACACGCAGGTGTTCGGCTCCAGCACCGCGCGGTTGTAGGCGCGCAGCCACGGCAGCAACTCGATGCTGTAGCGGATAGCACTACGCTGCATCAGCTCGCGCACGATGTCGGTGGCAGAACCGCTGATCTGGCCGCCGGATGCCTGCATGTTGAACGGCGGATAGTCTTCGGTTAGCAGCTTGAGGGTGAGCGGTTCGGCAGCCTGGCTACCGCCGGCAGCCAGCATCAGGCAGAGAGCAAGGCAGCGCATGGCAGACCCCCGGCGGTGACATGCTCTGAGTGTAGACAGCAAAAACGGCGCCCGTGGGCGCCGTTTTTGCTGCCAGCCTGGCCGCTTACTTCTGGCGACCGATGGCGCGGTTGCCGATGTCGCGGCGCAGTTGCTTGCCGGCAAACTGGATCTGGTCGGCCACGGCGTAGGCTTTCTGCTGTGCCATCTTCACGCTGTCGCCCAGCCCCACCACGCACAGCACGCGGCCGCCGCTGGTCAGCAGCTGGCCGTCGGCATCGGCGCTGGAGCCGGCATGGAAGGTCATGGTGTCGTCAGTATTGGCCGGGATATTGCTGATCAGGTCGCCCTTGCGCGGGGACTCCGGGTAGCCATGCGCCGCCAGCACCACGCCCAGCGCCACGCGACGGTCCCAGTCGGCTTCCACCGTGTTCAGCTTGCCGTTGACGCCGGCTTCCAGCAGCACGGTGAAGTCGGACTTCAGGCGCGCCATGATCGGCTGGGTTTCCGGGTCGCCGAAGCGGCAGTTGAACTCGATGGTGAACGGGTTGCCGTCCTGGTCGATCATCAGCCCGGCGTAGAGGAAGCCGGTGTACTCGTGACCGTCCTTCTTCATGCCCTGCACCGTCGGCAGGATGATCTCGCGCATCACGCGCGCGTGCACGTCCGGGGTCACCACCGGTGCCGGGCTGTAGGCGCCCATGCCGCCGGTGTTGGGGCCTTCGTCGTTGTCCTTGAGGCGCTTGTGGTCCTGGCTGGTGGCCATGGCCAGCACGTGCTCGCCGTCGACCATGACGATGAAGCTGGCTTCCTCGCCTTCCAGGAAGTCCTCGATCACCACGCGGGCACCGGCGCTGCCCATCTTGTTGCCGACCAGCATGTCGTCGATGGCGGCGTGCGCTTCGTCCAGCGTCAGCGCCACCACCACGCCCTTGCCGGCGGCCAGGCCATCGGCCTTGATCACGATCGGCGCGCCCTTGCGGCCAACGTAGTCATGCGCGGCGGCGGCATCGCTGAAGGTTTCGTAACCGGCGGTGGGAATGCCGTGGCGCTGCATGAACGCCTTGGCGAAATCCTTGGAGCTTTCCAGCTGCGCGCAGTACTGCGTCGGGCCGAAGATTTTCAGCCCGGCGGCACGGAAGGCATCCACCACGCCGGCGGCCAGCGGCGCTTCCGGGCCGACCACGGTCAGCTCCACCTTCTCGGCGCGGGCGAACGCCACCAGCTGCAGAATATCGGTGATGGGCACATTGGTCAGATGCGGATCCAGTGCGGTGCCGGCATT
>CAMLGD010000288.1 GCA_946479405.1 uncultured Vogesella sp.
AAGCCGTTTTCCACCGCCACCATCATCTTGCACTTGGCGATATTCAGGTCCAGCGGCTGGTACAGGCCGGCGCCGCCATGCTCGATCAGCACGTCGCGACCGGCGATGCCCAGATCGGCGGCACCGTACTGCACATAGGTGGGCACGTCGGAAGCGCGCACAATCACCAGCTGCACGTCCGGACGGTTGGTACCGATGATCAGCTTGCGCGACGACTCCGGCGCTTCGGCCGGCACGATGCCGGCCGCGGCCAGCAGCGGCAGGGTTTCGTCAAAGATGCGGCCCTTGGACAGGGCAATAGTCAAAGTCATGATTTTGTTGCGTTGCAATAGTTAGGGCTCAGCGTACCAGAGCTCGGCGCTCTCGCTCAAGGTGGGTGATGTAGCGTTGTACCAGCGTTTCGCGTGCCATGTTCATACCGATGAATGTACAGCCGGCCCGGTAGTGTTCGTGACCGTCGCGCGCGCTGATGAGCATGACATGGCGGACTTCCAGCCCGACCTGCAGCAGGCCGACGCCGGGCAGGTCGATATCCACCTGCGTCAGCACCTGTCCGGGCTGCAGCCAGGCCTGCTGATCCAGGCTCAGCGACAGCGCCACGCCGCCCACGCTGATGTCAAACAACGGCAGCACGCGCCCCGGTGGTTCGTGCAGCCGGCACCATACCGGCTTGGTCAGCGGCGAATGGATGCGGTAGAACTCGCGGCGCTGCAGGCGGATGATTTTTTCCGGTAGCGGCATTTCGAATGCGCGGCGGCCTTCGTACATCACGGCCTCTGCCGGGCCACAAATGAATTGTGTCTTGACCCCGGCCGGCGCAGTTACCAGCACATTGCGCTCGCTGGCCAACAGCTTCTGGTTGGAGCCATCGTCGGCGCTCAGGCCAAACACCAGCACGCTGCGTGCTACATCGACAGCCAGCAGCCGGGTAACGATGAAGGAGTTGCCCTTGTTGGAAAACACCGTCACCGCCTGCTTCAGCTCGGCAATGCTGTGCAGGTGCTGCAGGATTTCCAGCGGATTGCTCAGGGTGAACCTGGCCAGTTCCGCCTGCTGCGCGCCGCTGGCGAGGGGGGGATTTTGCTGACTCACGATAGTGATGCGTTCCAGAACAGTTGAGGCGTCGTGTTTGAAGTCTAACGCAACAACTGCTGCAGATCATGGACGATATCGGCGGCCGGGGTGCCATACGGCACATAAACCCGCAACTGGCCGTCGCGATCGAACAAATAACTGCCGGCACTGTGGTCCACACTGTAGCCACCCGCAGCGGTGGCCTGCTTCTGTGCCACCACCTTGTACTGGTTGGCCACCGCCTGCACCAGTGGCGGGGCACCGGTCAGCCCCATGAAGCGCTTGTCGAAGAACGGCACGTATCCGGCCAATACCTGCGGGGTATCACGCTCCGGGTCCACGGTGATGAACAGTACCTGCACACGGTCAGCATCCGGCCCCAGTTTTTTCATCACCTGCTGGTATTCCAGCATGGTGGTGGGGCACACATCCGGGCAGTGGGTGTAGCCAAAGAACAGCACCACCGCCTTGCCTCGGTAATCGGCCAGCCCATGCGGCTTGCCATCCTGACCGGTAAGGGTAAACGGTTTGCCGAATTCGGCGCCGGTAATGTCGGTAGCCTTGAACGACAACTGTTCGGCTTGCGGCGAACAGGCGGTCAGCGCGGCGGCCAGCAACAACGCTGCCAGCCGGGTCATCAGTCGGGACATTCAGAATCGCAGTGCAATGAAGAGATAGTGATCGAGCAGCAACGCGGCAAACAGCCAGCTCAAATAGTGGATGGACCAGCGGAAGCAGCGTCGCGCGAGCTCGTCAGCATAGTTTCGATGCAGGCAGGCGGCAAGCCACAAAAAGCGTCCCCCCAGCAGCACGGCGGCCAACAGGTACACGGCACCACTGGCGCGCAGCGCCACCGGCAGCAGCGTCACCGCCAGCAGCAGCACGGTGTACAGCACGATGGACAAGGTAGTGAAACGCGCGCCATGCGTCACCGGCAGCATCGGCAAGCCGGCGCGCTGGTAATCGTCGCGGCGGTACAGCGCCAGCGCCCAGAAGTGCGGCGGCGTCCAGGTGTAGATGATCAGGAACAGTAGCATGGCCATGGCACTGACCTCTCCTGTCATCGCCACCCAGCCCAGCAACGGCGGCATGGCGCCGCTGGCGCCGCCGATCACGATGTTCTGCGGCGTATTCGGCTTCAACAGCAGAGTGTAGACGATGGCATAGCCGGCAAAAGTGGCCAGCGTCAGCCAGGCAGTCAGCGCATTCACTAGCCCGATCAACAACGCCATGCCCAGCCCCAGCGCCGTCAATGCCACCAGCAGTGTGGCTGCCGGACTGACCTCGCCACGCGCGGTGGCGCGCCAGGCGGTGCGGCGCATGCGCGCGTCGATGGTGCGCTCCACCAGGCAATTGATCATCGCCGCCGCCCCGGCCACCAGCGCGATGCCCACGGTTGCGGCCAACATGCGCGGCAGATCCGGCCGCCCTGGCACCGCCAGCAGCATGCCGATCACGGCGCAGAACACGATCAGCAGCACTACGCGTGGCTTGGTGAGCTGCCACATTGCCCGCCACTGCTGGCGGTGCAGAGAAAAGGTCAGGCTGGCCATGTCGTTCTCCTTCCTTTGCCGTGCCGCAGCCGGGGCAATGCCATGCGCTGCCGCGCAGCCTGGGTCTGTGATGCCTGGCGACGGGTAGCACTCAGCAACAGCATTGTGGCAGTCAGCAGCAGCATGGCACCAATGTTGTGGGCCACCGCCAGCGGTAGCGGCAATTGCAGCCACACGTTGGCCGCACCCAGCAGCAGTTGCAGCAGCAGCGCGGCGGCCAACAACAGCAACCGCGGCCGCAGCGCGCGATGCTGCCAGCCGGCGTGCACGGCGGCCAACAGCAGCAGGCTCAGCAACAGCGCCCCCAGCCGGTGCAACCAGTGAATGGCGGTCAGTTGCGCCAGGCTCAGCGGCGTGCCATCGGCACTTTCACCCAGCGCACGCTGCCAGTGGAAAGCGCCATCGAAGCGCATCTCCACTGGCAAAAAGCTGCCGTTACACGTAGGAAACCCCTGGCACGCCAGTGCGGCATAGTTGCTGGACACCCAGCCGCCCAGTGCCACCTGCCCCAGCACCAAGAGTGGCAAGGCACACAGC
>CAMLGD010000289.1 GCA_946479405.1 uncultured Vogesella sp.
AACGGTTGCGCTAAAGTATTCGCACACGGCGCCAAGGTTGGCCGCAAGGCCTGCGGCCAACCTTGGCCGCCATCAGCGCAGTGCCTGCTGCTGTTGCAGCGGCTTGCCACGTGCGGCGCTGACCGCGTCGCGCTCGAGGTTGCGCAGCAGGTTGAACGCAAAGCTGAGGAACGCCAGCGCCACCAGCAGCGAACCGATGCCGGTAAGCGGCTCGCCCCAGCCGTAGCCGTGCAGCAGGCCATACAACCCCAGCAGCATCAGCGGCAGACCGCTGTTGTGCAGCCAGAAGTGGACGGTGGCCCAACGGTTTTGCTGCAGCTGCGGGTACAGCCGGTAGATGATGCCCATCACCGCCATCGACACCCAGCCCACCAGGTTGGCATGCACGTGGATGCCGCGGTTGAGAAACTGGCCGCTGGCGCCCATGTAGACGCCAAGACCAATGCCGAACAGTGCATACAGCACCGCGATACGCAGGAAACGGTTTGCCAGCATGATGGTCTCCTTACGCTGCCAGCGCTTGTTGCAGCTGGCACCAGTCCTGGGTCGGCAACAGGCTGCCGGCCTGGGCCAGTGTTTGCGCAAAGATGTCTGGCGGCATGCCCTGACGCATACCGGCAAACATCGCCACCCGTTCGCTGTGCGCGATATGCGGCACGATCCAGCGGAACCAGTGCGCCATTTCTTCCGCTGGGATGCCGGCTACCAGCACGTCGTGCAGCTCGATCAGCTCGGCATCGCTGTAGTGCGCCCACAGCACCGCCATATTGGCTTGCTCTTCCTGCAGCATGTGTACGAAGTTGTCGGCCACGAACAGGCTCAGGCGGCCGTACAGCAGTTGCCAGGCGGCGGGCTGGGCGTATGCCGGCAGGGCGGCCAGCGCGGTGGCCTGCTGCTGCAGTGCGGCGATTTCGGCCAGGTGGTGCTGGTGCTCGGCATCGCGGTCGGCGCTGCTGCCGGGGGCGCGGGCTTCCATCGCGCGGTGCAGGTGCTGCTCTTCGTGCTGCAGGTGGCAGCGGCATAGCTGCAGTACCTGCTGCAGCTGCGCCAGGCGCCGGGCGCTGTCTTCTGCGTTGTGGCCATCGCTGCGGCCAACGTTCAGCAGCAGGTCGGCCAGCATGGCGCGCAGGCCTTTATGCACGGCCTGGTACAGGTTGAAGCGGGAGGCGGTCAGGGTGGACTGCGGGGCGAACTCGGTGATGCTTGCCATGTTTCGGACTCCAGGATTGCCGCACGACATGTGCGGCATTCGGTGTCGTCAATCTAGGCGCGGCAGTGACAAGCGTTTCGTAAATGTCTACCCGCAGAATCTTAAAAAAACATAAGCCACAATCGGCGCCGCGGGCGGCTTGTCATCGCCGGGTAACCGCGGGCGCGTACCGTGGCGGCAACAGCTGATTGTTCCCGTCTGCTGCCGTGTGTTTGTTCGGCCCGCCCTGGCGGGCTTTTTTTCTGGCCGCGGCTGCCGGCTGGTGTCGAACCGGCTTATGGCAGCGTGGCCGGGGACAGGGCCTGGTTGATGCGCTGCAGCAGTTGCTGGTTGGCCGCTGTGCGCGGCAGGGCCAGATAGGTCGGGTTGGTGGCAAACACGCCCACGGCTTCCAGCTGGTTGCCCATCAGCGGCTCGATGCTTTCGCGGATGCCGATCAGGTAGTCCAGCCGTCCCAGCTTGAGTTTTTCCACGTTCTGCGCGTCGCGGCTGGCTTCGTCCGCCTGCAAGGCGCCGTGGTCGCGTGCCAGGCTGAATTCGTCAGAGTAGAACCAGCCGGACAGCACACCCACGCGGCGGCCATTGAAGCTGCCGATATTGCTGTAGCGCGGGCTGGCGGCCGACTTGCGGCCATACACGGTCAGCACTTCGTGATACAGCGGCTTGCTGAACAGGTAGCGCTTTAGCCGCACCGGGTTGCTGTAGATGCCGGCCACACCGTGGCTGCCGCGTTCCAGATAGGCCAGCGCCCGCTTCCACGGCATGGTCTCGATGCTGATGGCGATGCCGCTGCGGCGCGCCAGCGCCTGCAGTTGCTCGGCGTACAAGCCGGCCGGGCGGCCGCTGCTGTCGGCATACATGAACGGCGGGTTGTTGACATCGATGGCGACCTGCAGCCGTGACTGCTGGGCGTGGGCCGGCAGCAGCAGGCAGAGCAGTAGCCAGGCGAACAGACGAGAGGGCATCGCTTATCCTTGCGCGGGTGGATGCGGCTATCAGTGCATCCATGCGGTTGGTTCCTGCCGGGCAGCGCGGTTGTGCCGGCAGCAGGGGCTGCTGTCTGTAGCGTAGACGGCCAGCCGGCCTGCCGCCGTATTGTAACTGCATAAATCGTCGCCATAGCATTGCCCTGGCGGGCAGCCTGCCAAGCGGTTGGCCGCAGGCGGCCTGCCGCGACTCAGCCCTGCCAGTGGCCGTGGTCGAAGAACTGGCGGTAGCGCTGCAGCCACGGCTGGATGTCGTGGCCGGCGGCGGCCAGCCAGTCGGCATCGTAGTAGCTGTTCAGGTAGCGGTTACCGTCGTCGCAGATCAGGGTGACGATGCTGCCGCTCTCGCCCTTGCGCAGCATCTCGTCCATCAGCACGCACACGCCGTAGAAATTGGTGCCGGTGGAGCCGCCGCACTTGCGCCCCAGCACTTGCTCCAGGAAATGAATCGCCGCGTAGCTGGCCACGTTGGGCACGCGGATCATGCGGTCGATCACGCTGGGGATGAACGATGGCTCCACCCGCGGCCGGCCGATGCCTTCCACCCCGGAGCCGCCTTCGCAGGTGCAGGCCGGGTCGCCACTCTGGTAGCTGGCGTAGAACGCCGAGTTTTCCGGATCCACCACGCAGATCTGCGTGTTCTTCTGCTGGTAGCGCACGTAGCGGCCAAAGGTGGCGCTGGTGCCGCCGGTACCGGCACCGTTGATGATCCAGCTGGGCTCCGGGTGCGGTTCCAGCGCCATCTGCTTGAAGATGGTGTCGGCGATATTGTTGTTGCCGCGCCAGTCGGTGGCGCGCTCGGCGTAGGTGAACTGGTCCATGTAGTGGCCGTTCAGCTCGCG
>CAMLGD010000290.1 GCA_946479405.1 uncultured Vogesella sp.
TGGCGGCCCAGCGCGGCGCCGCCGCGCAGTCGGCCGAGGCCTATCTGGCGCTGGCCCGCGACACGCGTGACCCGCGCATTGCCCGCCGCGCCGCCGAATTCGCGCTGTACGCCGGCCAGCTGCAAAGCGCCAGTGCGGCGCTGAGCCTGTGGCTGGAGCTGGATCCGGAGGCCGAAGCGGCGCGGGAGCAGCTGATCATCGCGCTGCTGCGCGCCGGCAAGCTGGTGGAAAGCCGTCCGCTGATCGACGACATGCTCAGCCGGCAGCCGCAACGGGCGGCGGCCATCTTCGTGCAGCTGGCAAGGCTGGCAGCGCGCCAGAACGACAAGCAGGGGGCCGAGCAGCTGATTAGCGAGTTGGCCGCACGTTATCCGGACTTGCCGGAGGCGCGCTTCGCGCTGATCGCGGTGGCGGCGGAAGCCAATGATCAGCCCATCGTGGATGCCGAGTTCGCCCGCCTGGCGCGCATCGCGCCGCAATGGGACTTACCGGTACTGTGGCAGGTGGATCGCCTGCGCCGTCAGTCGGCCGGTGATGCCATCAGCTTCCTCAAGCAGGAGCTGGGGCGGCGGCCGCAATCCAGCCTCGATCTGAATACCAGTTATATCCGCTTGCTGGCCGGCGAGAAGCGCTTCGCCGAGGCCGAGGCGCATGCCCGCAGCCTGCAGGGACGCTTTGCCGGCAATGCCGAACTGTTGCATTTGCATGGTTTGCTGGCCTACCAGAGCGGCAATTTCGTGCTGGCGCGCAAGCAGCTGGAGGCGGCACTGGCGGCGGGTTTCAGTGATCCGAATACCCTGCGCTACACCCTGGGGCAGTTGGCCGATGAGCAGAAGCAGCCGGCGCTGGCACGGCGCTGGTACCTGCAGGTGGATGGTGGTGACAATCTGCTGCCGGCGCGAGTGCGAGTGGCGCAGATGCTGGTGCTGGAAGGCAAGTGGCAACAGGCCATCGACAGCCTGAACGAGCTGGCGGCC
The DNA here is from genome assembly GCA_946479405.1 of uncultured Vogesella sp. Next base: position 978 of record CAMLGD010000290.1, read on the forward strand.
GATGCGGACAACTGGCTGCGTGTCACCCAGGCGCAATCGATGCTGGCGCGTGAAGCCAAGCAATATGACGTGGCGTTGAAGATTCTGGGGGCGGGCTTGCTGCAGTCGCCGGAACAGGCTGATCTATTGTACGAACGCGCACTGCTGCTGGATCAGCTGGGGCGTTCGGCCGAGGCCGAGCAGGATCTGCGCAGCGTGGTGCGGCAGAAGCCGGACGACGCCCAGGGCTTGAATGCGCTGGGCTACGTAATGGCCAACCGCGGCCTGCAGCTCAAAGAGGCACAGGGCTACATCGAGCAGGCGCTGAAAGCCGAGCCGGACAATGCCATGATCCAGGACAGCTTGGGCTGGGTGCTGTTCAAGCAGGGGCGGCTGGCCGAGGCGCTGCAGCAATTGCAAGCTTCCTACAGCAAGCTGCCGGATGCCGAAGTGGCGGCTCACCTGGGCGAAGTACTGTGGGCGCTGGGCCGCAAGGACGAAGCGCGCATGGTGTGGGGCGAGGCAGGCAAGCGCGCGCCGGATGATCCGGTGTTGAAGGAAACCCTGGATCGCCTGAAGCCATGAAGCTATCCCGCTGGCTGGTGTCGGCATGCCTGCTGTTGCTGGCTGCTTGCGCCACGACTCCCGAAATCGCCCAGCCGATGCCTGCCCCTGCGACCAACGTCGTCGATAGCCCGTTCAGCGTCAGCGGTCGGCTGGCGGTGAATTATCAGGGTAAGGGCCATGTCGCCAATTTTGACTGGCAGCATGCTGCCGGTAGCGATCAGCTTGACGTCAAGACGCCGATCGGCACCACGGTGGCCAGTCTGACCCGCGATACCGATGGCGTGCGCCTGGTGGCTGACGGCCAGGAGCGGCAGGCAGCCGATGTGGAAAGCCTGACCGAAGCGACGCTGGGTTGGCCGTTGCCGCTGTCCAATCTGGCGTGGTGGGCGCGTGGCCTGGCTGCCCCCGGGATTCCTGCCGCGCAGGCTGCCGATGGCCGTCTGCAGCAGCAGGGGTGGCTGATTCGCAATCTGAAAGATGCTACCACTAGTCAGCCGCGTCGGTTGGAGCTAGAGCGCGACGGCCTGAGCATTCGCCTAGTGTTCTCCGCGTGGCGTACCACTGACGCCTCATCCCCGCTATCGACCCAACCATGAATCTGCATTTCCAACGTTTTCCCGCACCAGCCAAGCTCAATCTGACGCTGCTGATTACCGGCAAGCGCGCCGATGGTTACCACCTGCTGGACAGCGACTTCCGTTTTATCAATTTTGGCGACGATATCGACATTGCCGTGCGCGATGATGGTCGCATCGTGCTGGAAACCCCGACGCCGGGGGTCGAGCCAGAGTCGGATCTGACCGTGCGCGCTGCCCGGCTGCTGCAGCAGGCCAGCGGCAGCCGGCTGGGAGCCAGCCTGCGTGTGACCAAGCGCATCCCGATGGGCGGCGGCCTGGGGGGCGGCTCGTCCGATGCCGCCACCGTGCTGCTGGCGCTCAACAAGCTGTGGGGCTGCGGGTTATCGCGCCAGGCGCTGATGACCCTTGGCGTGCAACTGGGGGCCGATGTGCCGGTATTCATTTTCGGGCGCAACGCGCGCGCGCGCGGCATCGGCGAGCAGTTGGAGGCGATCGATTTGCCGGCGGCCTGGTATGTGGTATGCAAGCCACCGGTGTCGGTGCCGACCGGGCCTGTTTTTCAGCAGTTCTCGCAAAAGCTGTTGACAGGAGAGGTTCGATTCTCCATAATGCGAAGCCTGTTCGATGCGACGCAAAAACAAAACGATTTGCAGTCGGTCGTAACGGCAATGTATCCAGCGGTAAATGAAGCATTGAATCGGCTAAATGAGTACGGTTCGCCGTTGATGACAGGTTCGGGAGCATGTGTGTTTCTGGAGCTGGAAAGTGAAGATCAAGCAAAATCAGTATTCCAGTCCTTGTCGAAAGATATGGTCGGATTTGTTGCCAAGGGGTTAGCGACTCATCCACTGTACGACGGGGAAGCGTAAAGGATACTGGGGAGTCGCCAAGTTGGTTAAGGCACCGGATTTTGATTCCGGCATTCGA
>CAMLGD010000291.1 GCA_946479405.1 uncultured Vogesella sp.
CCTTGTGTACCTGGTCTTCGTTCATGAACACGTAGGGCATGTCGAAGACCTCGAATTCCTTGAAGCCCATCGGCCCGAACTTGCTGGTGGTCGGGGCCAGCATCTGCACCGACCCCATCTGTAGCGCCTCCAGTTCTTCCTTGTCCTTGTACAGCTGGCTGTTGGGGTAGATCTGGATCTTGACCTGGCCCTTGGTGCGCTCTTCCACCAGCTTTTTGAAGTACTCGGCCGCCTGCCCCTTGGGGGTATCGGTGGCGACTACGTGGCTGAATTTGATCACGATGGGGTCGGCCGCCAGCACCGCCTGGGAACCCAGCAGCAAAGTGGCCATTACAAAGGGGGATGTCAGTTTTTTCATGGCGGCGTCTCTCCGTATTGTGTTTGCCTTGCAGCGTAAGCGGTTGCCAGCTGCTTGTGCTGCATTGTGGTGGCGTCTTTTTGTTTTGTTAAATGCATTGTTTTCTATGATTGTTGCCAAAAACTGATAAATGTGACGAAAAAAAATTGGCCACCCATCACGGTGGCCAACACAAGGGAGTACTTGTCGCGGCTCAGTTGTCGCAGACGCCGGTTAGTGTGCAAAGCCGCGCTGCCAGTAGTAAAGTAAATTTATCTGCCAGATTATTGAGTCAAACGCATGAAAATCGACACTATCGGTGTGCAGGCCTTCATCGCCATTGCCGAGAGCGGCAGCTTTCAGACTGCGGCAGAAAGCCTGTTCCTGTCGCAAGCCGGCATTACCCGCCGCCTGCAGAACCTGGAAGACTATCTGGGGGTGAAGCTTATCGAGCGCACCACGCGCTCGGTGGCGCTGACCCGGGTTGGTGAAGAATTCCTGCCGCACGCCAAGCGCCTGCTGGGCGAACTGGCCGGCTCGCTGAGCGAAATCCGCGACACCGGTCGCCTCAAGCGCGGCAGCGTCACCATTGCCTGCGTGCCCACCGTGGGCGTGCGTTTCCTGCCACGCATCATCCAGGCCTACTCGGCACAGTACCCGGACAACCACATCAAGATTCTGGACCACACCTCGGCTGGTGTTTCCAGTGCGGTGCTGCAGCGTGAAGCCGAGTTTGGCATCACCATTGCCGGCAGCCACCACGCCGAGTTGCTGGGGGTGCCGCTGATCGAGGACGAGTTTGTGCTGGTCTGCCGTGACGACCATCCGTTGGCGGCCCTGTCCGAGCTGCGATGGCGCGATCTGGAACCATTCCCGCTGATTTCCATCGGCCAGTTCAGCGGCAACCGGCCGCTGCTGGACCGCGCGCTGCAAGAAAACCAGGTGACGCTGCAGTCACTGTACGAGGTGCAGCGTGTGTCCACGGCGCTGGGGCTGGTGGCGGAAGGTGTCGGTGCCGCCGTGTTGCCGGGCCTGGCGCTGCAGCGCGACGCTTATCCGCACATCCGCGTGATGCGGCTGCAGCACCCGGCGGTGTCGCGCGGCCTAGTGCTGATCACCCGCAAGACCGCCGAACTGTCACCGGCGGCACAGGCGCTGTACGAGATGGTGAAAGCCTACCCGGCCCAGGAGTAATAATTCACAAAACCGCATTAATTGCAGAAATAAATTCATTTCTCTTGCGGCATGGCAGTGCCGAGAATGCCCGGTAAATGATCCATCTACCGAGGTAACTGCCATGTTGATCCCCATTCCCTGCGTCGTGATGCGCGGCGGCACGTCCAAAGGGCCGTTCTTCCTGCAAAGCGACCTGCCGCAGGACGAAGCCCGCCGCAACCAGGTGCTGCTGGCGGTGATGGGCTCGCCCGACCGTCGCCAGATCGACGGCTTGGGCGGTGGCGACTCGCTGTCCAGCAAGGTGGTGATGGTGTCGGCATCCAGCCGGCCCGGTATCGACGTGGAATACCTGTTTGCCCAGGTATCGGTAGATAGCGCCACGGTGGATACCTCGCCCAACTGCGGCAACATGCTGGCCGGTGTGGCGCCATTTGCGCTGGAGCACGGCCTGGTCGCCGCCGACATGCCGCAAACCTCGGTACGTATCTACAACCAGAACACCGGCAAGGTGGTGGAGGCGGTGGTGCAAACCCCGGGCGGCAAGGTGAATTACGAAGGCGAGGTGCACATCGACGGTGTGCCGGGCAGCGGGGCGCCCATCCTGCTGAACTTTATGGATGCCGCCGGTGCCAAGACTGGCAAGTTGATGCCCACCGGCCAGGCCATCGACGTGATCGACGGGGTGGAGGTGTCGTGCGTGGATTTTTCCTCCCCCATCGTATTCATCGCCGCCGCCGCATTGGGCAAGACCGGCTATGAAAGCAAGGCGGAGCTGGATGCCGACACTGCGCTGATTGCCCGTATCGAAAATCTTCGCCGCCAGGCTGCGCTGCGTATGGGGCTGGGTGATGTCGCTAACAAGGTGCTGCCCAAGGTGGTACTGCTGGCCCCGCCGGTGCATGGCGGACAGATCAGCTCCCGCTATTTCGTTCCCTGGAACTGCCACGCTGCTCATGCGGTAACCGGTGCGTTGTGTGTGGCCGCTGCCTGCCACATTCCCGGGACGCTGCCACACCGTCTGGCGCAGCTGGATCCGGCCGCACCGCAGCATGTAACTATCGAGCACCCAAGCGGCCAGTTGCACACGCAAATCACACAGCAAGGAGTCGATGCGGAAGGTTGGCCGCAGATCACCAAGGCAGGGGTGATACGCACCGCACGTCCACTGGTGGCAGGGGTCACCTATATACAAAGCAGCGCCTGGGATTAAGTTTATTGGGCTGTCCGGGCCGTTCCAGTCTCGGTAGGTGATAAGAAAAAGACAGCTATGGTGGTTGATAGCTGCTTTTTTCGGATGACTAAACTGGCTGTTTTGGTCGATGTTCCGCCACTGTTCCTTGCCGAAACAGAACAGAGCACAACTTGGCGCCGATCTAGCTTAGTTCGATGTCCGTGATCGGCAACTTGTTCATCACCTTCATTTCACGCAACGAGATATTGGTCCGGATGCTCAACACGCCCGGCAATTTTCTCAGCACGGTCTCGACAAAACGGCTGT
>CAMLGD010000292.1 GCA_946479405.1 uncultured Vogesella sp.
CCGCCTACACCCGCCGCGAGCCGGTGGGCGTGGTGGCCGGCATCGTGCCGTGGAATTTCCCGCTGATGATTGCCATCTGGAAGCTGATTCCAGCCCTGGCCGCCGGCTGCACCATCGTGCTCAAGCCTTCCACCGAAACCCCGCTTACCGCGCTGCGCCTGGGGGAGCTCGCGCTGGAAGCCGGCATTCCGCCGGGGGTGGTGAACGTGCTGACCGGCCGCGGCAGCCGCGCCGGCCAGGCGCTGGCCAGCCACCCGCTGGTCAGCAAGGTCACCTTCACCGGCTCCACCGAAGTGGGCAAGACCGTGGGCCATGCCGCGCTGGACAACATGACCCGTTTCTCGCTGGAGCTGGGCGGCAAGAACCCGATGCTGGTGTTCGGCGACGTGGACGTGGACAAGGCGGTGCAGGGCGCCATGCTGGGCGGCTTCTTCAACCAGGGCCAGGTCTGCGCTGCCGCCTCGCGCATCTACATCCAGCGCAACAAGTTCGACCAGGTGGTGGAAGGGTTGGCCGCAGCCGCCAGCAGCATGAGCATCGGCGCCGGCATGGACATGAACGCGCAGATCAACCCGCTGGTATCGGCGCGGCAGCAGCAGGCGGTATGCCGCTACATCGACATCGCCCGTGCCGAAGGTGCCCGCGTGGTGGCCGGTGGCACCGCCGCCGACCTGCCGGGCTACTTCGTGCAACCCACCGTGCTGACCAACGTCGACCACGGCCACACCGTGGTGCGCGAGGAAATCTTCGGCCCGGTGCTGGTGGCCATGCCGTTCGACACCGTGGAAGAAGCGGTACGCCTGGCCAACGACACGCCGTACGGCCTGGCCGCCAGCGTGTGGAGCAACGACCTGTCGCTGGTGATGAACGTGGTGCCGCAGGTTCAGGCCGGCACCGTGTGGGTGAACAGCCATATTCCGCTGGACCCGAACATGCCGTTTGGCGGCCACAAGCAATCCGGGGTTGGCCGCGAATTCGGCCGCGCCGCGGTAGAGAACTTTACCGAGCTCAAATCGGTGTGCATCGCGCATTAAGCCGGCAATAAAGCCCATCCGGCCTGCGTGCCCCGACTCGATTCATGCGGGCAGGGCGCACTGGCCGGAACCGCTGCGCTGCGCTTTCTTGCCGGCTTGACCGGCCCAGTCTTTTGAAGGAGTTTTGCCATGTCTTACGATAACGCCCGTTTCTGGCACCCCATGCTGCACCCGAACGAGATGCAGCGCCGCGAGCCTATCCGCATCGTGCGCGGCGACGGCTGCCATGTGTATGACGACAAGGGCCACCAGCTGGTGGATGGCGTGGCCGGGCTGTGGAACGTCAACGTTGGCCACAACCGCCCCGAAATCAAGCAGGCCATCATGAACCAGCTGGACGAGCTGGAATACTTCCAGCTGTTCGACGGCATCAGCCACCCGCGCGCCGAGGAGCTGTCCGCCACCATCATCGACATGCTGAAGCCGGAGGGCATGGCCCGCGTGGCGTTCAGCAGCGGCGGCTCCGACGCGGTGGAAACCGCGCTGAAGCTGGCCCGCCAGTACTGGCGCGTGAAGGGCCAGCCGGACCGCACCAAGTTCATCTCGCTGAAGCAGGGCTACCATGGCACCCACTTCGGTGGCGCCTCGGTCAACGGCAACACCGTGTTCCGTCGCAACTACGAGCCGATGCTGCCGGGCTGCTTCCACGTGGAAACGCCGTGGACCTACCGCAACCCGTTCACCGAAGATCCGGAACAGCTGGCCAAGATCTGCGCGCAGATGCTGGAGCGCGAGATCCAGTTCCAGAGCCCGGACACCGTGGCCGCCTTCATCGCCGAGCCGATCCAGGGCGCCGGCGGCGTGATCGTGCCGCCGGCCAGCTACTGGCCGCTGATCCGCGAGGTGTGCGACAAGTACGGCGTGCTGCTGATCGCCGACGAGATCGTCACCGGCTTCGGCCGCTCCGGCTCCATGTTCGGCAGCCGCCTGTGGGGCGTGGCACCGGACATCATGTGTCTGGCCAAGGGCATTTCCTCCGGCTACGTGCCGCTGGGCGCCACGGTGGTGAACCAGCGCGTGGCCGATGCCTTTGCGGCCAACGCCGATTTCGGCGGCGCCATCATGCACGGCTACACCTACTCCGGGCACCCGGTGGCCTGCGCCGCCGCCATCGCCAACCTCAAGATCGTGCGCGAGGAAAACCTGCCGGCCAATGCCGCCGTGCAGGGCGAGTACCTGCTGTCCAAGCTCAAGCCGTTCGCCGACAAGTACGCGGCGGTGGGCGAGGTGCGCGGCAAGGGCCTGATGGTGGCGCTGGACCTGGTGGTGGACAAGACCACCCGCGAGCCGGTGGACCCGATGGGCGGCTACGCCAACCGCGTGGCGGAGATTGCCCGCGAAAACGGCGTGCTGGTGCGCCCGGTGGGCACCAAGATCATCCTGTCGCCGCCGCTGGTGATCCAGCAGCCGCAGCTGGACACCATCGTCGCCGCGCTGGATGCCGGCTTCGCCGGCGCCTGATCGCACCAGATCGCAACGCTGCCGGGAGTGCCGCCATGACGACATCCGCCTCCGCCGCCGTGGCGCACTACGCGCAGCGCTGCATCGCCACTGTCACCGGCCTGGTGCCGGTGACTTCCTGCGCCTTCTACCAGGTGGATGCCCAGCTGCGGCCGCGCCACTACCTGCTGCATGGCATGCCGGGGCAGGTGCACCAGCACTATCTGTCCCACTACCAGCAGTGCGACCCGCTGCACCCGGCGCGCTTCGGCCATGGCACCAGCGTGATGCCGATGGGCGAAGCCATGGCGCAGGGCGCGCTGCGTCAGTCCCGCTACGGCCGTTTCATGGCACGCCATGGCATGGCTGATGTGGTGGAGCTGTTCGTGCGCCGTGGCGGCCGCGTGGTGGCGGGCTTCTCGCTGATCCGCGGCGAGGAGCTGGGGGCCTTCGGCAATGCCGAACTGGCCATGCTGCAGCAGCTGCACGGCCTGCTGGAGCTGGCGGCCAGCGGCAATCTGCCGCTG
>CAMLGD010000293.1 GCA_946479405.1 uncultured Vogesella sp.
GTGCCCAATCCGCCCGGTTCCGGCAGCGGGTAAATCAGTTGCGAGAACGGGTTATGCCCGCTGAGCGCGAAATATACGCCGCGTGCGTAGTAGGCGTGGGGGATGGTTTCACGTGGAACGCCACGCAGGCTGGCGGCCAGCGCCGGTGCCCACGGCCCGGCGGCATTGATTACCTGCCGCGCCCGCACCTGGTAGCCATCGTCCAGCTGCAGCACGATGCCGCCGGGGCTGGCCTGACCGGCTACCACGCTGCTGGCCAGCACCAGCTGCGCGCCATATTGTTCGGCATCGGCCAGCAGCGCCTGCAACAGAGCGTGGCTGTCGATGATGCCGGTGCTGTCGGACAGCAGGGCGGCATGGGCCTGCACGGCGGGTTCGCGCTCGGCCAGTGCGGCGCGGTCCAGCCAGGCCAGCTCGCGCACGCCATTGGCCGCTGCGCGTTGCTGCAATGCGGCCAACCTGGGGAGGTCCGCTGCCGTCACCGCCAGCAGCAGCTTGCCTATGCGCTGGTGCGGGATCGCCCGCTCGCGGCAATAGCGGTACAGCAACGCCTTGCCGGCCACGCACAACGCCGCCTTGCGGCTGCCCGGCGGGTAATACAGCCCGGCATGGATCACTTCGCTGTTGCGGCTGCTGCAATGTTGGCCGCAGGCACTTTCCTGTTCCACGATCACCACCTGGCGCCCGGCCATCGCCAGCGCCCGCGCGCAGGCCAGGCCGATGACGCCGGCGCCGATCACCACGCAATCCAGAGTCTCCATTCCGCTTGTCTCCTTATCTGGCGGCCGTGCCCACGGTGCGGCACTGGAACAGGGTGTTTTTTGACGCTCCTGGCGGCTTCGTTCACCATGCGGAACGCTGTGCCATTCTGGAGCCGTTATTTTGCCTTACCTAGCCTTATGTCTGGCCATGTTGTTGTGGGCCAGTTCTTTTATCGCCCTGAAAACCGTTTTTGCCGTTTTCGACCCGGTGTTTGTGCTGTTCTGCCGTATGGTGATCGCCACGATCTGCATGCTGCCGTTTCTGTTGCGTCGCGGCAGCCGCTGGCGCTATCACAAGGGTGACTGGCTGTGGTTGCTGCTGATGGGGCTGAGCGAGCCGTGTCTGTATTTTCTGTTCGAGGCCAACGCGCTGCTGCATACCAGCGCCTCGCAGGCCAGCATGATCACCGCCACGCTGCCGTTGCTGGTGGCCGTCGGCGCGCACTTCCTGCTGCGCGATCGCCAGCATCTGCCGGTATGGCTGGGGCTGGCGGTTTCGCTGGCCGGGGTGGTGTGGCTGACCAGCGGCAGCGAGGCGGATGTCAGTGCGCCCAACCCGGTGCTGGGCAATGCGCTAGAGTTTCTGGCCATGGTCTGCGCCAGCGGCTATGTGCTGATCGCCAAGAAACTGTCGCCGCGTTATTCCGCGCTGACGCTGACCGCTACCCAGACCGTGCTCGGTACCTTCTGGTTCGGCGGCATCCTGCTGACGCCGTGGGGGCATTGGCCGCAGCATTACCCGCTGGATGCGATGTTGTGGGTGCTGTATCTGGGGGCATTCATTACATTGGGTGCTTACGGTATGTATACCTGGGCGGTCGGCAAGGTGTCGGTGGCGCTGGCTGGCGCCTTCATTAACCTGATCCCGGTATTTACCTTGGCGATGGCCTGGCTGTACCTGGACGAACGCCTGACCGGCCCGCAGTGGTTGGCCTGTCTGCTGGTGTTGGGCGGCGTGCTGCTCAGCCAGCTGCCACGTTGGCCGCAAACTGCATCGGGCAAGGATTGAGTTTTCCCGGCGGCGGCCGATATTGTTAGCACCGCCGCCATCATCCATTTTGCAAGGGAAGTTCATGCGCACGCCATTGCGTCATTATCGTCTATTGGTTATCAGCCTGTTGCTGTTCGCCGCCGCTACTGCCCAAGCCAACGAACCCGCCGCCAAGCCGGTGGCCAAACCGGCAGAGCCGGAACAATTGGTGCCATCGATCCAGCCGCTGAAACCGGCGGATCACAGCGCGTCGGTCAACAACAAGTCGCTGGTGGTGGGCAGCCGTCCGGTGAAGAAGCCGGCGCCGCATCGTCCGGTTGCCAAGCGCAAACCCGCTGCGGCAGCCATGCATGAACGCCATGACGAACACGGCGAAGTGGGCAAGGTGCAGGGGCTGGTACAGGCGATGCTGGCGGCCAACCAGCGTTATATGCAGAGCAAGCCGGCGGCGTACTTCGAGCGCTTTGCCAGCAAGCAGACGCCACGCGCCACGGTGGTGACCTGCTCCGATTCGCGGGTGCAGACCAATGCCTTCCACGGCGATGCCGTCAACGACCTGTTCCTGGTGCGCAATATCGGCAACCAGCTGGTCACCTCGGAAGGCTCGGTTGAATACGGCGTACGCCATCTGCACACGCCGCTGCTGATGTTCATCGGTCACGCAGTGTGCGGGGCGGTGCAGGCGGCCAGCGGTGATTTCTCCGCGCTGGAGCGGCCGATCCAGAAAGAACTGCTCACCATCAACATCCCCAAGGGCATCGCGGTTAACGACGGTGTGCTGCTCAACGTCAACAACCAGGTCGACACCGCGCTGCTGAAGTTTGGCGGCGAGGTAGAGTCTGGCAGCCTGGCAGTCATCGGTGCCTTCTACGACTTCCGCAATGATTACAAGCTGGGACGCGGCAAACTCATCATTACCAACATCAATGGTGAAACCGATCCGGCAAAGTTGGCCGCACTCACCAAGGCCGGTAATTTCTTCGGTGCCGCCACCGGTATGGCAGCGCAAAACGCCAGTCATTAAGCGTTTACCACAACACCAGATAAATGCCCCGCAACTGCGGGGCATTTTGCATTGTAATAAAAACAATGACTTGGATACTTTATGCAAAAAACTGCAACAAAGTGGTTGACGCT
>CAMLGD010000294.1 GCA_946479405.1 uncultured Vogesella sp.
CGGTCATCAGCATCGGCATGAAGCGCGGGTAGTAGTGGGTGGCCAGCAGCACCGCACGGTAGCCGGCGATGTTGTTCTGGCTGGACAGCACGTCCATGCTTTGCGCGCGGGTGGTGCGCGGCAGCAGCTCCATGGCGAAGGCCGACACTTTCTTGGCCGCCAGCAGCGGGAAGGTGTCGTTGTGGTACGGCGCCAGCTGGCCGATCAGCACCGCGCCGTCTTTCAGCTCGGCAATGGCGTCGGCGGGCAGCGGGCGCACGGTGAGCACGATGTCGCCGCGGGACAGCGCCTCGGCGCGCGAGGCGGCCAACGTTGCCCCGGCTTCCGAGTAGGCCGCATCCGGTGCCGCGGCATGCCGCCCGGCACCGGCCTCGATCACCACGGAGTGACCCATGGCGACGAGTTTTTTCACCGTTTCCGGTGTGGCGGCCACGCGGGTTTCACCTGCCAGCCGTTCGGTGGCAATAGCGATTTGCATGGTCTTCCTTTCTGCAAATGGTTCAAATGAAAAATTTAAAAACTGCGGAGATAGCGAACGCCCGTGCGAGGCTTTATTTCGAACGAGCGTTTGAATTGGTAATTAAGCATGACTCTTGATTTGGCGCAACGCTTTTACAAAAACGCGACATCGATTTGATCGAAAATCTGGCGCGGCCATGCCTTGTTTGGTCTATGAATACTGTCTGACAGTTTTTTAATCAAATGATTTAACAATGTATTTTCAGAACTACGCGTTCTTGAAGCCGAACTGTTGCCAATTTTGTACGTTGCTGCGATGCAACACGATATTGATAGCACAGCCGCCGCTGGCAAAGCGATGCGACTTAGGTCTAACGTATATGCTTTTTGCATTAATCGGATAGTAATAGCCAATTCAGTAAACCTTTTAACGCAGCACGCTGTAAACGAGGGCTTACGCTTATAAGGGATAACCTTAGTACCGCTGGCGGCCCCGTAGCAGCAGCATTGCGTCGTCTTTGCGCACCATGGCGACACGCCGCGGCGGTGTAGTTTTCCCGCGGCTGCCGTCGGTGGTTTTCCCTGTGGCAACCGGCAGGCGGTAACGTGTCGCGCACTGCGGATTGCGCCACCGGCAGCAGCCAAACCGGCTATGACGAAAATGAACCGTGTCAGGATGACGATAGTCTGTTGCAGCAGGATGGCAACCAGGAGAACAGCATGCATTGGCCCTATCCCGCAGGTTTTGCCCACCGTCTTGGTGGTGCGCTGGCGCCGGAAAACACCCTGGCGGGCTTGCTGCTCACCCACCGGCTGGGGGTGAACGGCGTGGAATGCGATGTGCAGCTGTCTGCCGACGGCCAGGCGGTGATCGTGCATGACCACGAGCTGGAGCGCACCACCACCGGCTGCGGCCCGGTGAGCGCGCAAACGTTGGCCGCATTGCAGCAGCTGGATGCCGGCCGCCATCACCACCCGGCGTTTGCCGGCGAGGCGCTGCCGTCGCTGGCGCAGCTGGCCACCCGCTGCCGCAAGCTGGGCATGGCGGTGAATCTGGAGCTGAAACCGGCGGGTGACGATGCCGCCATGGCGCGACAATGCGTGGCGGAGATCGTCGCGCTGTGGCAGGGCGCCGCGCTGCCGCCACTGTTGTCGTCGTTTTCGCTGCCGGCGCTGGCGGCGGCACAACAGGCTGCGCCGCAATTGCCGCGCGCGCTGCTGCTGACCCAGCTATCGGAGGAGGCGGTGGCGCAGGCGCTGGCGTTGGGCTGTGGCGCGGTGCACGTGTATCACCGCGCGCTGAGCGCGGAATGGGTGAGCAGCCTGCACCAGCAGGAACTGGCGGTGATGGCGTGGACTGTCAACCGCAGCGACGACATGCAGCGGCTGCGGCACTGGGGCGTGGACATGCTGTGCACCGATCGTCCGGACCGGCTGGAGCCCGGCTGGACCTGACGCACGAGCCATAGCGAGCGCAACCGTGCCCCCGGCGTCAGTGCCAGCGTCGCCGCGGGCGGGTGTCCGCAGGTTTGCCGGGTGGCGGCGACACAATTGCGCAAAGGTGACATCGATGTATAGAAGCCGTATCGCCGGCACGCCGGCTGCGCGGGTGGATTGTTGTCTATCTATTTGATTTTTCTTGAGTTATGGTCAGATCGCCGCTGGTGTTGCACTGCGACAAAGGTTGGCCGCAGAGATTGTGGAGTGGCGCGATTACTGAAATGATCGCCTCGCGCTCGTGCGGCCGGTGCCAGTCCGGCCACACCCTGCCCACGGGGGGGCGCTGTCGTCGGGCGGCATTCGGCTGCCGGCGTGCATCCAGCCGCAGCCGCACCAGGAGTGGACCATGTACAAACTAGTCGTAGACGACCTGCACAAGAAATACGGCGAGCACGAAGTGCTCAAGGGGGTATCGCTGAAAGCCAAGGCCGGCGACGTGATCAGCATCATCGGCTCCTCCGGCTCCGGCAAGAGCACCTTCCTGCGCTGCATCAACTTCCTGGAGCAGCCGTGCGCCGGCAGCATCACCCTGAACAATGAACAGATCCGCACCCACCAGGACAAAAAGGGCGCGCTGCGGGTCACCGACCCCAAGCAGCTGCAGCAGATGCGCACCAAGCTGGCGATGGTGTTCCAGCACTTCAACCTGTGGGCACACATGACGGTGCTGGAAAACATCATCGAAGCGCCGATGCACGTGCTGGGCATCAGCCGCGACGAGGCGGTGGCGCGGGCGCGCAAGTACCTGGCCAAGGTCGGCCTGCCACCGGAGGTGGAAGGCAAATACCCGTCGCACATGTCCGGTGGCCAGCAGCAGCGCGTGGCCATTGCCCGCTCGCTGGCGATGGAGCCGGAGGTGATGCTGTTCGACGAGCCGACCTCGGCGCTGGA
>CAMLGD010000295.1 GCA_946479405.1 uncultured Vogesella sp.
CGGCCGTCGAGCGGGGAAAGGGCGGTCAGCGTGGTCAGATTCATCACTCAGTGCTTCCAGGTTGCTGGCCAGCAGGGGCTGGCCGGTTGCTTCAAATAAAAACGAAAACTTAAGCTTGCAGGCGGCGGGCAAGACCGGCTGCCAGCGTGTCTGCTGCCGCCGGGTTAAAGCGGAAGAACAACTCCGGTTCGATCATTTCCAATTCCATGATGGCAAGCGCGCCATCGTTGTCGCGGATCAGGTCCACGCGGGCGTACAGCACGTCGAACGGCACCGCGGCAACAGCCGCTTCGGCGAATAGGATCTCGTCGGCGCTGGCTTCGTATTGATGCACCGTGCCACCGTGATCGTCCTGTACGCGGAAGTCGCCTGCCTTGGCGGTCTTGCGGATGGCGTGGGTGTACTTGCCGTCGATGATCATCAGCGACAGTTCGCCGTCTTCCAGGATGTTGCGCTGGAACGGTTGCAGCATCAGCGCTTCCTGCTCGATCAGTTCGCCGAACACACATTCGTGCTGCTCGCTGTCCGTTGCTGCAAAACGGTAGGTATGCCGCGCGGCACCGGAGACAACGGGCTTCAGGATCACCTCTGACCAGCCCGTTTCGGCAACGATATGGGTCAGCGAACGGGCGTCGCCACGTTCGATATAGACCGTGGGCACGATGTTGACGTCTTTTTCTGCCAATACGCCCAGGTAGTGCTTGTCGATATTCCAGTGCACCAGTGCTGCCGCATTGAACAGGCGGGTGGTTTCACTGGCCAGGGCCAGCCACGGCGCGAATTCGCCGAAGCGGTGGTAGTAATCCCAGGTGGAGCGGAACACTGCGCTGCGGCTGTCGGCCCAGTCGAAGTCCGGGTCGGCCCAGTCCTTGCGGCCAACCTTCAGCCCCTGCTTTTCCAGTGCCTGTAGTACCAGGCCATCTTCGGTGTGTACCTGGCGGCTGTACCAGTCGGCATCGTTCAGGTGCAGTAGCTCGTGGTCGGTCAGGACGATTACGTCGTATTGCATGGTGTCTTTGTGATCTGCGCGTAAAAAACGGGCGTCCATGACGCCCGTCCTGCTATCCATTACATGCCCGGCAGCATGCCCTTCATGCCCTTGAGGCCCTTCAGCATCTTGAACATGCCGCCCTTGGACGAGAACATCTTCATCATTTTTTGCATCTGCTCGAACTGCGCCAGCAGTTTGTTGACTTCCTGCACCGAGACACCAGAGCCAGTGGCGATGCGGCGCTTGCGGCTGGCCTTGATCAGCTCCGGCTTGCGGCGCTCGTCCATGGTCATGGCGTTGATGATGCCCTCAATGCGACGCATGGATTTTTCCGCCTCGGCGCCTTGTACGCCTTTGGCCAGTTGCCCCAGATCGCCCGGCATTTTTTCCAGCATGCTGGTCATGCCGCCCATCTTCTTCATCTGCTGCATCTGAGTCTTGAAGTCTTCGAGGTCGAAGCCCTTGCCGGACTTCAGCTTCTTGGCCATCTTGGCCGCTTCTTCTTCGTCGATGCCCTTCTGTACGTCTTCAATCAGGGTCAGTACATCACCCATGCCGAGGATACGGCCAGCCAGACGGTCAGGGTGGAACGGCTCCAGGCCGCTGACTTTTTCGCCCACACCGATGAACTTGATTGGCTTGCCGGTGATGTGGCGTACCGACAGCGCGGCGCCACCGCGTGAGTCGCCATCCATCTTGGTGAGTACCACGCCGGTCAGCGGCAGCGCCTCGTTGAAGGCCTGGGCGGTATTCACCGCATCCTGGCCCTGCATGGCGTCGACCACGAACAGGGTTTCGATCGGGTTGAGGCAGGCGTGCAGCGCCTTGATCTCTGCCATCATCGCTTCGTCGATGGCCAGGCGACCGGCGGTATCCACCATCAGCACGTCAAAGAAGTGGCGCTTGGCGTAATCTACGGCGGCACGGGCGATGTCTTCCGGTTTCTGGCTGCCATCGGATGGGAACCACTCCACGCCCACCTGTTCGGCCAGCATTTTCAGCTGTTCGATGGCGGCTGGGCGGTACACGTCGGCAGACACCACCAGCACTTTTTTCTTCTGCGTTTCTTTCAGCAGCTTGGCCAGCTTGCCCACGGTGGTGGTCTTACCGGCACCTTGCAGACCGGCCATCAGGATGATGGCCGGTGGAACGGCGGCCAGATTCAGCGCGTCGTTCTTTTCGCCCATCAACTTGACCAGCTCTTCATTCACGACGCCGATCATGGCCTGGCTTGGAGTCAGGCTGCCCAGCACCTCCTGGCCCAGCGCGCGTTCCTTGACGCTGGCAATAAAGGTTTTGACCACGGGCAGTGCCACGTCGGCCTCCAGCAGCGCCATGCGTACTTCGCGCAAAGCGTCCTGGATATTGGTTTCGCTAAGCCGCGCCTGACCGCGCAAGGTTTTCAGCGCACTGGTTAGGCGTGAGGAGAGGTTGTCAAGCATGGGGTGTCCTTATGGTCTGCCAACTGCATTCTGCTTGGTGTAGACTTCTGCAATCGTCCATTTTACCACGACCCGGCGCCGGGGCGTGGCGCTCCCCCCAATCAGATGAGTGGCATCCTGTTGATTTTGGTCATTTTGCTGGTGTCCGGTTACCTCGGGCTGTCCTGGCATTTCATTGGTCATTGGCGTGGCGTATCACCGTGGCCGCGTCAGCCCGGGCGCGAGCACTTTCTGCTGGGTACGTTACTGGTAGTGCATGCCTTGGTGCTAATGTTGCCGGTTTTGCGTTTTGGTGCCTTGAGCATGGGGGTTGGCACGGCGCTTTCCCTGCTGGCCTGGATCATGCTGCTGATTTTCTGGACCGGCAGCTACTTCGCGCGCATGGATGG
>CAMLGD010000296.1 GCA_946479405.1 uncultured Vogesella sp.
GCTACATTCAGGCCATGCACAAGCTGTCAGGTTCGGATAACAGCAAGATCGTGTTGCTGCCCGGAGATTTGGTGGGTGCAGTCAAGGCGCTGGTCAGCGGCAAATAATCGGGCAACTCATCGTTCCTGATTGCGTGAGAGATCGGATGGCAAAATTTGCAAGTAGCCGCTTGTGCCGCTTTGGCATGGTTGGCATGGTCGGATTTGTCGTGGATGCCTCTGCTTTTACCGTGCTTCAGAACTGGTGGCATGCTCCACACCTCGCCCGACTGGGCGCCTTTTTGATAGCCGTGCTAGCCACTTTTTCGCTCAACAAACGCTACACCTTTCATGGCCATACCAAGTCACGCCCGATAATTTACCTACTCGGACAAACATTCAGCCTTGGCGTGAATATGGCCGTGTTCTCTGCTGTCATCTGGCACGCCGTCTGGCTACCTTGGCAATACTATCTCGGCCTGGTTTCAGGCTCTATCGCTGCCATGTACTTCAACTACCAACTCAGCCATCGCTATGCTTTTCTCAAGACTTGATTTGAACCGGCACTGGAATCTGGTTGTTATCGCTATTGGCTTACTGTCGGCAGCCATGTTCTTGACCGCAGTAGCGCAAACGCGGATCGATGGCCCGATACGCGGTGATGCACGGGATTATTTTGCTTACGCCTACAACATCAAACAGTACGGGATTTACTCGCGCGATTTGCCGAGCGCACAAAGCCCTCGCCCGGACGCGCTACGCGCACCCGCCTACCCGGCCCTGCTCAGCCTATTGCTTGATGAAAGCAACATCGAAAAAACGCTTGCGAATATTCAGTATTTGCAAGCTTTGCTGGGTACGCTGACGGTTCTTGTTTATCTGTCGCTTTTTAAACGACTGATGCCGCCTATATGGGCTATAGGGGCAGGCCTTGTTACTGCCATCAGCCCCCACCTGATCAATGCCTCCGTCTATTTGCTGACTGAAACCTTGTTCACTTTCCTGCTGGGTATCCACCTGTTTGCCTTGGAGCGCGCCTTACGTCTAAAGCAAGTACGCTGGGCTTTGGCTGCCGGCGTATTGCTGGCACTCAGCTTGCTGACCCGGCCAACTACGCAATATCTCCTGCTTGTCTATCTGCTCGCATTCGTTCTATGGGCACGTCAGAATTGGCGTACTTTTGGCAAATATGTGCTGTGGCTTGCCGTGCCTGTGATCATTGCGATCACTGCTTGGAGCGTACGCAATCAGATTTCCACCGGACACACTTCGGATCCAGTATTAACAGCAAACTTCCTGCAACACGGAATGTATCCAAACATGATGTATCAAGATCGAACGGACACGTATGGATATCCCTACCGTTTTGATCCCCGGAACACGGAGCTCAGTGGCAGCGTATCCAAGACTTTGGCTGCGATGTCAGAGCAATTTCAGCAAGAGCCGCAGCGCTATTTCAGTTGGTACTTGATTGGCAAACCCATACAGTTTTTTGCATGGAACCTCACCGAAAGCGTAGGGGATGCTTTTATATATGCGCCACTCAAAACGCCCTATTTGGAAAACAAGCTGTTTAAATCGACGCATGCGATTGCCGCTTTCCTGCATCCATTTCTAATGCTACTGAGTGTGTTGGGTATTTATTACGCTGTTGCTCGCAAAAACATTGCTGCCGCGATCTTCAGCCTGATCCTGCTGTATTTTGTAGCATTACACATGATAGGCGCACCTTTCCCGCGCTACAGTATTCCGTTACGTCCGATTAATTATGGTCTGGCTTTCTTCGCGCTGTATCAGATAACGCAATGGTTAAAAACAAAACTGAAGCCATCCATATGACAGCCCGCCTCGCACTCATCATCCCTTGCCTGAACGAAGCGGAAGCACTGCCTCGCTTGTTTGAACAAATACGCCAGCATCTACCCCGTGCCGAAGTACATATTTTCGACAACGGCTCGACTGACAATACGCCGGAAGTAGCCCGCAATCATGGTGCCCAGGTACATACCGTGATCGAACGCGGCAAAGGGCGCGTAGTGGCACGCATGTTTGCTGATGTGGATGCTGACGTGTATGTGATGGTGGATGGCGATGCCACCTATGACCTTGCTGCAACCGGCCAGCACATACAAAAACTGCTGGATGAGCATATCGACATGATCATAGGCACGCGATTGAATACCTATGCTGGCAGTGCTTCGCGCAAGGGCCATAAAACCGGCAATCAATTGCTCACCGGTCTGATTAACCACTTGTTCAAGAACCAGCTGACGGATGTACTTTCCGGTTATCGCATCATGTCGCGACGCTTTGTTAAAACCGCGCCTGTCATGGTGTCCGGGTTCGAAATCGAAGTAATGCTGACTATCCATGCACTGGACATACGTAGCCAGATTGTTGAAGTGCCGATCAACTATTTCAAGCGCGTGGAAGGCTCTGCGAGCAAGTTGCGCACCTTGCGCGATGGCTGGCGTATCCTGCTCGCGATCTTCTATTTTTTCAAGGAAGTGCGTCCCTTCCTATTCTTTACCGTGGTCAGCAGCTTGCTCAGCGTATTGTCTTTGGCGATAGGCCTGCCTGTGGTGCTGGAGTTTTTTGAGACCGGCTTGGTGCCGCGCTTTCCCTCAGCAATACTGGCGGCTTCGCTCATGATCGCTGCAATGATCAGTTTCAGTTGCGGCCTGATTCTCGATTCGGTTGCAGAACAACGACGAGATTTGAAGCGCCTCTTCTACCTGCACAACAGCTAATTACCGCCGGCCGCATACATTGCAGCCCGGATCGCGCTTGAGCTTGATGCTGCGCCACTCCATCGCCATGACAT
>CAMLGD010000297.1 GCA_946479405.1 uncultured Vogesella sp.
CCGAAAGGCGGCCCGGGCATGCAGGAAATGCTGTACCCGACCAGCTACCTGAAATCCAAGGGCCTGGGCAAGGCCTGCGCGCTGCTGACCGACGGCCGCTTCTCCGGCGGTACCTCCGGCCTGTCCATCGGCCACGTATCGCCGGAAGCCGCCGAGGGCGGTGCCATTGGCCTGGTGGAAGAGGGTGATACCGTGGAGATCGACATCCCCAACCGCCGCATCCATCTCGCCGTGTCCGACGAAACGTTGGCCGCACGCCGTGCCGCGATGGAAGCACGTGGCCGCGACGCGTGGAAGCCGCTGGGCCGCGAGCGCGTGGTAAGCCCGGCGCTGCGCGCCTACGCCGCCATGACCACCAGTGCCGATACCGGCGCGGTGCGCGATGTGTCGCAGGTAGAGCGCAAGTAAGGCTTGCGGCCAACGTTGGGCGCATCCAGAAAAACGGCAGCCGATCTGGCTGCCGTTTTTGTTTTTGCTGCCGGCAACACGCGGCGTGCGCGCATCGTGCTGGCGGTAGCGGGCGTTCAGCCTAGCGTGCTGACCGTATCGTCGGTCCCCGGCTGGCAGCCATCGGCAATGCTGTCCCAGCCGTGATGCACCACCAGTTGCTCGTTACGCACGCACAGCTCTATGCGCCGGCTGTCCGGCCATTGCGCACGCACGAATTGCTCGATGGCGGCCGGCATGCTCACCTGATAGTGGCGCGCGGCCAGGTTGGCCGCCGGGTGGTCGCCATTGTGCAGCAGCGGCACCAGGTAGGCGGCCCACACCATGAAGCCGTATTTCACGTCGATGTTGCTGGGCTGGTACTGCGCCTGCTGCAGCCAGCGCTGCGCCGCCTCGCGCGGCGCCTCCGCGGCCGGCAACTCGCCCCAGGCACGCGCCAGCAGCTCCGCCAGCCACTGGTTGCAGTTCTGGTAGCGGGTGGAAAACGCATAGGCATTGGCGCTGTAGTCTGCGCCCAGCATGGCCAGCGCCTGTGCACGGTCCAGTGCGGTGGCCACCAGTTGCTGCTCGGCACGCGCTGGCAGCAGCAGGATGGAGACATAGGCGCTGTCCTGCTGATGGCTGTCGAGCAGGAAGCCGGACAGGCCCTGATCGTAGATGTGCGGCTGGCTGTCGTCGCAGGCGTAGTACAGCTGGCGCACCGACCACGGGGTATTCGGGCTTTGCCGCAGGCTGATGCCGGCGTGGGTGTAGCGGATGGCGAAGCGGTCGAGATCCAGCCCGGCGCGCGCCACGATGGCGGCCTGGCTGCCCGATTGCTGCAGCACGTTCTTCACCGCCTCGCTGAACAGCAACAGGCGGTTTTTTTGCGCCGCGGATTGCGCCGGCGGCCGGTCGCAAAACAGCAGCGAGTTGGCCTGTGCCGGCAGGGCAGCCAGCAACAGCCAGCAGGCGAGCGTGCCGGTCAGCGTCAACAGCTTGCGGCCAACATTGGCTAATGGCAGAGGGGCGATCAGGGGCGGCATGGTGTGGGCAGTCGGAAAGCAGCGGGCGGACGCGCTGGCGCCGGGTGGGTGCCGACGCCAGCAGACGAAGAACTGGTGAATCAGGAGACGATGTTCGGCTGCAGCTCTTGCAGCCACGCCTGTTCCAGTACCAGCACAAACGGCGTGCCGGTGTCGGCCTTGGCAAACGCCAGCCCGTAGGGGCGCTTGCTGGCGGTGACGGTATTGCCCTTGGCCACGGCGGCGCGCTGGGCATCCGCCTGCGGCACATACAGGTAGAACTCGGCCTGCTGCGGGTTGTTCAGCGCCTGCAGCGTCAGGCGGGCCTGGCCCGGTTTTCCGTCGGCCTGGGCCACGTCGATCACCTTGTAATCGCCTTCCGCAATATGCAGCGCCTTGGACGAGCCGCGTACGGTGTCGGAGATGCTGCCTACCGTGGCGCTGACGCTTTCGGAACTGGAATACAGCGAGATGGCCTGCGCGGCCGGGGTGGCCAGCAGGCAGCCGGCAATGGTGAATACGGACAAGATGGTGGGCAAAGACAGCTTCATTGGGTAATGCTTTCCAGGGGTGAATGTTTCCGGTTGGTAGCCGTTTGGTACGTAATTGTTAATATTTATTAATGACTTACGTGCCGTGGCGGCCAGAAAGCCGGCCACTATACTGCCTGCCGCGGGTGACGGCCAGCCCCCGGGACGCTCAGGCGCGGCTGGGCGCGTCGTGGCAGACGCAGCCTTCGCCGCTGGCGGCGCCCTCCAGCGTCTTGAGAATGCCGCAGTCGGCCACGGTATGCGGCGCATCGCAGCGTGCGCGCAAGGTGAGCAGCTGCTGTTCCAGGCGCTGCAGGCTGGCGATCTGCTGGTGAATGCGGCCGATCTGCGCATCCAGCAGCGCATTGATGTCGTCGCACGGCGCCGGCGACGGGTGCTGGTGATAGTCCACCAGGCGGCGGATGTCGGCCAGCGACATGTCCAGCGAGCGGCAGTGGCGGATAAAGGCCAGCTGCTCCAGATGCGCCTGCTCGTAGCGACGGTAGCCGCTGGCACTGCGTGCCGGCGCCGGCAGCAGCCCCTCGCGTTCGTAGTAGCGGATGGTTTCGGCATCGCAGCCGCCGCGTTTGGCCAGTTCTCCGATCTGCATATTGCTGCTCCCGCGAAAAATACTTGACCCTATAGTAACTACAGGGTTTGCAATGACACAAACTGCATTGCGGAGACTGAGATGAGCCATTGCTGCCAGAGCGGTAACGGGTCTTGCCACACGCCGGGCGACGCACACACTGCCCGCCACGACCACGACCACGACCACGACCACGACCACGACCACGACCACGACCACGACCACGAC
>CAMLGD010000298.1 GCA_946479405.1 uncultured Vogesella sp.
TGTCATCCATGCGCATGTCCGGAATACGGCGCTCGCCCGGAATATCGGTGAACGAGGCACCACCACCCCAGCCGCAGCAACGCGCTTTGAGGCCGGAACGCTCCATCTCCACCACTTTGATACCGATGCCCTTGAACACCTGGCGCGGCGCGTCGGTTTCTCCGTTATAGCGACCCAGATAGCACGGGTCGTGATAGGTGATGGTGGTGGCCTCGGCATCGGCCCGCAGCGGGATCTGCTTGTTGGCCAACAGTTCGGCCAGCAGCTGGCTGTGGTGCTGGATGCGGTAGTTGCCGCCCAGTGCCGGGTATTCGTTGGCCAGGCAATGGAACAGATGCGGGTCCGGGGTCACGATGCGGTCGAAGCTGTAGTGACGCAGCGTGGACATCATCTTATTGGCCAGCTGCTGGAAAGTGGCCTCGTCGCCCAGGCGGCGTGCCAGATCGCCGCAGTCCGGCTCGGCTTCGCCCAATACCGCCACTTTCAGGTTGGCCGCTTTGAGCACTTGCACCAGCGCACGCAGCGCACGCTGATAGCGCATGTCGAAGGCGCCCTCGCCGGCCAGTAGCAGCCAGTCGGCGTGCTCACCCGGCAGCAGCACCGGCACGTTCAGATCCACCGCCCAGTGGTAGCGTGCGGCCAACGGGTAGCCGCCCACAGTGTCGGTATCGCGCAGATTGGCCAGTGCCTCGGCGCCCTTGTTCGGCACCGTACCGCGGGTCAGCGTGACATGGCGGCGCAGGCTGACGACGGTGTCCACGTGCTCGATCAGCATCGGGCATTCCTGCACGCAGGCGCGGCAGGTGGTGCACGACCACAGCGTTTCTTCCGCCAGCAGGCCACCGAGAATCGGCTGTTGCGCATCACCGCCGCGCAGCGCCTGCCCCGGGTGCGGGTTGCCGGCATAGCCCTGACCGTCGCCGGAGGCCAGACCGGTCACCATGTCCTGGATCAGTTTCTTCGGGTTCAGCGGCTGGCCGGCTGCATAGGCCGGACAGGCGGCTTCACACTTGCCGCACTGCACGCAGGCATCGAAAGACAGCAGGCGGTTCCAGGCGAAATCCACCGGCTTTTCCACGCCGAAGTCATTGGCGTCCAGATCCAGCGGCTTGAGGTCGGTGGAACGCTTGCTACCGGAGAAACGTTCCTGCCGCGGGTGGAAAGCCAGGTGCAACAGGCCAGCCACCGCATGCTTCATCGGGCCGCCGAGACCAATGCCCAGCGCCAGCTCGGCCCCGCCCAGCGTCAGCCCGGCCAGTGCCAGCAATGCCAGCAGTTTGGCGGCGCTACCCAGCGCATCGCCACTGAGCGCCAGTACCGCGGCCAGGCCAGCGCCGATAGCGAAAAGCAGCAGGCTCTTGGGCAGACGGTTCCAGGCACCCTTGGACAGGCGTGCCGGCGGCGATTTACGGCGCGAGCGCACCAGCATGGCACCGGCAAACATCATCACCGCGGCCAGCAGCATCAGTACATCCAGCGCCGGCAGGTACAGCATCAGGCCATAGTTGGCCGCAGCCAGTGCCAGCACAGCTATCGCACCACCTGCCACCGCCACGTGGGCACGGGCAATGAACGGGTCGCGCGCCACCACGTGGTGCAGGTCGACAAAGTAGCGTTTTGGGATGGCAAACAGTCCGGACCAGGCTACCTGGGCGTCGCGCCCTTGCCGCCACAGGGCGGCACGGCGTGCCAGCCCCAGCGACAGCAGAGCCGCGCCCAGCCAGAACAGGCCGGTAAGCGCGAGCGGGAGTGTCATGTCAGAAGTCCTTCACCAGACGCAGCGCGTCGTAGATTGCGCCGTGGATGTTGTGCATGGAGATACAATCGCCCACCCGGAACAGCAGGAACTCGTCGCCCTGCAGCGGCTCGGACAGGCACGGCTGCGGCTGCGAAGCGAACAGCGTGTGCACATCGGTTACGCCCAGGTTCTTGGAGCGCTCCTTCAGCGACCAGTACAGCGTGTCGTTCGGCAGAATGCCGTTCTCCACCACCACCTGATCCACCGCGCGTTCTTCCAGTGCCTCGGTGTACTCGTTGCGCAGCACCGCGATCAGCTTGTCGCCTTCGCGATAGACCTTGTCCATCCAGTAGTTGGGGGTCGGAATCATGCCCTGCGCATAGAGGCGACGATAGAAGATCGGGAAGGTGGTACCGCCGGTGTCGTCGCCCACTTTCACGTCCGGGGTAACAATCTCGACCTGGCTGCCACGGCTGGCCAGGAAATCGGCCACGCCAAAACCGGCATGCCCGCTCACCGCGTCGTACACCAGTACGTTCTTCTTCGGCTCTACCTTGCCGGACAGGATGTCCCAGCCGGTGACGGCCAGGCCTTCGTCCACGCCCCAACCCGGCACCATGCCGCTGTTGGGTACGCCGCCGGTAGCCAGCACCACGATGTCCGGTTTTTCGGCCAGAATCATCGCCTCATCGGCGGCGGTGCTCAGGCGACGATCGACGCCCAGGCGCTGGGTTTCCATGTCCAGCCAGCGGATGATGCCGGCCATCTGTTCGCGCTGCGGCGCTTTGGCGGCCAGCACGATCTGCCCGCCCACCACGTCACTCTTCTCGAACAGCACCACGTCGTGGCCGCGTTCTTTCGCTACGCGGGCGGCTTCCAGCCCGGCCGGGCCGGCACCTACCACCACCACCTTGCGCTTGTGCTTCGCTTTTTCGAAGGTATGCGGCATGGTGGCTTCGCGGCTGGTGGCAGCATTCTGGATGCACAGCACGTCCTGGCCGAAGTACTGGCGGTCGATGCAGTAGTTGGCGCCGACGCACT
>CAMLGD010000299.1 GCA_946479405.1 uncultured Vogesella sp.
GCTGGCCGGAAGTTTCGGTGCGCAGGTATTGCAGCGCCAGCGAATACTGGGCGCCTGTGTAAGGATTGACCACCGTCAGGCGCGCATTCGGGTTGGCCAGGATATTGGCGCGCGTCTTGTTGAAGAACTGGTAGGACAGTGCCACGTGGTCACGGTCCATGTACTGCACTTGCGACAGGTAGGAGGCGTTGGGCATGCCGGCCAGGTCGGCCGTGCCAAGCACCGCCGGGATCACGCCTTCGAAACACTCGCGGATGGTGTCGAGCATGATCGCGCTCATTCGCCGGCCTCCAGCTTCTTGCCGGCGTTGGGGCCGGGTGTCTGGCTGTAGGCCTCGCTGGGACAAAAGCTCAGCGCCACCAGTTCTTCCGGCGGGCAGGACAGCAGGGTGCGCACCATTTTCTCGTGGAAGCCGATCGCGCCCACCTCCGCCACGAACGCATCGCGGTAAGCCTCGACCAGATGCACATCGTCCGCCTGCAGCGCCGTCACCCGCGCATCGCGGCTCTTCAGCTGCATGGTGCGGTGGGTGGAGGGCTGGGTAAAGGCTACGGCAATGGCGCCGCTGGCAAAAATATCGCGCTGCACCGCTTGCGACTTGGCTTCCGGCACAAAAACCGTGACGCGGCCGCCGTCGTCGCTGACGCGGCAGCCGATGGCGCGCACGAGCTGGGGCATGCCGTTGCGATCGCAACTGGCCACGCTGATCGAGACGCCCCCGCGCATGAACGCAATCTGTCCGGGATCGAGATTTGCTGCACTCATGACAACATTCTAGCGCAAGCGGCTGAGGCCTCGGCAAAGAGCGCAGGGCGCCCGCTTGACGCGCCAAGACAGCATAGCCAATAATTCAATTTGATAACTTTACAAGCGCCGTCATCCCCTCCAGCGACGCTCCCCTCCCATGATCGATAAAATTGTCTATGCTGCAAGCCATTACTTTGCCTTGCTGATTTTCCTATGTGCCTGCTGGGGGACCGGCCGGGCCCTGTTACGGCGCCTGGAGTCGAACGCTGCCCCTACTAATCCTGAAGAAGCGCCACTCTGGCATGGCATCGCCGCAGCCTTGGGCATCGGGGTCTATATTTGCGTGATCCAGTGGCTGGCAATTGCCGGGCAGTTGCGCTCCTTACCCCTGTTGGTTGCGCTAGCACTGGGCCTCGGCCTGGGCCTGCTCGAATGGCGCGCACTGCCGGCGCGCAGCGGGCCGGGCTTGGCCCAGCGCTGGCAGTTGGCGAATTGGACCGACCGCGGCGCGCTGTTGCTGCTCGCGCTGGTGGTGCTGCCGACACTCATTGCCCCGCTGTGCCCGCCACTGGCATGGGACGAAGTAGCGGGCCACCTGCCGCACGCCAAACAATGGGCATTGAACGGCAAGCTGACGGTCAACGAATGGCTGCGATTCCCATGGATTCCTTTCAATGCCAACCTGCTCTTCAGCGCAGCAATGATTTTGCAAGATGATGTGCTGCCGCACTTGCTCAGCGCACTGGCCGGCTGGCTCACGGCCTTCCTGGTTTACCAGGCAGGCAAACGCTACGCAGGAAAAGGCGTAGCCATCATCGCCGCCATTATTTTCCTGTCCTTGATCCGGCAGGAATTCGACAATGCGATGGTCGACCTCAGCACTACGCTGTTCATGTTTGCCGGCTGCCTGGTTTTCCATCTTTGGCAAGAGCAGCCTCAGCGGAGCGCATTGCTGGCCGTCGCGGCGTTACTGATTGGCGTAACTGCCGGCATCAAATACCAGGCGCTGCAGGTACTGCCAGTACTGGCAGTCGCCTTGCTGGTTAAGACGCGCTCGCCGCGCAACTGGCTCATCGCTACGGCCGGGCTGCTGCTGCCTTGCGCCTATTGGTATATCAGGAATTACCTGCTCACAGGCGACCCGTTCAATCCTATTGGAGGCAAGCTGTTCGGTTTCAGTGACTGGAATCTGGCCGATTATCAACTCCAGATTGAGGACGTCAAACGTAATGTGGGCTGGCCAAGCTGGGTTATCTGGCCGGCGCTGCTGGCGCCGTTGATCGCCAGGGTGCGTCGACTGCCGGGTGCACCGGCAGCAATGATCCTGGCTGCCGTAGCAATCGCTGTCTGGTTGGCGACCTCGCATTACCCACGCTACCTGATGCCGTTTTATCCAGTCCTGGCACTGTTGGCGGCAGCAGTCTGGCATTGGCTGTTCATGACGGCATGCGCGTGGTTCGCCCGTGGACGCGAGTCCATTGTGCAAGGCAAAGCAGCAGCTGCCTGCGTCGCCCTGGCGCTATTGGCCGTGCTTCCGGTTGCCCTCAAAAATAGCTTCAAGGACGCGAAAATGATGGCACCGACGGCCGCGGCACGCGAAGCGTTGCTGCAACGAGAGATCACCGGTTATCCGGTGCTGGCCTACCTGCGCGAGCATCCGATGGGCCGGACCTACCAGTTCGGCATGGAAGATGCGCTCTACTATGCTCCATTGCGGACAGGCGGCGACCATTTTGGTCCGGGACGGTACCGGGATTTTGCCAACCTAGCCCCGGCTGACCTGGCAATTGCCCTGCGCCGTGCCGGTTACACCAGCCTGCTGATCCATACCACGCGCTGGCCAGGGATCAATACCCGGCCAGCGTTCGCGCAGTTCTTCACGCTGGTCCACCAGGAGGGCGCGGTTTCGCTCTACCAAATTGCCGAACCGGCATCTAAAGCTGATGTGGGCACAGCCCTTGTCAATCAGAAAAAGTCTCTGCTATAATTGCGCGCCTTGGCCTGGTAGCTCAGTTGGTAGAGCAGAGGACT
>CAMLGD010000300.1 GCA_946479405.1 uncultured Vogesella sp.
TGGGCAACCTGGCCAACCGCTACCCGGGCCAGATGTCCGGTGGCCAGCAGCAGCGTGTTGCGCTGGCTCGCGCACTGGTGTTCGAGCCGCAGCTGGTGCTGATGGACGAACCGCTGGGTGCACTGGACAAGCAGCTGCGCGAGCACATGCAGCTGGAGATCAAGCACATTCACGACACGCTGGGTATCACCGTGGTGTACGTGACCCATGACCAGAGCGAAGCGCTGACCATGTCCGATCGTGTTGCCGTGTTCAAGGACGGCATCATCCAGCAGATCGATGCGGCCAACGTGCTGTACGAAAAACCGGTCAACTCCTTTGTCGCCAACTTCATTGGCGAAAACAACACCCTGCACGGCGAAGTCGTGGCCGTGGAGCAGGGCAGCGCTGTAGTACGCCTGGCTTCCGGCGATACCGTGCGTGCCTCCGCCATCTGTGTCGACCGGGCTGGTGAAGCGACGTCGATGTCGATTCGTCCGGAACGCGTGCGTCTGAACCAGTTTGCCGAAGCCTGCGAAAACCGCCTGTCGGCGCGACTGGCCGAGTTCATCTACTTTGGTGATCACGTGCGTCTGCGCCTGGATGTGGCCGGCCAGAGCGGCTTCATGGTGAAAGTGCCGGTCGGCGAGCTGGACAGCCGCTGGCAGGTAGGTGACACCCTCAACGTCGGCTGGATGTCGCATGACATCCGCGCCCTGGATTCGGCTGTAGTCGCGGCGCATTGATCTGCCGCGCTGCGGTGCGGGCGCTAACGCCTG
Source organism: uncultured Vogesella sp. (assembly GCA_946479405.1). The sequence continues at coordinate 759 of CAMLGD010000300.1, forward strand.
CACCGCAGCAGGCCGACTGCCTGCGCCTGACCAGATGAACCACCCGCAGTACCCAACCAAGTACCAAAACAAGGCCTGTTAAAACGGGTCGTAAACTGCTGTCTGCAAACGTGCAATCTTCGAGGAGTTATCCATGACCAAATTTGCCCCCCGCCTTGCCGTTCTGTCCGTTGCCGTCGCTTTCGCTGCGCCGGCCATGGCTAAGGACATTACCGTGATTTCCTTTGGCGGTGCCAACAAGGAAGCGCAAAACGCTGCTTATTACCAGACCTTTGAAAAGGCGACTGGTAACAAGATCACCGCGGGTGATTACAACGGCGAGATGGCCAAAATCAAGGCAATGGTGGACACCAAGAAAGTGACTTGGGACGTCGTTGAAGTTGAATCTCCGGAACTGCTGCGTGGTTGCGAAGAAGGCATGTTCGAGAAGATCAACTGGGCGCAGGTTGGCAGCAAGGCCGACTTCGTGAAGCCGGCAGTTTCCGAATGTGGCGTCGGTATCTTTGTATGGTCTACCGCACTGGCCTACAACGCCGACAAGCTGAAGGCCGCACCGCAGAACTGGGCCGACTTCTGGAACGTACAGAAATTCCCGGGCAAGCGTGGCCTGCGCAAGGGCGCCAAGTACACCCTGGAATTCGCACTGCAGGCTGATGGCGTGAAGCCGGCCGACGTGTACAAGGTACTGGCTACCAAGGCCGGTGTAGATCGTGCCTTCAAGAAGCTGGATCAGCTGAAGCCGAACATCCAGTGGTGGGAAGCCGGCGCGCAGCCGCCGCAGTTCCTGGCCTCCGGCGACGTGGTGATGAGCTCGGCCTACAACGGTCGTATCGATACCGCGCAGAAGGAAGGCAAGAATCTGAAAGTGGTATGGACCGGCAGCGTGTATGACGTGGACTCCTGGGCAGTACCGAAAGGCTCCCCGAAGCTGAAGGAAGCCATGGACTTCATCAAGCATGCCAGCAAGCCGGAAAACCAGGCGATTTACTCCAACAAGATCGCTTACGGCCCGACCAACCTGAAGGCCGTGCAGAAAGTGGATCCGAAGTCGGCTTCCAACCTGCCGACCTGGCCGGCCAACCTGAAGAACGCGCTGGCTCTGGACGTGAACTTCTGGGTTGAGCATGGCGAAGAGCTGGAAGAGCGTTTCAACGCCTGGGCTGCTCGCTAAGCGTCGTCAGACAGTTAGTACGACATGAGCTACCGACCGCACCGAGCTGCGGTCGGTAGCTCGGCTTGCTGCTAGCTGACCGACCTGGCGTCTTGCCAGGTTCGTGATCTTTGCTGATCCGTCCTGCCGCTGCGGTGGCGGGACTTTCCGGAAGTGATGCCCACTATGTCCGAATCCCTTTCCGTCAATGCGCCATTGACGGCCGCCGATGGCGAGCCGCTCAAGCTGAAACTGGCGCGTGAGCGCCGTAACAAGCAGCTGAAGGCCGCCGCGCTGGTCGCGCCGCTGGCGATTTTTCTGCTGCTGACCTTTGTGATTCCGATTGTCACCCTGCTCAAGCGCAGCGTGGACAACCCGGAAGTGGTGACCTATCTGCCGCAAACCAGCCAGCACATCGCCGGCTGGGACCGTCGTGCACTGCCGTCCGAAGACGTGTTCCGCGCCATGGCGCAGGACCTGACCGTGGCGAAAGAGGCCAAGACCGTGTCCGAAGTGGCCAAGCGCCTGAACATGGATATCAGCGGCTTCCGTTCGCTGCTGCAAAAGACTGCGCGCAAGATGCCGCTGGAGTTGGCCGCAGGCGAATCCATGCGTGACCGCTTTATCCAGATCGACGAGCGCTGGGGCGATCCGGACCACTGGCATGTGATTGCCAAGAATGCCAAGTCGTGGACGCCGTATTACCTGTACAGCTCGCTGGACCTGCGTGAAACCAAGGCTGGTACCCCGGAGCTGGCGCCGGTGGAAGAGCGTGCCTTCCTGAATATCTTTGGCCGTACGCTGTGGATCAGCCTGTGGGTGACGGTGTTCTGTCTGTTGCTGGGCTATCCGCTGGCCTACTGGCT
>CAMLGD010000301.1 GCA_946479405.1 uncultured Vogesella sp.
ACCTGGTGCGCTTCCTGAACATCGACATCACCGCCACCGTGAAGGCGCTGGTGGTAGAGGGCGAGGAAGAGGGTACTGCCGTGCTGATGCTGGTACGCGGCGACCACGAACTGAACGAGCTGAAGGCGGAGAAGATCGCCGGCATCAAGAAGCCGCTGACCATGGCCACCCCGGCGCTGATCAACAAGGCCTTCGGCGCCAACCCCGGGTCGCTGGGCCCGGTGGGCTTCAAGGGGCGCATCATTGCCGACCGCACCGTGGCCAAGATGGCCGACTTCGTGATCGGTGCCAACGAGGACGATCAGCACTACACCGGCGCCAACTTCGTGCGTGACTGCGTGGAGCCGGAAGTGGCTGACATCCGCAACGTGGTGGTGGGCGATCCTTCGCCGGACGGCAAGGGCGTGCTGGCGATCCAGCGCGGTATCGAAGTGGGTCACGTGTTCTACCTGGGCACCAAGTATTCCAAGGCCATGAACGCCACCTTCCTGGATGAAGACGGCAAGCCCAAGCACTTCGAAATGGGCTGCTACGGCATTGGCGTTACCCGTATCCTGGGCGCCGCCATCGAGCAGAACTTTGACGACAAGGGCATGATCTGGCCGGACAGCATTGCGCCGTTCAGCGTGGTGATCTGCCCGGTGGGTTACGACCGCTCCGAGGCGGTGAAGGCTGCCGCCGACCAGCTGTACGCCGATCTGAGTGCCAAGGGCGTGGACGTGATCATCGACGACCGTGGTGAGCGCCCGGGCGCGATGTTTGCCGACTGGGAGCTGATCGGTGCGCCGCACCGCGTCACCATTGGTGACCGCGGCCTGAAGGAAGGCAAGCTGGAATACCAGCATCGCCGCGACGGCGAGGCCACTGCGGTAGCGGCTGGCGACATCCTGGCCCACCTGCTGGCCAAATTGGGCTAAAACGCAAGCATGAAACCGCTACGCCTGATCCTGCTGCTTGCCACGTTGGCCGCAACGCCTGCGTGGGCCGGTGCGCAGCGGGAAGAGGCGTTGGCGGCAAATGTGGCGTCAGCGATGTCGCGCAGCATCGCCGATGTCAACGCGCCACGGCTGGTGTTTGACAACCCGCGCGAAGGGCCGCTGTGGCTGGCGGAAATGTCGCGGCGGCTGCAGTCGCGTATCCCCGACCAGTGGATGCGCGAACGGCTGCTGACTGCGGTGCAGTACGAGGCCACCCGTGCCGGGCTGGACCCGCAGCTGGTACTGGGGCTGATCCAGGTGGAAAGCGGTTTCAACAAGTACGCGATTTCGCCGGTAGGCGCGCGCGGGCTGATGCAGGTGATGCCGTTCTGGGTGCGCAGCATCGGTGCGGCCAACCATAACCTGTTCGACCTTACTACCAATCTGCGCTATGGCTGCACCATCCTGCGCCACTACCTCGATATCGAGGGTGGCAATCTGTTTCGCGCGCTGGGGCGCTTCAACGGTAGCCTGGGCCGCGCCGAGTATCCCAATCTGGTGGTGGGTGCCTGGCAGCGGCACTGGCAGTGGCTGGGTCCCGGCAGCGACAAGGTTGCCGCCTTGCCGTGAACGACCAATAAAAAAGCCACCGCAACGGTGGCTTTTTTCATGCTGCAGCCGGCAAGCTTGGCCGCATCAGGCGCGCTCGCCCTTGGCCAGGGTAATCAGGCGGGTGCCGGCCAGGCGGTCATGCAGGAACTGACGCTCCGGGTCGGTGAGCGGCCACATTAGTGGCAGCAGCCACCACGCCATGGCAATCCACATCGAGGTACGGGTGTCGCCACTGGCTCGCTGCCAGGCAAGGAAAGAAATGATGGGCACGCCGACAAACAGCAGCAGTGCGACCACGAAGCGTACCGCCGCATGCTGCCAGCCCAGCCGGCTGCCATCGCGCAGCACCAGCTTGATGCGCCAGGTCTTCATCGCCGGCGTCTGCCCGCTCCTTACCCAGCAATAGCCAAAATAGCCAAACAGCACGCCAGCCATGCCAAAACGGTATAACCACTCCACGGCCGGTGCATGGTTGCTCCACGCCAGCAGCGGGGTAAATATCGCGGCGGTGGTGAACACAATGGCGGCAAGCAGCAGCAACTCGTAGAAAAGACTGGCAAAACGGCGGCCAAGGCCCGGCGTGGGAGCGGAAGTCATGAGGGGAAGATCACCATCGGAAAAGGTTGGCCGCAGGCGCAGCCAACACAGCATGTTACCAAAGCGCGCATAAGCCGCCTACCCCTGTAAAAGTGGCTGTTTTTGAATGTTTTTGCCGCTTTTTTGCACCTGCACAAAAGCGCTTGACCGGTCTTTCGGTCTTAAGCTAAGTTCGTTCATCACGGGACAAAAATAACCTGAATATAAAGAGGCAAAGATGCAGATATCGGGCGCGGAGATCGTAGTTCGCAGCCTGCAGGAAGAAGGGGTCGAATTTGTTTTCGGCTACCCCGGCGGCGCGGTTCTCGAAATTTATGACGCAATTTTCCGGCAGCAGGAATTCAAGCACGTACTGGTCCGCCACGAGCAGGCCGCGGTACATGCAGCTGATGCCTACTCGCGTTCCAGCGACAAGGTGGGCGTGGCACTGGTCACTTCCGGCCCGGGCGCAACCAATGCGGTAACCGGCATTGCGACGGCGTACATGGATTCCATTCCGATGGTGGTGATTTCCGGCCAGGTGCCGACGCCCGCCATTGGTCTGGATGCGTTCCAGGAAGTGGACATGGTGGGCATTACCCGCCCGTGCGTGAAGCACAACTTCCTGGTGAAGGACATCAA
>CAMLGD010000302.1 GCA_946479405.1 uncultured Vogesella sp.
TTTCTCCAACGTCGCAAGCTACTGTCCGGTTACCGGCAAGTCAACCGCTGGCAGTGGCTGCGCAGGTTTCTATCGCTAGTCTTGCTTGGAGATAATCATGAAAAAATTTGCTGCTGCTGCCCTGGTTACCGTGCTGTCCGCTTCTGCTTTTGCTGCTCAGGGTGACATCCTGGCTCGCTTCCGTATCACTAACGTGAATCCGGATGTAAAAGTCGACAATGTGCTGGCCGATGCCAGTGTTGATGTTAGCGAAGACACTATTCCGGAACTGGATTTCACCTACATGCTGACCAATAATGTTGGTCTTGAACTGATCTTGGGTACTTCCAAGCATGATGTGTCCTCCTCGCTGGGCAATTTGGGCTCCGTTAAGGTTCTGCCGCCAACCCTGACTGCGCAGTATCACTTCAGCCCGGAAGGCCAGATTCGTCCGTACGTGGGCGCCGGTATTAACTACACCCGCTTCTACGGCGTGAAGAATACCGATGTGCTGCCTTGGTCCGTGAAAAAGAACAGCTTCGGTCCGGCGCTGCAGGTGGGTGTGGATATCCCGGTGACCAAGAATATCTTCGTTAACTTCGACGTGAAGAAACTGTGGATTAAGACTAAGGTCAATTCCAATGGTACTGAGCTGGGCACGCTCGAAATCAACCCGCTGGTAACCAGCGTAGGTATCGGTACCAAGTTCTAAGCCTGATCCAAAGTATTTGTCTGCAAGGGGCGCTGCGGCGCCCCTTTTGCTGTTACTTCCTTGTGCCAGCACAGGGGGCTGGGTATCCTTGCCCCGTTATTTCTCTGGAATGAATCTGGCGATGGCCGCCTTTCCCGCTCGCGCTTCTCATAGCCATGTGGCGCTATACGCCGCCCTGATCAACGCGGTCATCATCGTTTTTCTTAGCCTGTACCCCTTTTCCGGTTGGAGTTACAGCGGGCGCCCTCTGTTCGAGTTCCTGTTCTATCCGCTGCCTTACTACACCCGGCTGTTTGATAATGCGGCCAACCTGCTGATCTACATTCCCTATGGTTTCAGTCTGGCGTTGCTGCTGGTACCGCGCTGGTTTTCATTGTTGCTTGCCCTGCTGGTTGCGGCGCTGACCAGCATCAGCGTCGAGTTTCTGCAAGAGTTCCTGCCCACGCGCATTGCTTCCAATCTGGATGTGCTGTGCAATTTGGCTGGCGCATTGCTCGGGGCGGTGCTGGCGGTTTCTCCCTGGCTGCGCAAGCACTGGCATCATCTGTGGCAGTGGCGCCGCCGCCATTTTGTTGCCGGCAGTGCGGTCGATTACGCGCTGTTGGCGATGGGCTTGTGGTTTCTTACCCAGCTCAATCCCGCGTTGCCACTGTTCGGCGTGGTCGCCTACCCGCAAGGCCTGCCACAACCTTATGTATCGCCGCTGGAAAACCCGCGGCTATTTCTGTTTTTGCTGGAAGCCGGTGGGGCAGCCAGTAATATGCTGGCTGTCTGCCTGTTTATTACCTGTTTTGTTGCCAACAAGGCCGAGCGCGGCAAGTTCATTTTCCTGCTGCTGCTGTCGGCCTGGTTGCTCAAGTTGTTGGCTGCTGGTGCACTACTCAAGCCGTTTGCGTTTTTCCAGTGGGTCAATCCGCACCTGGTAACCGGCTGGGCCGCCGGCTTTCTGCTGTCCTGGTTGCTGGCCCAGTGTAGTCGTATGCTGCAGACTTTCTTTGCTATTTTTGCGCTGGCCACGGCCCAGGCCGCCGCCGTGTTATGGCCGCTAGGTGGCGTACAGGCCGATTTCCTGTCTTTGTTCCGCTGGCCATATGGTCATCTGCACAATATGAGCGCATTAGTGGATTTTTTGTCAGATCTGTGGCCTGTTGCGGCGCTGCTGTGTCTGGGGCTTGGTCTATGGCAGCAGTTAGCGGCCAAGTGGCAGCCTCGCTAGCTGGTGCAAATCGGTAATGCGCCAGTCAACCCAGCTTGGTTTGCGTAGCGCTGGGCTGATCCACACAGTCCGCATGCCGAGGCGTTTTGCCGTTTTAAGGTTGGCCGCAGTATCTTCAACCATCACACAGTTGCCCGCAGTCAGGCCGGCATCGCGCAGCACTCGGTGATAGCCACTGGTGCGCGGCTTGGGTTTGTAATCCAGCGCTTCCATGCCGTAACAGCGGCTAATCAGATGTCCGATCCCCAAGTGGGCGGTAATGGCTTCTACGTAATGTTGTGGACCATTAGAAAACACCCACTTGTGCCCAGGCAGGCTGCGCAGTAACAGGGGTAAGCGGCTACTGTAATTTATCCAGGGCAGCAGCTCATCCATATCATGGGTAAAGCGCAGAAAGTGATCTGCCGATACCTGATGATGGCGGACCAATCCTCCTAGCGTGGCACCGTAACGATGCCAGTAATGTGTACGCAGCTGATTGGCGGCCTGTTGCTCGTAGCCCAGGTACTGCACGATATAGTCGGTCATGCGCTGGCTAATGCGAGGGAATACAGCATGGCCGGCATGATGCAGCGTTTCATCCAGATCAAATAGCCAGTTCATCAATATTGTTTAAGTCATCAAAAATCAGGCGGGGCAGTTTAGCGCGCTGGGATTAATGGTGTGGTAGTGTTTTTGTTATTATAGAAATCAGCTACTTAGCGAATTAATGCAACTTTTTTCGTTACTGGGTGTTGACGAGATTCGGGGTGGGTGGGTATAGTTCGCCTCCTCTGCTGACGACGCAACGAAACGAAGTCAG
>CAMLGD010000303.1 GCA_946479405.1 uncultured Vogesella sp.
TGGCGGCAACAGGACGTGCAGGGTCGCGAAGGCGGCGAGCGGGTGTTCAACCACGCCACACAAGGGCGACTGTGCTATCAGCAGCTGACGCTGCGGCTGGCGCACGCACCCGGACTGAAACTGGTGATGCTGCTGTAGGCTCGGGCTTACACGCTGTTGCCCGGCCGGCGCTTTCGTGCCTGGCTCCGGCTACCTCCCGTGTGTGGTTCACCGCCGGGGCGAAATGGCACGGCAACGACACGCGGCCCTAGTCCGGCACCCACTGCGATCCGGCGCCACCACAAAACGCGTAAACCGCGATCAAGGTTGGCCGCATCAGACGGCCGCCGGCTGCGGGCGCAGCCATTTCAGGCACACCGCAACCCCCAGCAGCGCCGCCGCCGTGGAAATGCCAAAGGTCAGCGCCACGCCGCCGTGCTGCCACAGTGCCCCACCCAGCAGGCCGCCCAGGCTGCCGCCGATACCGAACGAGGCCACGGTATACAGACCCTGGCCGCGCGCCTGTTGCTGCTCACTGAAATAACGGTGGATCAGGCCAACCGCGGCAGCATGATGCACGCCGAAGGTAAAGGCGTGCCCCAGCTGCGCCAGCACCGCCAGCGCCGGCACCGCCAACAGCGAGGCAATCAGCGCAAAGCGCAGCGCCGATACCAGCAGCGAGGCTAGCATCAGTCGTTCCAGCGTAACGCGTGCCATGATGCGTGGCATTTGCCAGAACACCACGATCTCCGCCATCACCCCCACCGACCACAACCAGCCAGTGGCGGCCTTGTCGTAACCGGCCTCTTTCAAACCCAGCGAGTAGAAGTTGTAGTACGGCCCCATGCCGAAGGCGAGCAGGAAACAACAGGTGAACAGCGCAATGACTTGTGGCCGGCGCAGTGTCACCAGCATGGACTGCGGCGTGCGGCCACGCTTTTCCGGCGCCACCTCCGGCACCGTCCAGCCAGCCAGAACCACCAGACACAGCAGGCCGCACACCAGCCACGGCAGGCTGGCCAGCGACACCCACTCCAGCAGATAGCCACCGGCACTGGCCAGACAGACAAAGCCGATCGAGCCCCAGACGCGGATGCGACTGTAGCGGCCAGGCTGGCTACGGGTCAGCTGGCTGGTGGTGGCCTCGGCCAGCGGCAACGCAGCCGCCCAGAAGAAAAAGCCCAGCGCCAGCGTGGCAAACATGCCCCAGAAGCTGGTTTGCATGGCCACCAGCACAAAGCTGACGGCAGCGGCCAGCGAGGTCCAGAAAATGATGGCGCGACGCTGGCCGGAACGATCGGCCAGCCAGCCCCAGAACACCGGCGATACGATACGCGCCAGCGTGGACAGCGACATCAACACGGAGATTTGCAGCGGCGAGAACGACAGCGCTTCCAGGTACAGCGACCAGAACGGACCGAACAGGCCCTGAAAGGCGAAATAGCTGAAATAGAAGGCGGCAAGCGCCGCCAGCGGAGGAACAAATGGAGCAGACATTGCGGCCAACCTTCAATCGGGACGGCATTTTAGCGCAAGCGGCCCGGCCCGGACATGACGCTTGCGTGTACCGGCCCTGCCCTCACGGACAGGTTGGCCGCAAGCGGCCTACCACTTGTCCTTGAAACGGATGATATCGCGGCGCGCCTTCTTGGTCGGTCGACCTTCACCATAGGGAAAGCTGGCATGCTCGGCTTTTTGCAGGCCGATCTGGTGCTCGCGCGCCTGGATCGACTCTTCGCTTTCGCTATACAGCAAACGCGCTTCTGCCGCCGGCCGACGCTGGCTGGCCAGTGCCAGTACGGTAATGTTATAGACCAGCTTGTCGAGGCGGATCTGCAACAGGTCGCCCACGCGGGCTACCCGCGAGGCCTTCACCCGCTCGCCGTTTACCAGCACCCGCCCCAGCTCCAGCGCCTCGTGCGCCAGTTGCCGCGTCTTGAAAAAGCGCGCCGCCCACAGCCACTTATCCAGCCGCAGTTTGTCGTCCGCGGCATCCACCGCCTGGCGGCTCATGCTGCCACCTGCCAGCTGGCCTGTGGTCCATGCTGCAATGCCAGCCGCAACTGGTCGCCCGGCTGTAACGCGCCAACACCCTCCGGCGTACCGGTGTAGATCAGATCGCCGGCCTGCAAGCCATAAATACGCGACAGGTAGCTGATGATGGTCGCCACCGGGTGCAGCATCAACCTGCTATCGCCTTGCTGTCGCAGCTCGCCGTTGATATGCAACGTAAAGTTGGCCGCAGCCGGGTCGATGTTGCCGGCGGGTACGAAGGCTGACACGCAGGCCGCGCCACGAAAACCCTTGGCCTTGGTCCACGGCAGCCCCTTGCGTTTGGCCTCGCCCTGCACATCGCGCGCGGTGAGATCGAGGCCGATGCCGTAGCCGGCGACATGGCGCAAGGCATCCGTCTCGGCGATATCGTCGCCACCGTGACCGATCAGCACCACCAGCTCGCATTCATAGTGCACATCGCTGGAGTAATCCGGCAGCCGGATAAGCTCACCCACCGGCAGCAAGGCCGCATTGGGCTTGAGAAACACCAGCGGCTCCGGCTCCACCGCATGGCCCAGTTCGGCGGCGTGTGCCGCGTAGTTGCGGCCGATGCAGAATACCGTGTTGACCCGTTGCGGCTGCCCGCCCAGCTCGACATTCATGCGCATTCCCGTCTGTAAATGATAACCAGCCGCCACGGTAGTGCCACCGCCGCGCAGCGTCAACGAG
>CAMLGD010000304.1 GCA_946479405.1 uncultured Vogesella sp.
GCACGGGGTACAGCAACTGGTCTTGAGCCTGGGGGAGCAAGGCACCTACTGGAGCCACATCGATGGTAGCCGCGGCCAACTTGCGGCGACGCCCGTCAGCGTGGTGAACGCCACCGGTGCCGGCGATGCGCTGATGGCTGGCATCGTGCATGGCTATCTGCAAGGTTGGCCGCTGGCAGATAGCTTGCCGTTTGCCCAGGCCTGCGCCGCGCTGACGCTAGCCTCCCCCGCCACCAATCACCCCAGCCTGTCCACCACCGCGGTGACCAACTGGCTGGCCCAACATGCCTGATACTGGAGCCAAATCATGAACCCCACGCCTTATCTCGACATTCACCCGGATGTGGCCGCGGCACTGGCCGCCGGTAAACCGGTCGTCGCGCTGGAATCCACCATCATCTCGCACGGCATGCCCTACCCGCAGAACGTGGAAACCGCGCTACGGGTAGAGGCCGAGGTGCGCGCCCATGGCGCAGTGCCGGCCACCATTGCCATCATCGATGGCCGCCTGAAGGCCGGCCTGAGTCATGAAGAGATCGAGCACCTGGGCAAGGCCGGACGCGAGGTGGTGAAAGTCAGCCGCCGCGACCTGCCCTTCATCGTGGCCGGCAAGCGCACCGGCGCCACCACTGTGGCCTCCACCATGATCATCGCCGCCATGGCCGGCATCCGCGTGTTCGCTACCGGCGGCATCGGCGGCGTGCATCGTGGCGCGGAAAAGAGCTTTGACGTCTCCGCCGACCTGCAGGAACTGGCGCAGACCCCGGTGGCGGTAGTGTGCGCCGGCGCCAAGTCCATCCTGGACCTGGGCCTGACGCTGGAATACCTGGAAACCCATGGCGTGCCGGTGATCGGCTACCGCACCGCGCGCCTGCCGGCGTTCTTCACCCGCGACAGCGATTTCGGCGTGGACTATCAACTGGACGAGGCCGCCGACATCGCCGCGGCGATGCAGGCCAAGTGGCAGCTGGGGCTGCGGGGTGGCATGGTGATTGCCAACCCCATCCCCGAGCAGTACGCGATGCCGCGCGACAAGATCGATGCCGCCATCGAACAGGCGCTGCGCGAAGCCGAACAGCAAGGCATTGCCGGCAAGGAATCCACGCCGTTCCTGCTGGCCCGCGTCTGCGAGCTGACCGGCGGCGACAGCCTGGCAGCCAACATCCAGCTGGTGCTCAACAACGCCAGGTTGGCCGCAGCCATCGCCAGCGCCTACTGCCAGCAGCATTGAACCAAACACACTCCCCCGCCGCGCAGGCACCGCCGTGGTTGGCAGTGCCTGCGCAATCGCGGTAGCATCCCGTGTTTGCATTCACTAGAAACAGAATGCTGCCCAACCATGCTGAAAGCATTGCTCACGCAGCTGGCAATCGCCAATGGGCTGGCCTTATAGTGAAAACATATACCGTGCATAGCTTGGAGACAGTAGGCCCATGAACGTAGTGATCGGTTACGCCATTGCATTGGTGTGCATCTTTGGTGCCTACATCCTCCACGAAGGCAATATGATGGTCATCATCCATGCCTTGCCAACAGAGCTGCTGGCCATTCTCGGCGGCGCGCTGGGGGCATTCGTGGTGACCAACCAGGGCAAGACCCTCAAAGCGGTCAAGAGCACCCTGCCAACCCTGTTCAAGGGTTCACGCTACACCAAGGCCCGCTACATGGACCTGCTGGGCATGCTGTTCGAGATTCTGGTCAAGATCCGCAAGGAAGGCCTGATGTCGGTGGAAAAAGACGTGGACGACCCGCACAACAGCCCGGTGTTTTCCAAGTACGAAGCCATCTCCAACGACCATCACATCATGGACTTCATCACCGACTACCTGCGCATCATGGTGTCCGGCAACCTGAACGCGATGGAAATCGAAAACCTGATGGATATCGAGATCGAGACCCACCACCACGAAGGCCACGCACCGGCAGCGGCCCTGACCCGACTGGGGGACGCGCTGCCAGCCTTCGGTATTGTGGCGGCGGTGCTGGGGGTGGTGAACACCATGGGTTCGGTTGGCCAGCCACCGGCGATTCTGGGCGGCATGATCGGCTCGGCGCTGGTGGGTACCTTCCTGGGTATTCTGCTGGCGTATGCTTTCGTTGGCCCGCTGGGCACGCTGCTGGAGCAGAAGCTGGACGAAAGCTCCAAGGAATTCCAGTGCATCAAGACCGTGCTGCTGGCCAGCATGCAAGGCTACGCGCCGCAAACCGCCGTAGAATTCGGTCGTAAAGTGCTGTACTCCACCGAGCGCCCGAGCTTTGCCGAGCTGGAAGAAAGCATCAAGAGCAAGAAATAAGCCGGCAGTTTATTGCCCCCACAAGGCGCCCCATGCGGGCGCCTTTGCTTTTATAGCCCTGCCGATTGACAGCTCCCGGCCCGGCTTTTTAAATGGGCGACCTTTCCCGCCCGGACCTGACATGACCTCCCTGCTTGCCACCTGGCAACCGCGCTGCGCCGAGCTGGCCCGCCAGCATGCCGGCGATGATGGCGCCCATGACCTCAACCACCTGCAACGTGTATGGCGCACCGCCCAGCAGCTGCTGGCCAGCTACCCGGAGGCCGATGCGCTGGTGGTAATGGCCGCCTGCTACCTGCACGACCTGGTTAACCTGCCGAAGAACCACCCCGAGCGCCAGCTGGCCTCGCGCCAGGCCGCGGCACTGGCCAGCCGCGAGCTGGC
>CAMLGD010000305.1 GCA_946479405.1 uncultured Vogesella sp.
GCTACCTGATCATCGACCAGACCGAGGCGATGACCACCATCGACGTCAACACCGGTGGTTTCGTCGGCAACCGCAATTTCGACGAAACCATCTTCAAGACCAACCTGGAAGCCACCTTGTCGCTGGCGCGCCAGCTGCGCTTGCGCAATCTGGGCGGCATCATCATCGTCGATTTCATCGACATGGACAGCGAAGAACACCGCAGCGCGGTGCTGGCCGAGCTGGCCAAGGCGCTGGCGCGCGACCGTACCCGCGTGACGCTGAACGGCTTTACCAGCCTGGGGTTGGTGGAAATCACCCGCAAGCGCACCCGCGAAAGCCTGGCGCACGTGCTGTGCGAGCCATGTCCGATGTGTCAGGGCCGTGGCGAGATCAAGACCGCGCAGACCGTGTGTTACGAGATCCAGCGCGAGATCGTGCGCGAGACGCGCCGCTTCGACGCCAAGGGCTTCCGCATCCTCGGCTCGCAGAACGTGATCGACATGCTGCTGGACGAGGAATCGCAGAGCCTGGCGATGCTGATCGACTTCATCGGCAAGCCGATCTCGCTGTCGGTGGAAACCAGCTACAGCCAGGAACAGTTCGACGTGGTGTTGCTGTAAGCGCCATTCATGACAACAGCCTTACCCGCTCGGTGGTGGCGCCTGCTCCGGCGCGCGCTGCTCTGCCTGCTGGCGCTGCCGCTCCTCTACCTGCTGGTCGCACTGGGCTGCGGCATGCTGTCCGCCAACCGCGACTGGCGCCAGGCGGCCAGCGGCATTCCGGTCTACCTCGACAGCAACGGTGTCCACGCCGGCCTGTTGCTGCCGCGCCGTGCCGCGGGCATGGACTGGGATGCCGAGTTTTCGCCGCTGCACCTGCAAACCAGACCTAGTCTGGATAAACAGTCCTATGTGGGCATAGGCTGGGGCAGCCGCAGTTTCTTCCTGGAAACGCAGAACTGGGCCGACCTCACCCCTGGCAGGGCGCTCCATGCACTGTCCGGCCTGGACGGCACCGTGCTGCATGTGGAATACCAGCCGCCACCGCCGCGCGACGGCGTCGCCACCCGGCGCCTGCTGCTCACGCCCGGGCAGTACCAGCGGCTGACGACTTTCATCCGTGCCGCCATCGCCCGCGATACTGCCGGACAGGCGGTGTGGATGCGGGGCTATCATTATCATGAGCAGGATGCCTTTTACCTGGCCAACGGGCACTACAGTCCGTTCACTACCTGCAACCAGTGGGTGCGCGACGCGCTGGCCGCCAGCGGCGTGCGCACAGCCTGGTGGTCGCCATTCGACCGCGCGCTGTTCTGGCAATTGAAGGACCGCTGAGGCGCCTGCCGCCGCAGCTAAAGGGAGTTTTGCAAGATGACCGAAGTAAATCGCGACCCGCTGTGGGCCGCCATTCTGCAGGAAGCCGAGCAGGCGGCGCGCGACGAGCCGCTGCTGGCCAGCTTTCTGCACATGACCGTGTTGCGCCACAGCGCGCTGGAAGACGTACTGGCTTTCCACCTGTCCAGCAAGCTGGCCAGCCCGGTGATGGATGCCCGCGCACTGCTGGAGTTGTTCCGCGAGGCCTATGCCGCCGATAACGGCATCATCGCCGCCGCGCGCGCCGACATCACCGCCTGTTACGAACGCGACCCGGCCTGCGACAGCTATTCCACGCCGTTGCTGTATTTCAAGGGCTTCCATGCTATCCAGAGCCAGCGTATTACCCACTGGCTGTGGCAGGAAGGCAGAAAGACGCTGGCGTATTTCTTGCAAAACCGCATTTCCGAGGTAATGAGTGCGGATATCCACCCTGCGGCCAAAATCGGCCATGGTGTCATGCTGGATCACGGTACCGGCGTGGTGGTGGGCGAGACCGCGGTGATCGGCAATAACGTGTCGATGCTGCATGGCGTCACCCTGGGCGGCTCCGGCAAGGAGCGCGGCGACCGTCATCCCAAGATCGGCGATGGCGTGATGCTGGGCGCCGGTGCCTCGGTGTTGGGCAATATCCGCGTCGGCGAATGTGCCAAGGTAGGCGCCGGCAGCGTGGTGCTGGACGACGTGCCGGCGCACACCACGGTGGCGGGCGTACCGGCCAAGGTGGTGGCGCAGCTTTGTCCGGGCACCCCCGCACTAGACATGGATCAGCGCGTCTGAACTGACGTGCGGGACAACAAGCCGTGCCGCTAACGCGACACGGCTTTTTTCATGGCTCTTGGCGGCGTTGGCGATAAAAATAATGTCAATGAGTTTGCTTTTGGTATGAATGGTGTTGGTGACGGCAGCGAGCTGGCTGGGGCGATCCGCCGGGCTGCATGGGCCGTGTGGCACAAAAGCATGCAAAAACAGCCGGCTATGCCATATTGCTTAAAGTTGCTAGCGACGGGTATATGTTGACAATAAATGCCAACGGGAAGTCATATCGGGTGCTTTGCGTGCGCAACAACAGCGCGTAGAATCCGCCGCCTTTGCCGCCGCGGCCAACGTTGGCCGCAGTAGCTGCCCGATACAGGAGCACCACCATGAACGTACGCGTAGTCGATTACCGCGCCGCCGATGCGGCCGAACAGTTCACCCGCTCGCTGCACGAAACCGGCTTCGGCG
>CAMLGD010000306.1 GCA_946479405.1 uncultured Vogesella sp.
CTGGACAAGGCCGCCATGGCGGTAGTGTGGCAATGGCGCTTCCTGCCGCAACTGGAAGCGGGCAAGGTGGTTGTCGCCGATATCGAACAACCGGTACGCTTCAACTTGCAGGAAAGTGAATAAAAAACAGGCATTGCGGCCCGCTTCGGCCCGCGTGCCCCCGCCGGCATTTGTTATAATGCTGTCCTATAGACTGGCTGCCGCTGTGGATAAAGCTCAATGAGCGAAATACAAATCGGATTGCTGTTGCTCGGCGCGTTGGTAATCGCGCTGGTATACGGCCTCAATTTTTACCAGGAGTGGCGCTTTCGCAAGAAAACGCGCCAAGCCTTTGCACACCACGCCGATGCGCTGCTGGACGTGCCGAAGAACAATGTCCGTGATGGCCGCCAGGAGCGGCTGGAACCGGTATTGCTGGACGAGGACGACGATACTCCGGCCTACCTGAACGACCAGGCGCCGCCGCCCACCATCAGCCGTTACGAGCCGGAGCCGGTCGCCGCGCCGGAAGAGACGCCGTTGGCCGAGCTGGATAGCGCCGATCACCAGGCGCTGGTGGTGTCGCTGCTGGACCCGTCGCTGGATTTCATCGCCGAAGTGGTGTTCCCGCAGCCGCATGTGCTCAGCAGCCTGCCGCGCTTCAATGTCGCCAAGCGGGTGCAGGTGCTGCTGCGTACCGACCGCGGGCTGTGGAAGCCCGCCGAGATCATGCCGGGCACGCCATACAAGCAGGTGAATTTTGGCCTGCAGCTGGTAGACCGTGGTGGCGCAGTCACCGAGCAGGAGCTGGCCAGTTTCTGTCAGCAGGTGAATCACTATGCCGAGCAGCTGGGTGCGCAAGTGAGCTTCCCGCAGCGTCAGCAAAAGCTGGTCGCTGCGCGCGAGCTGGATCGCTTCTGCGTCGATGTCGATGTGCTGATCGGCATCAGCATCGTGCCGACCTCGCCGATTCCCGGTGCGCGCCTGCGCAGCGTGGCCGAGGCCGCCGGCCTGCAGCTGGAGCCGGATGGCCAGTTCCACTACCTGTCGGATTCCGGCAATACCCTGTTCTCGCTGGCTTCCGCCGACCAGACGCCGTTTACCATGCATACGCTGCTGGACAAGAACTTCCCGGCGTTGACGCTGCTGTTCGACGTGCCGCGTGTGGCCGGTGGCGTGGCGGTGTTCGACCGTGCCATGCAGTTTGCCCGCCACCTGGGGCAGGAGTTCAACGCGCGGCTGATGGACGACAACCGCCGCGAACTGAGCGAACAGGGCATTGCCCACATCCGCGAACAGCTGATCCGCATCTACGGCAATATGGACGACCGTGGCATTGCACCGGGCAGCGTCGCCGCATTGCGGCTGTTTGCCTGAGCTGTCCAGACCATTCACCATCGACACGCCGGCGCCGCCGGCGTGCTGCATTTGGGGCCTCCCATGACCACGCCTACCCCCGAGATCGAAGCCCGCGCCCGCGAGTTGGCCGCACAGCTGGAACGCTACAACCACGAGTACTACGTGCTGGATGCGCCAACGGTACCGGACGCCGAGTACGACCGAGTATTTCGCGAACTGCAGAAGCTGGAAACAGAGTACCCAGTGTTATGGAGTGAGCACTCTCCGACTAGTAGGGTCGGTGGTGAACCTTTATCAGGATTTCGCACCGTTACGCATGCTGTTCCGATGTTGTCGATTAGAACGGAAACAGATTCAACAGCTGCAGGTGCTCTTGCTTTCGATGCGAGTATTCGACGCGAACTGGGGTTATCAGATCTTGATCCTCCAGTGGAATACGCGGCTGAGCTTAAATTTGATGGCATGGCAATTAATTTACGCTATGAGAAGGGTCTGCTGGTACTTGCGACAACTAGAGGGGATGGTGCATCGGGCGAAGATGTCACTCTGAATATTCGAACGATTAAGCAAATTCCTCTTAGATTACTCACAAGGTCGAGCGAGCTTTTCCCAACTGAGGTTCCTGATGTGCTTGAAGTGAGGGGTGAGGTTTATATGAAGTTGGCTGACTTCAATAAGCTGAATGCTTCGCTAGCCGCATCCGGTAGCAAAACATTTGTAAACCCAAGGAATACAGCTGCTGGAGCAGTTCGTAATTTAGATCCAAAGATTGCGGCTAAAAGAAAACTTTCGTTCTTTGTGTATGGGCTTGGTGAAGTGATTGGGTGGAAGTCCCAACCTACAACACAGGCGGAGGTTGTTGCTGCTCTTGCAGATTTTGGTTTTCCAGCTTGTGAGTTAAACAAAGTTGTCTCAGGAGGGCAGGAGCTTGCTGCCTTTAAAGATTCGATTGCTTTACGTAGGGATAAATTACCATTTGAAATTGATGGGGTTGTATACAAGGTAAATTCACTTGCGCTTCAGAACCAGCTTGGCTTTCGCTCGCGTGAGCCAAGGTGGGCTGTTGCTCACAAGTTGCCAGCACAAGAGCAGTTGACTGTAGTCGAGGCGATCGAGGAGCAAGTTGGCCGCACCGGGGCGATCACCCCGGTGGCGCGGCTGCAGCCGGTGTTCGTTGGTGGCGTCACCGTTACCAACGCCACGCTGCACAACGAGGACGAAGTGCGGCGCA
>CAMLGD010000307.1 GCA_946479405.1 uncultured Vogesella sp.
CCCAGCATCGGGTTGTCACCGTACATGGTCTTGGCCTGTTCCTGCATGCGTTGCTGCAGCTGCGCAAACATCTGCAGGTTTTTCTCCAGGAATGGCCCCATCATGCCCTGCATCGCCTGGCCGTAGTAGCGGATGAACTGGGTCAGCACTTCGTAGCTGAACATCGGCGAGCCACCGCTCTCCTCTTCCAGAATGATCTGCAGCAGCACACTGCGGGTGATGTCATCGTGGCTCTTGGCGTCTACCACCTGAATATCCACGTTATCCAGCACCAGCTGCTTTACATCCCCCAGGGTGATGTAGGAACTGGTAGCCGTATCGTACAGACGACGGTTCGGATACTTCTTGATGACCCGCTTCTCAACACTCATGTATCACTCCCAGCACTATCGTTTTGTTGTGTGCCGCCACATTACCATATTTGCAACACACTAGAGTAAAACTCCTAGGCGCCGATGTTGCACTGCGCTAAGATCGCCCCGTCATTGTGCAACGCACAATTCAGACCGTAAATATTGTGCGATGCCGCAGCAATAAAAACAACGTCTGCCGTGCAGTGACAGCCATACCAACATCAACTGCGAGTGAGGGTTTGAGATGATGACTACCAATGAGCAACTGAACAAACTGTCTTTTGGTGCACTGGATTTTGCGTTCCGCATGGCACAAATTTCCCTGGATAGCACCGAGAAATTTGCCAAGCTGAGCCTGGAGCTGTCCAAGCAATCGCTGGAAGACAATGTAAAACTGGCACGCGAGCTGGGCGACGTAAAAGAGCCGCAGCAAGCTGTCAGCAGCCTGAATCAACTGGCTGCCCGCAACCTGGAACAAGCGGTAGCCAACTCCCGCAACGTCTACGACATCGTGTCGCAAACCCAGGCTGAACTGGGCAAGCTGGCCGAAGACAACTTCAACGAGCTGAACAAGAGCGTGATCGGCAATCTGGAAGCGCTGACCAAGAACGCTCCGGCCGGTTCCGAAACCCTGGTAAACACCCTGAAGTCTGGCCTGGCTGCCAGCACTGCTGCGCTGCACACCCTGACCAAGGCTGGCCAGCAAGTAGCCGAATTCGCTGACAGCAGCGTAAAAGCCGCCACCAGCGCCACCGCCGATGCGGTGAAAAGCGCCGCCAAGCGCACCGCTGGCTAAGCCGCTGCACACATGAAAAGGGCCGTCGACGACGGCCCTTTTGTTTTGCCAGCACCAAAGAAAGGCCATCTTGCGATGGCCTTTCTTTTTGCAACATGCGGCCAACCTTGAGGTTGGCCGCATGCCTTATACCGACAGATACGACGACTGCTTCAAACCGCGGCAGAATTCGGCAAAGTATACCGAACGCTCCTCGCTGTTCAGCCCGGCCATACGTGCCTTGCCTTCGTAGCGGTTGAGAATCTCTTCCGGCGACAGGTGTACATAGCGCAGCATGTCCTCGATGGTGTCGTGCTCTTCCACCCCCTCGAAGC
Organism: uncultured Vogesella sp.; assembly: GCA_946479405.1. Next base: position 1,464 of record CAMLGD010000307.1, read on the forward strand.
TCACCTTGCCCCCGTCTCGCACATACACGTTCACCGAGTCGGTATCGCCGAACAGGTTGTGCATGTCGCCCAGGATTTCCTGATACGCCCCCACCATGAATACCGCAATCAGGTATTCCTCGCCCGGCTCCACCGCATGCACCGGCATGCTTGATTCGATGCTCTGTTGATCGACGTAGTGCTTCACCTTGCCGTCGGAGTCGCAGGTCAGATCCTGCAGCACTGCACGGCGGGTCGGCTGCTCGTCCAGGCGGTGCAGCGGCATGATCGGCAGCACCTGGTCGATGGCCCAGGTATCCGGCAGGCTCTGGAACACCGAGAAGTTGCAGAAATACTTGTCGGCCAGCTTGTCGGTCAGCTCATCGTACACCTGGCGCTGCGAGCGCTGGCTGGCAGTCAGCTGCGCCTGCAGGCGACGGCACAGTGCGGCATGTACTTGTTCGGCCAGCGCCTTTTCCTTCAGCGTGATACGGCCTTCGGCATACATGTCCGATACTTCCGAGCTCAGATGGCTGGCGCGGTAGTAAGTCTCGGTCACCATTTCGGCATCGGTCAGGCTCATCAGCTCGAACAGTTTGCGCACCGGCTTGGGCAGCGCCTGCACATCATCCACCTGCGGCACGCTGTCCGGCAGGCGTTCCACGTCGGTGACGTTCATCAGCAGCACGGCATGGTGCGCCGTCATGGCGCGGCCGGATTCGGAGAATACGCGCGGATGCGGAATGTCGTTTTCGTCGCAGAACTCGGACAACATCGACACGATCACATTGGCGTACTCGTCCATGTCGTAGTTGATGGAGCTGGCATTGCGCGAGTGGGTGCCATCGTAGTCCACCCCCAGGCCACCACCGACATCCACGTGATCCACCGGCAGCCCCAGCGCACGCAGTTCGCCAAAGTAGCGAATCGCCTCGCGGAAGCCGGCGCGGTAGTCGGCGATGTTGGCAATCTGCGAGCCCATGTGGAAGTGCATCAGGCGAACATTGTCACCGTGGCCGGCACTCACCAGTTTGTCCACCGCGGAGATCAGCTGCGCCGCGGACAGGCCGAACTTGCCTTTTTCACCACCAGTATCCGCCCACTTGCTGGACG
>CAMLGD010000308.1 GCA_946479405.1 uncultured Vogesella sp.
AAGGTGTTGCCGGTGGCGATGGCCATCGGGAACATCCACAGCGGAATCATGGCCGGGAAGTTGAACGGGGTGATGCCGGCGCACACGCCCAGCGGCTGCATCACGGTGTAGGTGTCCACGCCGCCGGCCACGTTCTCGGCATATTCGCCCAGCTGCAGGCTGCCGATGTTGGCCGCATGCTCCACCACCTCCAGACCGCGGAAGATGTCGCCTTCGGCGTCGGCCAGGGTCTTGCCCTGTTCGGCGGTAAGGATGGCGGCCAGCTCCTGCATGTGTTCGCGGATCAGCTGCTGGTACTTGAGGAAGATGCGGGCGCGGGCGCCGATCGATGTTTTCTTCCAGCTGGCGAAGGCCGTTCTGGCCGCGGCTACCGCCGCATTTATTTCATCCGGCGTGGCCATCGGCACCCGTGCCAACACCTGCTGGGTGGCGGGGTTGATGATCTCGCGCCAGTCCTGGGTGCGGGATTCGACAAACTCGCCGTTGATCAGCAGTTTGACGGTGGGAAGTCGAGACATGGTGTTGCTCCTTCCGTATTGCGCGGCCAACCTGTGTGGCCGGGTGCGTGGATTGTGCGGTGTCTGGCCGATCAGTACTGGTAGAAGCCCTGGCCGCTCTTGCGGCCCAGATGCCCGGCTGCCACCAGCTGCACCAGCAGCGGGCAGGCGCGGTACTTGGAGTCGCGGAACTCGCGGTGCAGGATGTCCATGATGGACAAACAGGTGTCGAGGCCGATCAGGTCCGCCAGTGCCAGCGGGCCGATGGGGTGGTTCATGCCCAGCTTCAGCACGGTGTCGATGTCCTCGGCGCTGGCCAGGTTTTCGTAGAGCACGAAGGCGGCCTCGTTGATCATCGGCATCAGCACGCGGTTGGAGACGAAACCGGGGCCGTCCTTCACCGTTACCGGCGTCTTGCCCAGCTGCAGGCTGAGCGCGTGGATGGCGGTGTGGGTGGCATCGCTGGTCTGCAGCGCGCGGATGATCTCCACCAGCTGCATCACCGGCACCGGGTTCATGAAGTGCATGCCGATCACGCGTTCCGGCTGCTTCACCCAGGAGGCGATGGTGGTGAGCGAGATCGATGAGGTGTTGCTGGCCAGGATGCAGTCGGCAGAGACGATTTCCGCCAGATCGCGAAAGATCTTTTCCTTGATGGTAGCGTTCTCGGTGGCGGCTTCCACCACCAGCTGGCAGCCGGCCAGCTCGCTGAGCAGGGCGCTGCCGCGGATGCGCGACAGGGTGGCCACCGCCTCGTTGTCGTTGAACTGGCCCTTTTTCACCAGCCGGCTCAGGCTGTTGCTGATGCTGGCCAGGCCACGGTCCAGTGCCTGCTGACCAACATCGGCCATGATCACGTTGAACCCCGCCTGGGCAAAAACCTGGGCAATGCCGTTGCCCATGGTGCCGGCGCCGACAACGCCGATGGTGTGCATGCTCATATCGCTTCCTCCTGCTAGGTAGCTGGCAAAATTAATTCTAGTTTACGTAAACGTCAACTATAATGAAAAAACTTGAGTGATTTGCCGCACGGGCTGCTGGTTCGATATGTTGCTGTGCGGGATAAGCCGGATGCCGTGAGCGGCGTCACGTATTACAATCGTGAGCTGGCCACATTGCCGGCCACATTTCGAACCGTATCCAGGAGTAGTCGTGAACGTAGCTGCTGATCGCACCTTCAGCATTTCCGAACTGGCGCAGGAGTTTGACATCACCACCCGCGCCATCCGCTTTTACGAGGCGGAAGGCTTGCTATCGCCCGCGCGGGAAGGCCAGCGCCGCATCTACACCCGGCGCGATCGCGTCCGGCTGATGCTTACCCTGCGTGGCAAGCGCATCGGTCTGTCGCTGCAGGAAATCCGCGAGCTGTTCGAGCTGTACGACGCAGCCAACACCGACGAGCCACAGCTAAAGAAATTCATCGATATCCTCACTCGCCGCGAGCAGCAGCTGGTACACCAGATGCAGGATCTGCAACTGGTGCTGAAAGAAATCGGTCAGGTGCGCGGGCAGTGCGAGGAATGGCTGCGCACGCGCAGCAAGAATTAACCGAGACATTCGTATTTGTGCGACAGCCGCCGCCGGGCGGCTTGTTTTTCGATTGTTGTTTACGTTAACGTAAACGTACACATCATGCCGGAGGCAGTAATGCAACAAGATGCAATCGTAATCGTGGGCATGGCCCGCACCCCGATGGGAGGCTTCCAGGGCAACCTGTCCGCCTTGAGCGCCAGCGAGCTGGGCGCGGTGGCCATTCGCGCCGCAGTGGGGCGCGCGGGTCTGGCGCCACAGGCGGTGGAAGAGGTGATCATGGGTTGCGTGCTGCCGGCCGGACAGGGCCAGGCGCCGGCGCGGCAGGCGGCGATCAAGGGCGGGCTGGCACTGTCTGCCGGTGCCACCACCGTGAACAAGATGTGCGGCTCCGGCATGAAGGCGCTGATGCTGGCGCACGATCTGCTGCTGGCCGGCAGCGCCAGCGTGATGGTGGCCGGCGGCATGGAAAGCATGAGCAACGCGCCCTACATCATTCCCAAGGCGCGCGGCGGCCTGCG